>NZ_JARUBJ010000002.1:2887500-3194500 GCF_029626145.1 Micromonospora sp. WMMD961
GTGATACCTGTCAGGGGTTGCGTGGTCGGGGTTGTGGGACCCTGCTGAACAAGCTGACACTTGTTCGAGGAGTTACAAAGTCAGTGGCTAGTCGAACAGTCTGGAATGGCTGACCGTAGACGGTGAGAGTCCGGTAGGTGAAAGTTGCTGACCTTCTGTGGGTGTTCCCGAGTAGCGGCGGACCCCTGAAATCTGCCGTGAATCTGCCAGGACCACCTGGTAAGCCTAAATACTTCCTGGTGACCGATAGCGGACGAGTACCGTGAGGGAATGGTGAAAAGTACCCCGGGAGGGGAGTGAAATAGTACCTGAAACCGTTCGCCTACAATCCGTCGGAGCCTTGCGGGGTGACGGCGTGCCTTTTGAAGAATGAGCCTGCGAGTTAGTGGCATGTGGCGAGGTTAACCCGTGTGGGGGAGCCGTAGCGAAAGCGAGTCTGAATAGGGCGATTCAGTCGCGTGTCCTAGACCCGAAGCGGAGTGATCTAGCCATGGGCAGGCTGAAGCGCGGGTAAGACCGCGTGGAGGGCCGAACCCACCAACGTTGAAAAGTTGGGGGATGACCTGTGGTTAGGGGTGAAAGGCCAATCAAACTCCGTGATAGCTGGTTCTCCCCGAAATGCATTTAGGTGCAGCGTCGCGTGTTTCTTGCCGGAGGTAGAGCACTGGATGGTCTAGGGGGCCCACAAGCTTACCGAAATCAGCCAAACTCCGAATGCCGGTAAGTGAGAGCGCGGCAGTGAGACTGCGGGGGATAAGCTTCGTAGTCGAGAGGGAAACAGCCCAGATCACCAGCTAAGGCCCCTAAGCGTGTGCTAAGTGGAAAAGGATGTGGGGTCGCATAGACAACCAGGAGGTTGGCTTAGAAGCAGCCACCCTTTAAAGAGTGCGTAATAGCTCACTGGTCAAGTGGTTCCGCGCCGACAATGTAGCGGGGCTCAAGCACACCGCCGAAGCTGTGGCATTCACATTTTAACCACGCGTGCCCTTGATGGTGCGTGCAGGTGTGTGGATGGGTAGGGGAGCGTCGTGCCGCGAGTGAAGCAGCGGGGTGACCCAGTTGTGGACGCGGCACGAGTGAGAATGCAGGCATGAGTAGCGAAAGAAGGGTGAGAAACCCTTCCGCCGGATGACCAAGGGTTCCAGGGCCAGGCTAATCCGCCCTGGGTGAGTCGGGACCTAAGGCGAGGCCGAGAGGCGTAGTCGATGGACAACGGGTTGATATTCCCGTACCCGCGAAAGAGCGTCCCTGATGAACCTCGTTGTGCTAACCACCCGAACTGACGGAGACCTTCGGGTTGATGTTGGGGAGCGTGGGAACCTGGCGGGTAGTAGTCAAGCGATGGGGTGACGCAGGAAGGTAGCTGAGCCCGGCCGGTGGTTGTGCCGGGGTAAGCGTGTAGGCCGTGGTGTAGGCAAATCCGCACCACATGAAGGCTGAGACGTGATGCCGAGCCGATTCAGGTGAAGTCAGTGATCCTATGCTGCCGAGAAAAGCCTCTAGCGAGTTCTTAGCGGCCCGTACCCCAAACCGACACAGGTGGTCAGGTAGAGAATACCGAGGCGATCGGGCGAACTGTGGTTAAGGAACTCGGCAAATTGCCCCCGTAACTTAGGGAGAAGGGGGGCCGGAGACGTGAAGCCCCGCGCGGGTGGAGCGTTGTATGGCCGCAGAGAGCAGGGGGAAGCGACTGTTTACTAAAAACACAGGTCCATGCGAAGAAGTAATTCGATGTATATGGACTGACGCCTGCCCGGTGCTGGAACGTTAAGGGGACCTGTTAGCTCTTTGGGGCGAAGCGGAGAACTTAAGCGCCAGTAAACGGCGGTGGTAACTATAACCATCCTAAGGTAGCGAAATTCCTTGTCGGGTAAGTTCCGACCTGCACGAATGGCGTAACGACTTCCCCACTGTCTCAACCACAGGCCCGGCGAAATTGCAGTACGAGTAAAGATGCTCGTTACGCGCGGCAGGACGGAAAGACCCCGGGACCTTTACTATAGCTTGACATTGGTACTCGAATTAGCTTGTGTAGGATAGGTGGGAGCCGGTGAAGTCCATACGCCAGTATGGGTGGAGGCAATCTTGAAATACCACTCTGGTTGATTTGGGTATCTAACTTCGGACCGTTATCCGGTTCAGGGACAGTGTCTGGTGGGTAGTTTAACTGGGGCGGTTGCCTCCTAAAAGGTAACGGAGGCGCCCAAAGGTTCCCTCAGCCTGGTTGGCAATCAGGTGTTGAGTGCAAGTACACAAGGGAGCTTGACTGTGAGACTGACAGGTCGAGCAGGGACGAAAGTCGGGACTAGTGATCCGGCACTTGCGAGTGGAAGCGGTGTCGCTCAACGGATAAAAGGTACCCCGGGGATAACAGGCTGATCTTCCCCAAGAGTCCATATCGACGGGATGGTTTGGCACCTCGATGTCGGCTCGTCGCATCCTGGGGCTGTAGCAGGTCCCAAGGGTTGGGCTGTTCGCCCATTAAAGCGGTACGCGAGCTGGGTTTAGAACGTCGTGAGACAGTTCGGTCCCTATCCGCCGTGCGCGTAGGATACTTGAGAAGGGCTGTCCCTAGTACGAGAGGACCGGGACGGACGAACCTCTGGTGTGCCAGTTGTCCTGCCAAGGGCACGGCTGGTTAGCTACGTTCGGAAGGGATAACCGCTGAAAGCATCTAAGCGGGAAGCCTGCTTCAAGATGAGGTATCCCACCCACTTTGTGGGGTAAGGCCCCCAGCTAGACGACTGGGTTGATAGGCCGGAAATGTAAGCCCGGTAACGGGTTCAGTTGACCGGTACTAATAGGCCGAGGACTTGACTACTAAGCTGCTACGCGTCCACTGTGCAACTCTGAACGAGCGAACACCCGCGTGTGTGTGCCCGGGGGTTGTTTGATATGTTCATAGAGTTACGGCGGTCATGGCGGAGGGGAAACGCCCGGTTACATTCCGAACCCGGAAGCTAAGCCCTCCAGCGCCGATGGTACTGCACTCGTGAGGGTGTGGGAGAGTAGGACGCCGCCGGACAATCTTCCAGTCGAGGGCCGCCCCATCCGGGTCGGCCCTCGACTGCGTAGCGCCATTGGTGGCGCAATCAGGAAGGATGTACCTGTGAGTTCAGGACCGCAGGGCGGAGACCGTCCCCGTCGTTACGAAGACCGTACTGACGGTGCGGGCGGACGCGACCGCGGCCCACGCCGCGACGACCGAGACCGGCCCCCGTACCGGGGCGACCGCGACAGCAGCGGCGGCTACGCCGGCGGCCGCGACTCTGGTTTCCGTGGCGGCGACCGGGACGGGTCTCGCTCCAGCGCTCCGCGTGACGGTGGTTTCCGTGGCGGCGACCGCCGTGAAGGCGGCGGCTTCCGCGGTGGTGACCGTGAGGGTGGTTTCCGCGGCGGTGACCGTCGCGAGGGTGGTTTCCGTGGCGGTGACCGTGATGGTTCGCGCTCGGGCGCTCCGCGTGAGGGCGGTTTCCGTGGCGGCGACCGGGACGGGTCTCGCTCCAGCGCTCCGCGTGACGGTGGTTTCCGTGGCGGCGACCGCCGTGAAGGCGGCGGCTTCCGCGGTGGTGACCGTGAGGGTGGTTTCCGCGGCGGTGACCGCCGTGAAGGCGGTTACCGCGGCGGCGACCGGGACGGGTCTCGCTCCAGCGCTCCGCGTGACGGTGGTTTCCGTGGCGGTGACCGTGATGGTTCGCGCTCGGGCGCTCCGCGTGAGGGCGGTTTCCGTGGCGGCGACCGGGACGGGTCTCGCTCCAGCGCTCCGCGTGACGGTGGTTTCCGTGGCGGTGACCGCCGTGAAGGCGGCGGCTTCCGCGGTGGTGACCGTGAGGGTGGTTTCCGCGGCGGTGACCGTCGCGAAGGCGGCGGCTTCCGCGGTGGTGACCGTGAGGGTGGTTTCCGCGGCGGTGACCGTGATGGTTCGCGCTCGGGCGCTCCGCGTGAGGGCGGTTACCGCGGCGGCGACCGGGACGGGTCTCGCTCCAGCGCTCCGCGCGAGGGTGGTTTCCGCGGCGGCGACCGCCGCGAGAGCGGCTTCCGCGAGGGTTCGCGGCCTGGTGCGTCCCGCGAGGGCGGTGGCTTCCGTGGTGGCGACCGCGACGGTGGTTTCCGTGGCGGTGACCGCGATGGCTCTCGTTCCGGTGCTCCGCGCGAGGGTGGTTTCCGTGGCGGTGACCGTCGCGAGGGTGGCTTCCGTGGCGGTGACCGTGATGGTTCGCGCTCCAGCGCTCCGCGCGACGGTGGCTTCCGTGGCGGTGACAGTCGTGAAGGCGGTGACCGTGACGGTGGTTTCCGGGGTGGCGACCGTCGTGACGGCGGTGGCTTCCGTGGTGGCGACCGCGAGGGTGGTTACCGTAGTGGCGACCGCCGCGAGGGCGGCTTCCGGGGCGGCGACCGTGATGGTTCGCGCTCCAGCGCTTCGCGCGAGGGCGGCTTCCGGGGCGGTGACCGTCGTGAGGGTGGCTTCCGGGGCGACGACCGTCGCGAAGGTGGTTTTCGCGCGGGTTCGCGGCCTGGTGCGTCCCGCGAGGGCGGCGGTTTCCGTGGTGGTGACCGCGAGGGTGGTTTCCGTGGCGGCGACCGTCGTGAAGGCGGATTCCGCGGTGGTGACCGTCGTGAGGCCGGCGCTCCCCGTTCGGGTGGCTTCCGCGGTGGCGACCGTGACGGCGCGCGGCCGAGTGGGTCGCGCGACGGCGGCGGCTACCGGGGTGGCGACCGCGAGAGCGGCGGCTACCGGGGTGGTGACCGCGAGAGCGGCGGCTACCGGGGTGGCGACCGCGAGAGCGGCGGCTATCGAGGTGGTGACCGGGCGGGTACTTCCCGGGCCGACGAGCGGCCGCGTCGCGAGGGCGAGTTCCGCCGCGACGACCGCGCTGGCGGCTCCGAGTCGTTCGAGGGCGGGCGTAGCTCTGCTCCGGCGCTGCCGGACGACATCGTCGCGGCCGACCTCGACAAGGATGTTCGCGCTGAGCTGCTCTCGTTGAACAAGCCGGTCGCCGAGACGGTGGCTCGGCACCTGGTCGCGACAGGTCGAATGATCGACGAGGATCCGGCGGAGGCGTTGGCGCACGCGCTGGCCGCGCGGCGGCTCGCGTCGCGCATCTCCGCCGTCCGCGAGGCTGTCGGCCTGGCCGCGTACCACGCGGGGGAGTGGCAGACGGCGATTGCCGAGCTGCGCACGTACCACCGGATGAGTGGGCTGCAGAGCCACCTGGCCGTGCTCGCGGACTGTGAGCGGGCTCTGGGCCGGCCCGAGCGGGCCATCGACCTCTTCCGCGGCGCTGACCGGGACAAGCTGGACCAGGCCGTGGCGATCGAGCTCTTGATCGTCGCTGCCGGTGCGCGCGGGGACCTCGGGCAGAAGGACGCCGCGGTCGCGATGCTCCAGGTCCCGGACCTCACCAGCGAGGCGACGGTGCCGTGGACGGCGCGACTGCGGTACGCGTACGCGGACGCCCTGCTCGCCGTGGGCCGGCGTGAGGAGGCCCGCGAGTGGTTCTCCCGCGCTGCCGACGTCGACACCGAGGGTGAGACCGACGCCGCCGAGCGGCTGCTGGAACTCGACGGCGTCGTCATCGAGGGCGACGAGGAGGACGAGGCCGCGGAGGAGATCGCCGCGGGCCCGGGTGCTCCCGGCGCGGTCCCGGCCCAACCGGACGCCGACCTGACCGGCGAGGACCGCGAGGACTTCGACGAGGACGACGAAGACGACGAGGACGACGAAGACGACGACGACCGTGAGGACGGCGACGACTTCGACGACGACGAACGGGACGATGTCGTCGGTCGCTCCGGCGATGACGAGGGCTTCGACGACGAGGACGAGGACCGTCACCCGGACGAGGCCGCGCGCAACGCCGATCCGGACACCGATTCCGACGACAGCGCGACGTCCGACGCCGCGACGAGCGCCGACCGGACCGCTCTGGCCCGGGACGACGAGTCGGGGTCGACGCAGCGATGAGTGCGGACGCCGGGGAGCGGCTGGTCGACGGGTACACCCTGGTCGTCTTCGACCTGGACGGTGTGATCTACCTGATCGACCGGCCGATCCCCGGCGCCGTCGAGGCGGTGGCCCGGCTGCACGACGAGAAGGTGGCGGTGGCGTACGCCACCAACAACGCGTCCCGTCGGTCCAGCGAGGTCGCCGCCCTGCTGACGGGCATGGGTGTGCCGGCTCGACCGGAGGAGGTGCTCACCTCCGCCGCGGCGTCGGCCGAGGTGCTGCGCGACCGGCTTCCCGCTGGCGCGCCGGTGCTGGTGGTCGGCGCGGAGGCGCTGCGCGCGGAGGTGCGCGCGGTCGGCCTGACCCCGGTCACCCAGGCCGACGAGAACCCGGCCGCGGTGGTGCAGGGGTACGGCCCGCAGGTGGGTTGGGCCGAACTGGCCGAGGCCTCGGTCGCGGTGCGGGCCGGTGCGCTCTGGATCGCCACCAACACCGACCGGACGCTGCCCAGTGGACGTGGCCCGCTGCCGGGCAACGGGTCGCTGGTGGCCGTGTTGCGGACGGCGCTGGAGCGGGACCCGGACGTGGTGGTCGGCAAGCCGGAGTCGGCGCTGTTCGAGACGGCCGCTCGGCGCGGGGGTGGTGGCCGGAGCCTGGTGGTGGGTGACCGGCTGGACACCGACATCGAGGGCGCCCGCCGGGCCGGCCTGGACAGTCTGCTGGTGCTCACCGGCGTCAGCGGCGTGGCGGATCTGCTGGCCGCCGAACCGCGGCGGCGGCCCACGTACGTCGCGAGGGACCTGGCGGGGCTCTTCGACCCGGCGGCCGTCGTGCGGGTCCCGGGCCCGGCCGACGTCGGCGGCTGGTCGGTGACCGACCGCGACGGTGCGCTGGAGTTGGCGGGGTCGGGTCGGCCGCTGGACGCGCTGGCGGCGCTCTGTGCGGTGGCCTGGTCGGCGTCGGAGCCGACGCTGCCGAAGATCCGCCCGATCGGCGCGGACGCGACGCACGCCGTGGAGAGCTTCGGTCTGACCGCCGCTGCCTGATTCCTGGTCGCCACTGCCCGACCCGGGTCAGACAGGTGGCGTCCATCAGAGCAGTTTGCGCAGCTTCAGCAGGTCGAACGGGTTCGCCTTGATCGACACCCGGCGGGAGGCCACCGCGCCGGTGACGTCCAGGTCGCCGCGGACCAGGGCGAGCAGGTCGTCGCTGGACGTACTCAACGCGATCTTGGCTTTGGGGTCGTCGCCGTCGGTCAGCTCGACGAGTCGACCGCCGGTGATGCGGCCGTGGAACGCGGCGTCCAGGTCGGTGATCCGGCAGGCCAGCGTCCGGTCCAGATCGATCCGCTCGCGCACCGTCTCCGCGTTGCGGTCCAGCCGGGCGGCCAGCTCCTGCAACGCCTGCCGGCACTCGTCCACGCTGGCCACATGTCCCCCTCGATCATCGCCACGCCGTCCTCGGCACCGTACCGCACGGCACAGTCCGGGGTGCCCGGTAGCGTGACACCTGCACACTCCGCCCCGTGGAAGGACTCAGGCATGCAGGACGCGTGGCGCGCCTACCTCGAACTGGCCATGGGCCTCACGGAGGCGCCCCGGAAGAAGGCCCAGGACGTGGCACGTCGCCTCGTCGGCTCCGGTGGCGCGACCGCCGCCCAACTCCAGGCGCTCGGCGAGGAGCTGGTCACCACCGGCGCCGCCAACCGGGAGGCGCTGACCAAGCTGGTCCGCTTCGAGGTCGACCGGGCTCTCGGCGCGGTCGGCCTGGCCACCGCGGACGAGGTGGCCGAGCTGACCCGGCGGGTGCACGACCTGGAACGGCAGCTGCGCGAGGCGCGCGCCGCCGAGCCGGCGGACACGCCGAGCGCCGTTGCGTCGGAGCGACCCGACCCGACCCTCGCCGCGCGGCCGGGAGACCGTCTGGTGCCGTCCGACGGCCCGGCGGGCGCCCCGGTCTCCGCGCCGGCGGTCGCGAAGCCCGCAGCGAAGAAGGCAGTGGCGAAGAAGGCGGTCGCCAAGAAGGCCATCGCGAAGAAGCCACCGGCGACGATCAGCCGGACCGACGACGAGGCGCCCACTCCGGCGGCCATGCCCGCCAAGAAGGCGGTCCGTAAGCAGCCACCGGACGCCGCCGAATGAGCCGGCCCCACCCGCCGGCTGGCGGGTCGTTCCCGCCCCGGCCGGGTCCGCCGGCAGGTGGGTCGTTCCCGGCCCGCCCCGGTCCTGCGGCGGGTTCCCGCCCCGGCCCGCTGCCGGACGTGGGGGACGACACGGCGCGGCACCCGGCGGTGGACGCCGCCGTGCAGGCCATGACCAACGCGGCGACGCTCGCCCCGGCCGACCAGATCGCGCAGTACGAGGCGGCCTACGAGACACTGCGGGAAACCCTCGCCACCATCGACCAGACCTGAGCGGCACGGCCAGGACTGAGCAGACCGGAGAACCACCCATGGCACGTCGTAACCGGCTGGACGCCGAACTTGTCCGCCGCGGTCTGGCCCGTTCCCGGGAGCAGGCCGCCGGGCTGGTGGAGGCCGGCCGGGTCCAGCTGCGCGGGGTGGTCGCGCGTAAGGCCGCCGCGATGGTCGACCCCGCCGATCCGCTGCTGGTGACCGGCGAGGACCCGACCGAGGAGTACGTCTCCCGGGGCGGGCACAAGCTGGCCGGCGCGCTGACCGCGTTCGGCGCCGGTGGGCTTCGGGTCGCCGGCCGGCGCTGCCTGGACGCCGGCGCCTCGACCGGTGGCTTCACCGACGTGCTGTTGCGCGCCGACGCCGCCGAGGTGGTGGCGGTGGACGTCGGCTACGGGCAGCTCGCCTGGTCACTGCGCACCGACGAGCGGGTACGGGTGCTGGAACGCACGAATGTTCGTACCCTCGACCCGGACACGATCGGTGGGCAGGTCGACCTCACGGTGGCCGACCTGTCGTTCATCTCGCTGCGGTTGGTGCTGCCGGCGTTGGCCGGCTGCACCCGCGACGACGGTGACCTGGCGCTGATGGTGAAACCGCAGTTCGAGGTGGGCAAGGAACGGGTTGGCACCGGTGGTGTGGTCCGCGATCCGGAGCTGCGCGCCGAGGCGGTGCTGGACGTGGCCGCGGCGGCGGCCACGCTCGGCCTCGGGCTGGCCGACGTGGCGGCCAGCCCGCTGCCCGGGCCGAGCGGCAATGTGGAGTTCTTCGTATGGTTGCGCCGGGGCGCACCGCCGGCCGATCCGCAACGGGTGCGGGCCGTGGTGGCGGCCGGGCCGGACGGCCCGACAGCGGCCGGCGGCGTGCCGGACGTGACGGCGGCGGCGGAGGAGGTCGCAGGGTGAACGCGCGCAGCGGGGGCACCGCCACGACACGCGGTGGGAGCGGAGCGACGGTGGTGCGGCGCCGCCAGGTCCGGGACGGGCGGGCGACCCGATGAGCCGGACCGCTCTGCTGGTGACCCACACCGGTCGTCGCCGTAGCACGGAGCACGCCCGGTCGGTCGCGGCCGACCTGATCGACGCGGGTTTCGAGGTACGGGTGGTCGCCGACGAGGCCGAGGACCTCGACCTGCCCGGTGTGGTGCCGGTCGCGGGCCAGAAGGCCGCCGAGGGTGCCGAGATCGTCTTCGCGCTCGGCGGTGACGGCACCTTCCTGCGTGCCGCCGAGCTGGCCCGCCCGGCGATGGCACCGCTGCTCGGCATCAACCTCGGCAAGGTGGGGTTCCTGGCCGAGGCGGAGATCGACGACCTGGACGTCGCGGTACGTGACGTCGTCAGTCGCAACTACACCGTCGACGAGCGGCTCACCCTGGACGTCACCGCCGAGTTCGACGGCGGGCCGACCATCGAGTCCTGGGCGCTCAACGAGATCAGCATCGAGAAGGGCGAGCGGGCGCAGATGCTCGAACTGCTCGTCGACGTGGATGGGCGCCCGTTGTCCCGCTACGGCTGCGACGGTGTCGTCTGCGCGACGCCCACCGGCTCCACCGCGTACGCGTTCTCCGGCGGCGGCCCGGTGGTCTGGCCGGAGGTGGAGGCGCTGCTGTTGGTGCCGATCAGCGCGCACGCGTTGTTCAGCCGCCCGCTGGTGACGGCTCCGACGTCCACCTTCGTGATCACTGTCGACCCGTTCACCACCCTCGCCGTGCTCTCCTGCGACGGGCGTCGGGTCTACGACCTGCCGCCGGGCGCCCGGGTGACGGTGCGTCGGGGTGCCCTGCCGGTGCGTATCGTGCGGCTGCGACCCCGACCGTTCACCGACCGGCTGGTCGCCAAGTTCGGCCTGCCGGTGCACGGTTGGCGGGGCAGCCGCCGGTGACCGTGACGCACACCGACGGTGGACGTCGGTTGTCCACCTGACGACATGTCGCCGCTGCGGCGGCTGGTGACTAGTGACCTGGTGACAGGCTCCGACGCAGACTCCGATCGGCCCTCATCTACGGATGGCGGGCCTGGAGGAGTAGAGGAGCACATCGCATGCACTGGTCCCCACGCTGGCTCGCCGTCGGTGCGGTCGGCGCCTTGGTGGTCGGCCTCGCCGCACCGGCGTCCGCCGACCCGCCCGCCCGGCCCACCGGCCCGACATCGGGCACGCCCACCCCGCACGCCGCACCCGTCCGCATCACGCTGATCACCGGCGACCAGGTCGACCTGGTACCAGCGGCACCTGGTCGGGTCGCCGCCACCGTCCGTCCGGGACCCGGGCGTGAACGGATCGTCTTCCAGACCATGCAGGTCGACGGCACGCTACGGGTACTTCCCAGCGACGCCCTGCCCTACGTCTCCAGCGGGGTCCTCGACGCCGACCTGTTCGACGTGCAGGAGTTGGCCGCCGACGGCTACGGCGACGCCGCGCAGGGCGCGTTGCCACTGATCGTGCGCTACCAGGAGCCCGCTGCCGGCCGGGTGCGACCCCTCGCCGGCACCACCGACGCCCGGCCGCTGGAGAGCATCAACGGCGCCGCGCTGCGGGTCGGCAAGGGTGACCTCGGTGGCCTGTGGACCACGCTCGCCGGCACGCCGGCCAGCCGGAGCACGACTGCCGCCGCGCCCCGGCTGGGTGCTGGCGTCGCGCGGATCTGGCTGGACGGGCGCGTCCGCCCGGCGCTGGAGCACTCCGTGCCGCAGATCGGCGCCCCGACGGCCTGGGCGGCCGGCCGTGACGGCGCCGGCGTCAAGGTGGCGGTGCTCGACACCGGCGTCGACGCCACCCACCCCGACCTGGCCGGACGGATCGCCGAGGCGCAGGACTTCTCCGGCAGCGGCAGCGCCCGCGACGGGCACGGCCACGGCACCCACGTGGCGGCCACCATCGCCGGCAGCGGGGCGGCGTCCGACGGGCTGCGCAAGGGCGTGGCCCCCGGCGCGCAGCTGCTGGTGGGCAAGGTGCTCGACGACAACGGTTCCGGCTACGACTCGGCCATCATCGCCGGCATGGAGTGGGCCGCCCACTCCGGCGCGAAGGTGGTCAGCATGAGCCTCGGTGGCGACCCGACCGACGGCACCGACCCGATGAGCCAGGCGGTCAACGACCTGACCGCCGAGACCGGCGCGCTGTTCGTGGTCGCCGCCGGCAACTCGGGTGCTGCGCGTACCGTCGGCGCGCCGGGCGCGGCCGCGGCGGCGCTCACCGTCGGGGCGGTGGACCGCGACGACAATCTCGCCGACTTCTCCAGCCGTGGTCCGCGGCTCGGCGACAACGGCCTCAAGCCGGAGATCACCGCACCGGGCGTCGGCATCATCGCCGCGCGGGCCGCCGGGACCACGATGGGTACGCCGGTGGGCGACGCCTACACGACCGCGTCGGGCACCTCGATGGCGACCCCGCACGTGGCCGGCGCGGCGGCGATCCTCGCCCAGGAGCACCCGGACTGGGCTGCCGGGAAGCTCAAGGACGCTCTGGTCAGCACCACGAAGGCCAACCCGGCGTTGACCGTGTTCGAGCAGGGTGGCGGTCGGGTCGACGTGGCGCGGGCACTCGGGCAGCGGGTGTACGCGTCGGCCACCGCGGACTTCGGCCGGATCTCCACCGGCGGTGCGGCGGTCGAGCGGACCGTGACGTACACCAACGGCACGAAGACCGCGCAGACCCTGCGGCTGGCCCTGGAGTTGCGCAACCTGGACACCGGCGCGGTCGAGGCCGACGGGGTCGCCGTGACCTCCGGCGAGGTGACGGTTCCGGCGGGTGGCAGCGTGGCCGTGCCACTGCGGGCCGACCCGGCGAAGCTGGCCCGGGGCCCGCACGGTGGCTGGCTGGTGGCGACCGGCACCGACGGTGTCGCCGTGCGTACCCCGGTCGGGCTGACCGTCAGCGGTCCGCAGCACCTTGTCACCATCAAGCTGCTGGACCGGCAGGGTCAACCGGGCCTCTCGCCGGGGTTGACCTTCTTCGGTGAGCAGCCCGAGTCGGACTTCTGGGGCCTGTGGGGTGGCGAGGGCACCCTGCAGGTCGAGGAGGGCACGTACGTGCTGACCGCGCTGCTCACGCACGGCGTACCCCTGGACGAGCAGATGACCCAGATGATCGAGCCGGAGGTGACCGTCGACCGGGACCTGACCGTGGTGCTCGACGCGCGCAAGGGCACGCCGGTACGCATCGAGACGCCGAAGCCCAGCGAGCAGCGGGCCACGCTCAGCTACTACGTGCACCGGGTGCTGGGCAACGGCCGGCAGATCGACCACGGGGTGATGGCCTACAGCACCGTTCAGCAGGTCAACGTCACGCCGACCCGGCAGGTGCGTCAGGGTGAGTTCGAGTTCGCCTCGCGCTGGCAGCTCGTCGCTCCCATGGTGGACGCGAAGATCAGCGGGGTGTCCGGTGCGGCGGACATCAACCTGCTGGGCACGTCGCCGGCGCCGACCGGTCGGCGCAAACTGCCGCTGGTCTGGGCCGGCACCGGCACCCCCGGCGAGCTGACCCGGGTGCGGGGTGCCGCCGTGCTGCTCGGCGCGGATCCGAACCGCTCGGAGGAGGAGCAGGTGGCCGCCGCCGCGGCAGCCGGCGCCGCCGCGGTGCTGATCGTCCGTCCCGAGGACCAGAGCGCGTGGACGGTGTGGCGGCCCGCCGGTGAGCGGCTGCCGATCCCGGCGATGGTGGTCGCGTACGACGACGGGCAGCGGCTGATCGCGGCGGCGCGTAAGGGCCGGGCGACGCTGGACCTGACGCTGACCGTGGACAGCCCCTACCTGTACGACGTGTGGCAGGTGTCGAAGGGCCGCGTGCCGGAGCGGATCGTGCACACGGTGACCGCGAAGAACACCGCCGAGGTGACCGCGAGTTACGCCGACATGGGCGCGGGTTGGGCCACCGAGGAGCGGTTCGGCTGGCGTCCGTGGCAGGAGTACGCCTGGAACGACGACCAGCGGATGGTCCGCAACGGGACCACCCGGCAGGAGTTCGTCAGCGCCGGGGACTCCTGGTGGCAGCACCGGGTGCTGCACAAGTCCATGTTCATGCAGTGGGGGCAGTTGGCCGGCGGCCTGACCCAGGAGCCCCGGCGGTACGCCGCCGACGACCGGGCCACCGAGACGTGGCACGCCCCGGTGGTCCGCCCGGCCGTCCCGGCCAGCGGGGCGTCGGTGCCCACCCGGACCGGTGACAGCCTGGACCTGCGGGTGCCCGAGTTCGTCGACGCGCAGGGGCACTACAGCGTGGCCGGCAACAGTGAGGAGTCGGACACCGTCGAGGCCCGGGTCAGCCGCAACGGGCAGCAGATCGCCGATCTCTCCGACGGGTGGGCCCCGGTGCCCGCCACCCCGGGCCGGGCCCGCTACCGGCTGGACCTGACCACGAAGAGGTCCTCGGCCGAGTGGCGCTACGGCACCCGCACCGACACGGCCTGGGAGTTCACCTCGGCCCGGCCGGCGGGCGAGGCGGCTGCGCCGTTGTCGCTGTTGCAGGTGGACTACCAGGTGCCGGCGGACCTGCTCGGCACGGTACGCGGCAACCGGCCGCACCAGGTGGCGTTGACCCTGCGGCAGCCGGCCGGAGTGCCGGCGCCGACCGGCACCAGCGTCCGGGTGCAGGTCTCCTTCGACGGGGGCGTCACCTGGCGTACCGCGTCGACCAAGGGGTCGGGCACCCGGTACACCGCGACCGTGCCGGCGGGGCGCGGAACGGTGTCGCTGCGGGTGCACGCCGCCGACCGGGCCGGGAACACCGTCGACCAGACGGTGCTCCAGGCGTACGGGCTGCGCTGATCGGCGCGGGGTGGGGCGGCCCCGAGCCGTCCCACCCCGCCCGGGTGCCCGGAGGCGGTCAGAGCCAGCCGCGTCGGGCGACCTGGAACGCCAAACCGGGTCGGGTGTCCACGCCGGCGGCGGCCATCAGGTCGGCGATCCGGCGTTGCACGGTCCGGCGGCTCACCCCGAGCTGCGAGGCGATGGACTTGTCCGGTACCCCGGCCACGAACAGCGACAGCAGCCGTGCCTCGTCGGCGTCGGGCTGGTAACCGTCGCCCGGATGGTCCGCCGGTTCCGGCCGCCGACCCTCGGCTGCCGCGACGGCGAGGGGGTCGTCGAGCCGCAGTCGGGTGGCGACCCGCCAGTGGCTCTCGAAGAGGGCGAGCAGGGCGTCGAGCAGTTGGCTGCGGCCGATCACGGCGGCGCTCGGTTCCCCACCGTCGCGGTCCGGGACCAGCGGGCAGATGGCGGTGCTGGCGTCCACGATGGCCAGTCGGACCGGCAACCGGTCCAGCACCCGGGCCTGCTCACCGGCGGCGACACCCTTGGCCAGGTCGGTCAGCGCTCCCGGTTCCAGCAGCAGGTCACGCTCGTAGATGGCCCGGTAGCTCACCCCCCGGGCCAGCGCGTCGAACTCCTCGACGTTCTCCGGCCCGGCCATCGCGAGGGGATTGGCCCGGCAGAACCAGAGCACCTCGGTACGCGCCGAGTTCTGCAGGTCGCGCAGGCGGTCCCGGAGGACCCCGGCACCGGTGATCACCTCGACGAGGTGGTCGCCGTGGTGCCTCCGCAGCCCGGAGCGGTACTCCTCGGCCAGTTGGGTGACCCGGCGTCGGGCGGCCTCCAGGTCCTCCTGGCGGCGCAGCAGCGCCCCGCCGAGGGCGACGTCCGGGGCGGTCGGGCGCAGGGGCGCGTCCGGGTCGATGTCGGTGGGCTGCACGAGTCCCTTGGCGCGCAGCGCCTCGACCTGGGCGACGACCTGCTCGCGCGGTCGGTGCAGGCGGCGGACCAGGTCGTCGACGCGCGCCGCGGTGAGCTGGAGCAGGCAGCGGTAGAGCTCCTCCTCAGCCGAGGTCAGGCCGATCACGTCCAACACGGGGCAGAACTGTACGTCGGCCGGGTGTCGGCCGTGCCGGGGCCCGTCGGCTGGTCAAGTGTCGGCCCTCGCGTCTACTGTCGGTGGCTGTGCTGGAAGAGCTGCGCATCACCGGACTGGGCGTCATCGAGGACACCACGCTGCCGTTGACCGGCGGCATGAACGTCATCACCGGCGAGACCGGTGCGGGCAAGACGATGGTGGTCACCGGCCTCGGCCTGCTCTTCGGAGGTCGGGCCGACGCCGGGCGGGTCCGCGCCCAGCCCGGCCGTGCCGTGGTGGAGGGGCGGCTGCGGCTGCACGGGCGGGTCGCCGACGCCGTGCACGCGCGGATCAGCGAGGCCGGTGGGGAGCCCGACGACGACGGCTCGGTGCTGCTGAGCCGCACGGTGACGGTGGAGGGGCGCTCGCGCGCCCACGTCGGCGGCCGGAGCATGCCGGTGTCGATGCTCGGTGAGGTCGGTGAGCAGGCGGTCGCCGTGCACGGGCAGTCCGACCAGCTGCGGCTGCTGCGCCCGGCCGAACAGCGGGCCGCACTGGACCGGTTCGCCGGTCCCGCGCACGAGAAGCTGCTCGACGCGTTGCGTGAGGCGTACACGGGGTGGCGGCGGGTCGTCGACGACCTGGCCGACCGACGGCGCAACGCCCGCGAGCGCAACCAGGAGGCCGACCTGCTGCGGCTCGGCCTCGACGAGATCACCCGGGTCGATCCGCAGCCCGGTGAGGACGACGACCTGAAGACCGAGGCGCAGCGGCTGGAGCACGCCGAGGGGCTGCGGACGGCCGCGCAGATCGCCCAGCAGTGTGTGGCGGGTGGCGCGGAGGCCACCGACGAGACACCCGACGCGGCGGCGCTGCTCGGCACCGCCCGAAGGACCTTGGAGGCGCAGGCCGGCACCGATCCGGCGCTGGGTGAGTTGGCCTCCCGCCTGGAGGAGGCGGCCACCCTGGTCACCGACGTGTCGGCGGAGCTGTCGGCGTACCTGGCGACGCTCGACGCGGACCCGGCCCGGTTGCAGCACGTCTACGAGCGGCGGGCGGCGCTGCGCGCCCTGACCCGTAAGTACGCCGACGACGTCGACGGGGTGATCGCCTGGGCCGATCGGGCGCGGACCCGACTGTCCGACCTGGACACCTCCGACGATCTGCTGGACGAGTTGGAGCGGGAGGGTCAGCGGCTCGCCGTCGAGGTGGCGGACCTGGCCGGGCGGGTGTCGACGTCCCGGCAGGAGGCGGCGATCCGATTCGCCGACCAGGTGACCGTGGAGCTGGCCGGGTTGGCCATGCCGCACGCGCGGATCGAGGTGGCGGTGCTGCCGCGCCCGACGGGGCGGGCCGAGCCGACGCTCTCGGTCAACGGTGTCGAGGTGGGTGTCACCCCGGACGGCGGTGACGAGGTGGAGCTGCGGTTGCTGGCCCACCCCGGCGCGCCGTCGTTGCCGTTGCAGCGCGGCGCGTCCGGCGGTGAGCTGTCCCGGGTGATGCTCGCCATCGAGGTGGTCTTCGCCGGTTCGGGTGGCCCGCCCACGTTGGTCTTCGACGAGGTCGACGCGGGTGTCGGCGGTCAGGCGGCGGTGGAGATCGGCCGGCGGCTGGCCCGGTTGGCCCGCAGCCACCAGGTGTTGGTCGTCACGCACCTGCCGCAGGTGGCCGCGTTCGCCGATCGGCACCTGGTGGTGGCGAAGGACACTGGTGGCGCGGTGACGACCAGCGGCGTGCGGGTCGTGGAGGACACCGAGCGGGCCCGTGAGCTGGCCCGCATGCTGGCGGGTTTGCCGGATTCGGATCTGGGTATCGCTCACGCCGAGGAGCTTCTGGCCGTGGCCGCCAAGGAAAGGCGGTTGTGACGCCGCGTATTGTGAGCGCAAGCACACCGGCTTGTGCCGACGTGTGCTTCCCTGGGTAGGCGGCCCTGCTCAGGCATGTCGCGACAGAAAAGCCTGCCTCACATGCCAGGATGGTCACGATGCGTCTACCCACGTTGCGCCGGAACCGGAACCCCGACCCGGGCAGAGTCCTCGGCACCGCGCGCCTTGATCGCCGGACGAAACGCCTGGTCGGTCGGCTGCGACCCGGTGACATCGCGGTCATCGACCATGTCGACCTGGACCGGGTGGCAGCCGACTCGCTCGTTGCTGTCGGTGTCGGGGCGGTGCTCAACGCCAAGCCGTCGGTCTCCGGCCGTTACCCGAACCTCGGCCCGGAGGTGTTGATCGCCGCCGGCATTCCGCTCCTCGACGACCTCGGCGAGGGCGTCTTCGAGCGGATCCGCGAGGGCGACCAGGTCCGCATCGAGGGCAACACGGTCTTCGCCGGTGACGAGCCGGTGGCCCACGGCAGCCTGCAGGACGCCGAGTCGGTCGCCAAGGCGATGGCCGACGCCCGGGAGGGTCTGTCGGTGCAGTTGGAGGCGTTCGCCGCCAACACGATGGACTACCTGCGCCAGGAGCGCGACCTGCTGCTCGACGGCGTGGGCGTTCCGGACATCGAGACCCAGATGCAGGGCCGGCACTGCCTGATCGTGGTGCGCGGCTACGACTACAAGGCCGACCTGGACGTGCTGCGCCCGTACATCCGGGAGTTCAAGCCGGTGCTCATCGGCGTCGATGGAGGCGCGGACGCGCTGGTCGAGGCCGGTTACACCCCGGACATGATCATCGGGGACATGGATTCGGTCACCGACGACGTGCTGCGCTGCGGCGCCGAGGTGATCGTGCACGCGTACCCGGACGGTCGGGCGCCCGGCCTGCCCCGGGTCAACGGTCTGGGCGTCCCGGCGATCACCTTCCCGGCCGCCGCGACCAGCGAGGACCTGGCGATGTTGCTCGCCGACGAGAAGGGCGCCTCGCTGCTGGTCGCGGTCGGCACCCACGCGACCCTGGTCGAGTTCCTCGACAAGGGTCGAGGCGGAATGGCCTCGACGTTCCTGACCCGGCTCAAGGTCGGTGGCAAGCTTGTCGACGCCAAGGGTGTGAGCCGGCTCTACCGGCAGAGCATCTCCGGCTCGTCGCTGCTGTTGCTGGTGTTGTCGGCGATCGCGGCGATGGCGTCCGCGGTGGCCGTGTCGACCGTCGGGAAGGCGTACCTGGGCGTGGTCGCCGAATGGTGGGACAATCTCGTGTTCCAGCTGTACCGGCTGTTCTAGTTCCCGACCGATCAAGAGGCTGCAAGCGTGATCAACTTCCGCTACCACGTGGTGTCCCTCACCGCGGTCTTCCTGGCTCTGGCGATCGGCTTGGTGGTCGGCACAGCCGCCCTCAACGGCCCGGTCGCCGACTCGCTCGAGGGACAGGTCACCGGGCTGCGTAAGGACAACCAGAACTGGCGCCAGCAGGTCAACAACATGGAGAAGCAGCTCGCGCTGGAGGAAGACTTCGCCGAGGAGATCTCCCAGGTCATCCTCCCCGGCACCCTGACCGGGCGTCGCGTGCTGGTGCTGACGCTGCCCAACGGGCGCGACCACACCGAGGGTGTGCTCAAGAAGCTCCAGCAGGCCGGCGCCACCCTGACCGGCCGGGTCGAACTGCAGGACAAGTTCATCAACCCGGACAACAACACCAACCTGCTGGAGTTGGCCGTCACCGCCGCCCGCCCCACCGCGCAGACCACCGGTCTGCCGGGCAACGGGCACGGTGTGGAGACCTCCAGCGCGTTGCTGGCCAGCGTCCTGCTGGACCGTGCCCAGGGCGTCGCGCCGGTCAGCGACGCCGACCGTCGGGCAGTGCTCGCCGCCTACAACAACGCCGGCTACCTGACCACCGACAACAACAAGGTCACCGGCTCGGCGGAGGCGGTCGTGGTGGTCAGTGGCCAGCCGTACGTCGACAAGGACTCCGAGAAGCGGGACGAGTCGGTTGTCAAGATCGCCGAGCAGTTCGACCGGACCGGCTCGATAGTGGTGGCCGGCAAGGGTTCCGTCGGCGGCAACCTGGTCGCAGTGGTCCGTGGTGACCCGGTGCTCGCGCAGACCATCTCCACGGTCGACAACGCCAACACCGTCCAGGGCCAACTGGTCACCAGCCTCGCCCTGGTGGAGCAGCTCACCGAGAAGAAGGCCGGGCAGTACGGCGTCGGCGACAACGCCCCGTCCCTGCTGCCTAGACTGCCCCAGTGAGCGAACGACGTACCCCGGTGTCCGTAACCGACGCGCGTGAGCGAGCGCACCCGAGGCGCAGCAGGGTGGCGGCATGAGGACGCTGGGTCGGCTGCTGCTCGCCGGCGCCGGCGCCGCGGCGGCCCGGTACGCGCTGCGTGAGGTCCGCACGTCTCCGGCCGGTCCCGCGTTGGACCGCACCAACTTCCGTGGCCGCACGGTGAGCCTGGCCGCCGGGCCGGCGCTCGCCGCGGGCGCGGCAGCGGTCGGCGCGTTCGGTGCCACCAGCGGCGCCTCCGGTGGGGCGGCCCTGGTCGCCGGCCTCGGCGCCGGTGCCGTCGGCCTGTACGACGACGTGGTGGGCGCGCGGCCGGAGCAGAAGGCGGCGAAGGGCTTCGCCGGTCACCTCGCCGCGCTGCGCGAGGGGCGGGTCACCGCGGGCCTGGTCAAGGTCGCCGGGGTGGGCGCCGCCGGCCTGGGCGCCGCCGCGCTGCTGGCCGCCGACCACCGGGTCGCGGCGCATCCGCGCCGGCAGCGCCACGGCGCGATCGGCCGGGACACCGACCTGCTCCTCGGCGCCGGGGTCATCGCCGGCACGGCCAACCTGCTCAACCTTCTCGACCTGCGGCCGGGCCGGGCGATCAAGTCCGGGCTGCTGCTCGCCGCGCCGCTGGCCGGTGGCCCACACGGCGGGATCGCCGCAGGTGCCGCAGGTGCCGCCGCCGGTCTGCTCCGCGACGACCTCAGCGAGGACGTGATGCTCGGTGACAGCGGCGCGAACGCGCTCGGCGCGCTGCTCGGCGTCGCGCTCGCCGCCCGCACCGGTCCGCTCGGCCGGGCCGGTCTGCTCGCGGTGCTCGCCGGGCTCACCGCTGCCAGCGAGAAGGTCAGCTTCACGGCGGTGATCCAGCGGACCCCGGGGCTGCGTGAGCTCGACGCACTGGGCCGACGCGCCGACTGACGTGACCCGACCGGCCCCCCTCGCCGGCGCCGGCCGGCTGGCCGGGGCAGCCGCGCTCATCGCCGTCCTCACCGTGGTCAGCCGGCTGGCCGGCTTCGGCCGCACCGCCCTGTTCACCTGGAGTCTGGGTAACACCGACCTCGGCGGCACCTACGTGGTGGCCAACGCGGTGCCGAACTTCATCTTCGAGATCGTCGCCGGTGGCGCACTGGCCAGTCTCGTCGTACCGCTGCTGGCCGGCGCCGTCGCGGCCGGTGACCGGACGGCCGTGGCCCGGACCACCGGCGCGCTGCTGACCTGGACGCTGGCGTTGCTGGTGCCGCTCGCGGTGCT
This sequence comes from Micromonospora sp. WMMD961, assembly GCF_029626145.1. NCBI lineage: Bacteria > Bacillati > Actinomycetota > Actinomycetes > Micromonosporales > Micromonosporaceae > Micromonospora > Micromonospora sp. WMMD961. The sequence goes on from NZ_JARUBJ010000002.1 coordinate 2,908,088, forward strand.
GGTGGTGCTGCTCGCCGGGCCGGTCGTCGAGTCGCTCGGCCACCACCTGACCGCCGCGCAGCAGCAGAGCGGCATCCGGATGTTGCGGGTCTTCGCACCGCAACTGCCGCTGTACGGGGTGGGCATCGTGCTCACCGGGGTGCTCCAGGCGCACCGGCGCTTCGCCTGGCCGGTGCTCGCGCCGCTGCTGTCCAGTCTCACCGTGATCGTCGTCTACCTGGGGTTCACCGCGACGCAGGGCCGCAACGCGACGGTCGGCGGGGTGAGCCCCGGTGGCGAGTTGCTGCTCTCCGTCGGCACCACCCTCGGGGTGGTGGTGCTGTCGTTGTCCCTGGTCATCCCGGTCAGCCGACTGCGCCTGGGGTTGCGGCCCGGGTTCGGGTTCCCGGCCGACGCGCGGGCCCGGGTCGGCGGTCTGGCGGTCGCCGGCGCGGTCACCGTCACCACGCAGCAGATCGCCCTGATCGTCAGCCTGAACCAGGTCACCGCCGGCGCGCGGAGCAACCCGGGCGTCTACAACCTGGCGCAGACCGTCTACCTGTTGCCGTGGGCGGTGCTGGCGGTGCCGCTGGCCGTCGCGGCGTACCCGACGCTGGCGGCGGCGCGGGCCGCCGGCGACGAGGACACCTACCGGTCGACGCTGGCACCGGCCGTACGCGGGGTGCTGCTGTTCAGTTGCCTCGGCACCGCCGCGTTGATCGGCACCGCCGGACCGGTCGGGCACTTCTTCTTTCCGGCGTCCACCGCGCCCACCGCCGCCGCCGCGATCATCGGATACGCCCCCGGGCTGGTCGGTTACGGGCTCTTCGCGGTGCTCACCCGGGCGCTCTACGCCCGCGGGGAGACCCGGGCGGCGACGGCCGCCACCGCCGTCGGCTTCCTGGTGGTGCCGGCCGTCGTCGTGCTGTTCGGCGCGCTGCTGCCGCTGCGCGACCGGGTGTTCGCGGTGACGTCCGCCAACTCGGTGGGGATGCTGGTGCTCGGGGCGTTGCTGATCCTGGCGGTGCTGCGCGGCGCCGGCCGAGCGGCGCTGGCCGGCGCGGCACGGGCCTCGGCCGCCGGAGTGCTGGCCGGTGTGCTCGCCGCGCTCGCCGGGTTGGGCCTCAGCCGCCTGCTCGACGCGTCGGCCGGCGGCACCCCGACGACGGCGGTGGCACTCGGTCAGGGCATGCTGTCCGGGGTTCTGGTTGGGGCGGTGTTCCTCGCCGTGGTCTGGTTCGTCGACCGGCGGGACGTGGCGCCACTGGTCGCCGGGGTGCTGCGGCGGCTGGGTCGACGCGGGCCCCGGGGTGGCGGTCCGACGCCCGGTGCGGTCTCCCCGGAGCGGGGCGACGGGAAGGAGACAGCTGCGCGATGACTGAGCCATCCTCGTCCGCCGGTTGGTCGGGCACCGTCGCGTTGGTGCTCGCGTCCAGCACCGGCGGGGTCGGCCAGCACGTCCGGTCGGTGGCGCGTGGCCTCGTCGCCGGAGGTGCCACCGTCCTGGTCTGCGGGCCGGCGGCGACCCAGGAGCAGTTCGACTTCACCGGGGTCGGTGCGCGTTTCGAGCCGGTGGAGATCCCGGCCAGCCCGACGCCGGCCGACGCCCGGGCGGTGCTCACCCTGCGTCGGGTGCTCACCACCTCCCGCGTCGACGTGGTGCACGCCCACGGTCTGCGGGCCGGGTTGGTCGCCGTGCTGGCCCGCCCCGCCGCGCCGCTGGTCGTCACGTGGCACAACGCGGTGCTCGCGGGCGGCCTGCGGGGCGGGGTGTCCCGACTCGTCGAACGCGTGGTGGCCCGGGGTGCCACGGTGGCCCTCGGCGCCTCCATGGATCTGGTGCGACGGGCCGCCGCACTGGGTGCCGCCGACGCCAGGCTCGCCCCGGTCGCCGCGCCGACGCTGCCCGCGCCGCGTCGACGCCCGGCGGCGGTCCGCGCCGAGTTCGGGGTCCGCCCCGAACAGCCGTTGATCATCTCGGTCGGCCGCCTGCACCCGCAGAAACGCTACGACGTACTGATCGACGCGGCGGCCCGCTGGCGTACCCGTACGCCACCGCCGGTCGTGGTGATCGCCGGCAGTGGGCCGGCGTACCTGCCGTTGGCCGCGCGGACCTCCGCGGCCCGCGCCCCGGTGACCCTGCTGGGGCACCGCACCGACGTGGCCGACCTGCTCGCCGGCGCCGACCTCGCGGTGGTGACCAGCGACTGGGAGGCCCGGCAACTCTTCGCCCAGGAGGCGCTGCGCGCCGGCGTACCGCTGGTCGCGACCGCGGTCGGCGGGTTGCCGGACCTGGTCGGCGACGCCGCCGCGCTGATCCCCGCCGGCGACGTCGACGCTGTCGACGCGGCGGTGCGGGCGCTGCTGGACGACCCGGCGGCCCGGGCCGAGCTGGGCCGGCGGGGCGCGGAACGGGCGGCCACGTGGCCGACCGAGACGGACACCGTCGCCGTTCTGGCCGCCCTCTACGCCGAGCTGGTCGCCGACCGCGCCGGCCCGGCAACCGCGCCGGGCTCCGACGCCCCCAGAACGGGACACCGGTGATGCTGCGCCGAATCACCCCCGCCCTGTTGACCGTCCTCGTGGTGTCGCTCGGTGTCGTCGCGCTCGCCGCCCGCCCGGCGCAGGACAGCCCGCGACGCACCGCCGACTTCGTGGTGCTCGCCGGGGTCGCGGGGCTGCGCTGGGAGGACGTGGATCCGCAGCGCACCCCGACGTTGTGGCGGATGGCCCAGGAGGGGTCGATCGGCTCGCTGTCGGTGCGATCCGCGCACCGGCCCACCTGCCCGGTGGACGGTTGGCTGACCCTGGGTGCGGGCAGCTTCGCCGCGTGGAACGGCGGCCGGTCGCCCGATGGCTGCCCGACGGCGGGGGTGACCGTCGAACAGCCGGACGGCATCGGCGCGAACCTGCCGGATCAGGAGAGCGTGGTCCAGCACAACCAGCAGCGGATGCCGTGGGGCGCCCTGCCCGGCTCGCTGTCCGAGTCGGTGCGCTGCTCCGTCGCGGTGGGGCCGGGTGCGGCGGTGGCCGCCGCCCGACCGTTCGGCCGCGTCGACCGGTACGCCCCGGCGTTGCCCGCCGACCCGCGCACGCTGCTCGGCGCCTGCGTGCTGAGCATCGTCGACCTCGGCACTGTCGAGGGGACGGACCCGGCGACCCGCGCCGAGGAGGCCCGAGCGGCGGACGCCCAACTGGCCCGGGTGCTGGCGGCCCGGCCACCACGGTCGTTGGTGCTGGTCGCGGGGATCTCCGACACCGCCCAGCCGGCGCGGCTGCACGTGGCGGTCGCCGACGGGCCGGGGTGGGAGCGGGGGTGGCTCACCTCGGCCAGCACCGGCCGGGACGGCTACCTGCAACTCGTCGACCTCGCGCCGACCGCCCTCGCCGCGCTGGGCCGGCCGATGCCGGAGCGACTCTTCCTCGGCCGTCCGGCGGTCAGCACCGGCGGCCGTCCCGCCGACCTGGCCGAGGCGATCGACGCACCGGCCGACGCCGATCGGGAGGCTGCTGCCCAGCGCGACGTCTCCGGCGTGTTCTTCACGGTGCTGGCCGGCGTGCAGGTGCTGCTGGCACTCGGAATCCTGCCGCTGCTGCGCCGGGCCCGCCCACACGCCGGCCCGGCCGGCCCGACGCCCGTCTCCGGGCGGATCACGGCGGTGGTGGAGCTGCTGCTCGTCGCCGCGGCGTTGACGGTGCCGGCGGCGCTGCTGGCCGACGCGGTGCCCTGGTGGCAGGGCGAGCACCCCCGGTGGATCTTCGCCGGGGTCACCGTGCTGCTGGTGGCCGCGGGCACCGCCGCGGTGCGGTTGGCCCCCGGGTACGCGGGCACCCTCGGCCCCCTCGGCGCGGTCGCCGGCCTCACCACCCTCGTCGTCGGGCTGGACGTGCTCACCGGGGCCAGCCTGCAGCTCAACGGCGTGGTCGGCTACTCCGCGTTGCAGGGCGGCCGGTACTCCGGACTGAGCACGGTGGGGCTGGGGGTGTTGCTCGCCGGGGCGTTGCTCGCCGGCGGCTGGCTCGCCCAACGGGTGCACCGGGTGTGGCGGCCGGCGGTGACGGTGGCCGTGGGCGGCCTCGCCGTGGTGGTGGTCGGCAGCCCGTACCTGGGAGCTGACCCGGTCGGCGCGATCGCGCTCACCGCCGGGGTGAGCGTCGCCGCCGTGATCAGCGCCGGGGGCTGGTTGACGATCAGCCGGCTGGCCTGGGCCACCATGGCCGCCCTGGCGGTCGGTATCGGCTTCGGAGTGGTGGACCTGCGCCGTCCCCCGGCGGAGCGGGGCAGCCTCGGGCGGTTCCTCTCCGCGCTCGGCGACGGCACCGGCGGGTTCACCGTGCACCGGTCCAGCACGGAGAACTTCGAGACGTTGGTCAACAGCCCGATGACCGTGTTGGCGCTGACCGGCGGGCTGCTGGTGTGGTTCGCCCTGTTGCAGCCGTGGGGTGGACTGATGCGGCTGTTCGGCATCTACCCGGCGGTCCGGGCCGCGTTGGCCGGGACCGTGGTCGCCGCGGTGCTCGGTGGCCTGCTCGACGGCGCGGCGCTGGACGTGATGGGCGCCGCCGCCGCGCTGGTGGTGCCGATGGCCGTCCTGGCGTCGCTGCGGGTGCTCGGGCACGCCGCCGACCGGACCCGCCCGGTTCCGGGCCGGTTGCGCGCCAGCGGCGCCGACGACGACTCGGGCTCCGGCGGGGTCGGTCCGACCGGTGGGGGTGACGGGCCGACCGGCGGCGGTCCGCTGGGCGCAGCTCACCCGCGGCCGATCAGCGGCCCGCCCTCGACCGAGCCCTCGGCGGTTTCGGACGCCTCGACCGAGCCCTCGGCGGTTTCGGACGCCTCGACCGAGCCCTCGGCGGTCTCGGACGCCTCGATCGAGCCCTCGGCGGTCTCGGACGCCTCGATCGAGCGCGGCGTCGACGCTGACGGCCCGGCGGAGCCGACCGCGGGTGGGCCCGCCGTAGCGCCCCGGCAGGCCACCCGGTCATCGACCGAGGTTGCCGCCTCCTGAGCGCCGGGCCGCGTCCGGATGACCCGCAGGTGTCGCAGCCGGGGTGCGGCCTGCGGGTACCCGCCCGGGAGGTGTTACCGTCGAATCCCGTGGATCGCGTGATCACTTTGCTGATCAAGCACGGCGGTCTGCATGACCGCGACAGACGACACGGGAGCAGGCCTTGGCCCCATCAGCACGGACGACCAGGCACATTTTCGTCACCGGGGGCGTCGCCTCCTCGCTGGGTAAGGGCCTCACCGCCTCCAGCCTCGGCAACCTGCTGACCGCGCGCGGGCTGCGCGTGGTGATGCAGAAGCTCGACCCCTACCTGAACGTCGACCCAGGGACGATGAACCCGTTCCAGCACGGTGAGGTCTTCGTCACCGAGGACGGCGCGGAGACCGACCTCGACGTCGGGCACTACGAGCGCTTCCTCGACCGGGCGCTGTCCGGCAAGGCGAACGTCACCACCGGTCAGATCTACTCCGACGTGATCGCCAAGGAGCGGCGCGGCGAGTACCTGGGCGACACCGTCCAGGTCATCCCGCACATCACCAACGAGATCAAGTCGCGGATCCTGGCGATGGCCGACCCGGACGAGGACGGTCAGCTCCCCGACGTGGTGATCACCGAGGTCGGTGGCACGGTCGGCGACATCGAGTCGCTGCCGTTCCTGGAGGCGATCCGTCAGGTCCGCCACGACCTCGGCCGGGACAACTGCTTCTACCTGCACGTCTCCCTGGTGCCGTACCTGGCGCCGTCCGGTGAGCTGAAGACCAAGCCGACCCAGCACTCGGTGGCGCAGCTGCGCAACATCGGTATCCAGCCGGACGCCATCGTGTTGCGCTGCGACCGGGAGATCCCGGTGAAGCTCAAGGAGAAACTGTCGCTCTACTGCGACGTGGACGCCGAGGCGGTCGTCGCCGCACCGGACGCCCCGAGCATCTACGACATCCCGAAGGTGCTGCACCGGGAGGGGCTCGACGCGTACGTGGTGCGCCGGCTCAACCTGTCCTTCCGGGACGTGGACTGGGCCAGCTGGGACGACCTGCTGGAGCGGGTGCACCGGCCCCGGCACACTGTCACCGTCGCGGTGGTCGGCAAGTACGTCGACCTGCCCGACGCGTACCTGTCGGTGAGCGAGGCGATCCGGGCGGCCGGCTTCGGCCACCGCGCCCGGGTGCAGCTGCGCTGGGTGCCCAGCGACGAGTGCGTCACCCCGGCCGGCGCGGCGGCGGCCTTGGCCGGCGTGGACGGCGTCCTCATCCCCGGCGGCTTCGGCGTCCGCGGCATCGAGGGCAAGATCGGCACCGCCCGGTACGCCCGGGAGAACGGCATCCCGCTGCTCGGCCTCTGCCTCGGCCTGCAGTGCATGACCATCGAGGTGGCCCGCCACCTGGCCGGTCTGGACGGCGCCAACTCGGCGGAGTTCGACGAGAAGGCCGCGCACCCGGTGATCGCCACGATGGCCGACCAGGAGGACATCGTCGCCGGCAAGGGCGACCTGGGCGGCACCATGCGGCTCGGGGCGTACCCGGCGACGCTGACCGAGGGCTCCATCGTCGCCGAGGCGTACGGCAGCACCGAGATCAGCGAGCGGCACCGGCACCGGTACGAGGTGAACAACGCCTACCGGGACGCGCTGACGAAGGCGGGCCTGCACATCTCCGGCACCTCGCCGGACGGCCGGCTGGTCGAGTTCGTCGAGTTGGACCGCAGCCTGCACCCGTTCTTCGTGGCCACCCAGGCGCACCCGGAGTTGAAGAGCCGCCCCACCCGCCCGCACCCACTGTTCGCGTCGTTCGTCAAGGCCGCGGTGGCGTACTCGCAGGCCGACCAGTTGCCGGTCGACCTGGACGCGGCGACGGACGCCCCGACGGCGCGCAAGGCCGCCCGCAACGGCGCCGCGACGAAGGCGGCTTCCGCCTCGTGAGCGCAAGCGAGCACCGCTACGAGGTGCGCTCCCGCGAGGAGCGTTACCGAGGGCGGATCTTCGACGTGGTCACCGAGGAGGTGACCATGCCGGGCGGCGGAACGGGGGTGCGTGACCTCGTTCGGCACGTCGGGGCGGTCGCGGTGGTGGCGCTCGACGACGCCGGTCAGGTGGTGCTGATCCGGCAGTACCGGCACCCGGTCGGGCGGCACCTGTGGGAGCTGCCCGCCGGGCTGATGGACGTGTCCGGCGAGGAGTTGCCGGCCGCCGCGTTGCGGGAACTGGCCGAGGAGGCGGACCTCACCGCCGGGCAGGTCGACGTGCTCGTCGACCTGCACAGCTCGCCCGGGTTCACCAACGAGGTGGTGCGGGTCTTCCTGGCCCGCGACCTCGCCGACGTGCCGGCCGACGAGCGCCACGAACGCCACGACGAGGAGGCCGACCTCCAGGTCGTCCGGATCGACCTGGACGAGGCCGTCGCGATGGTCCTGGCGGGTGAGATCACCAACGCGTCCGCGGTGGCCGGGCTGCTCGCCGCGGCTCGCTCCCGCGAAGCCGGTTGGGCGACGGTGCGTCGGGCGGACGCGCCGCTGCCCCGCTGAGCAGCGCGGCCGGCCCGCTCCGGCACGGGAGTACGCGCCCACGGGGCCCCGCGGTCAGCCGCGGGGCCCCGTGCCGTCCGCCCCGAGCGGCATCCGGCAGATGGGGAGATAATGGCCGAACGCTGTCCCGACGGCAGGGGTGATCATCCGCCGGCGGATCCCGGTGTCGCCCTGACACTCCGTCAGGACACTCGGGCACCGATTGCCACTCTGCTGGCGCTCGGCGGCGCCGGGCGCGCCTAGACTGCCGCCGGCGGGACCGGTGGACCGCGGCGGCAAAGGGGCCACCGCGGCACCGAGCAGTCGGGGGAGAGCAGCCCCGAAGAGAGGTGTCTGCATCGTGAAGGTCGGAATCCCACGCGAGGTCAAGAACCACGAGTACCGCGTGGCGATCACGCCAGCGGGCGTCAACGAGTTCACCCGCAGCGGCCACCAGGTCTTCGTCGAGGCCGGCGCCGGTGTCGGCTCCAGCATCACCGACGAGGAGTTCGCCGCCGCGGGCGCGAAGATCCTGGCCACCGCCGACGAGGTGTGGGAGACCGCCGAGCTGGTGCTCAAGGTCAAGGAGCCGGTCGCCGAGGAGTACCACCGCATGCGCGAGGGGCAGGTGCTCTTCACCTACCTGCACCTGGCCGCCTCCAAGGAGTGCACCGATGCGCTCGTCGACCGCAAGGTCACCGGCATCGCGTACGAGACGGTGGAGATGCCCGACCGGTCGCTGCCGCTGCTCGCCCCGATGTCCGAGGTGGCCGGCCGGCTTGCCCCGCAGGTGGGTGCCTTCTACATGATGCGTACCGGCGGCGGTCGGGGTGTGCTGCCCGGCGGTGTCTCCGGCGTGTACGCGGCCAAGACCGTGGTCATCGGCGCCGGTGTCTCCGGCCTGAACGCCGCCGCCATCGCGCTGGGCCTGCAGTCCGAGGTGCTGCTGCTGGACAAGAACGTCGCCCGGCTGCGTTCGGCCGACGCCATCTACCGGGGTCACCTGCAGACCATCGCCTCCAACGCGTACGAGGTCGAGCGGGCCGTGCTCGACGCCGACCTGGTCATCGGCGCGGTGCTGGTGCCCGGAGCCAAGGCCCCGAAGCTGGTCTCCAACGAGCTGGTCTCCCGGATGAAGCCGGGCAGTGTGCTCGTCGACATCGCCATCGACCAGGGTGGTTGCTTCGAGGACTCGCGCCCCACCACCCACGCCGACCCGGTCTACAAGGTGCACGAGTCGATCTTCTACTGCGTGGCGAACATGCCCGGCGCGGTGCCGAACACCAGCACCTACGCGCTGACCAACGTCACCCTCCCGTACGCGCTGGAGCTGGCCAACCAGGGTTGGCGCGAGGCGCTGCGCAACGACTCGGCGCTGGCGCTGGGCCTGAACACCCACGACGGCCGGGTCACCTACGGACCGGTCGCCGAGGCGCACGGGATGGACCTGCTCCCGCTGGCCGACGTCCTGGCCTGAGCGGTGGCGGGCTGACCGGCAGCATGGACTCCGCCGGCGTGGGCGAGGTGCCCACGTCGGCGCTGCGCCGTGCCGTGCGCGGTTACCTCGACCACCTCACCGTCGAACGTGGCCTCTCCGCGAACACGCTCACCTCGTACCGGCGGGATCTGGACCGGTACCTCGCGACCCTGGCCGACGCCGGCGTCGCCGACCTCGCGTCGGTCGACGCCGGCCTGGTCGAGTCGCACCTGGCGCGGCTGCGCGCGGGCGACGACGCACACCCGCCCCTCGCCGTCTCGTCCGCCGCCCGCGCGGCCAGCGCGGTCCGTGGCCTGCACCGCTTCGCGATGCGCGAAGGGCTGGCCGGCGCCGACCCCAGCCGCGACGTCCGCCCACCCACCCCACCACGGCGGCTGCCCCGGGCCCTGCCGGTCGATGACGTGGTCCGGTTGCTGGACCTCGCCGGCCCGACCACCGCGACCGGCGAGGACGCCCCCCGTACGCTGCGTGACCGGGCGCTGCTGGAGTTCCTGTACGGCACCGGCGCGCGGATCTCCGAAGCGGTCGGCGCCGCCGTGGACGACCTCGACACCGACGAGGGCACCGTGCTGCTGCGCGGCAAGGGTGGCCGGGTCCGGCTGGTGCCGATCGGCGGTTACGCCGTCGACGCGGTCCGCGCCTACCTGGTGCGGGCCCGCCCCACACTGGCCGCCGCCGGCCGGGGAACCCCGGCGGTCTTCCTCAACGCCCGCGGCGGCGCGTTGTCCCGCCAGGGCGCGTGGGGCATCCTGCGTCGTGCCGCGGAGCGGGCCGGGTTGCCGGTCGACGGGCCCGCCGCCGTCTCCCCGCACACCCTGCGCCACTCGTACGCGACGCATCTGCTCGACGGCGGCGCCGACGTCCGGGTGGTCCAGGAGCTGCTCGGCCACGCGTCGGTGACCACCACCCAGGTCTACACGTTGGTCACCGTCGAGCGGCTGCGCGAGGTGTACGCCACCGCCCACCCGCGCGCCCGGGGCTGAACCCGGTCGCGGTCGGTCCCGACACGCCGGGCCGGTGCCGAACCCCCTGCTGGTCGGTGGCGTACAGTCGGCATCGGCGCGGACCTCCTGGGGCGACACGACCGGGGTGCGCAGCGGCGCCGCGAAGGACGTCGGACGGCTCCGACGCCGGGTGGGTCGTCGGGAGGGGGCAACGAGGACATGGCTGGCAACGGTGACCGTGCCGAGACCTGGACGTCGGAGCTCCGCGAGCAGCAGGCCACGCTCGGCGCGGATCTGGGTCCGGCGGATCCGGCTGCCTACACGATGCGCAAGCCCATCCCCGAGCCGATGCCCACCGACCGGCACGGCCCCGCCCGCATCATCGCGATGGCCAACCAGAAGGGCGGCGTCGGCAAGACCACCACCACGATCAACCTGGGCGCGGCCCTCGCGGAGTACGGCCGCAAGGTGCTGCTCGTCGACTTCGACCCGCAGGGCGCCCTCTCGGTGGGGTTGGGCGTCAACCCGCACAACCTCGACCTGTCCGTCTACAACCTGCTCATGCAGGACGACGTGACAGCCGAGGACGTCCTGATCAAGACCGACGTGGCCGGCCTGCACCTGCTGCCGGCCAACATCGACCTCTCCGCCGCCGAGATCCAACTCGTCAACGAGGTCGCCCGGGAGATGGCCCTGGCCCGGGTGCTGCGCACGGTCCGCAAGGAGTACGACTACATCCTGATCGACTGCCAGCCGTCACTCGGCCTGCTGGCGATCAACGCGTTGACCGTCGCGCACGGCGTGCTCATCCCCCTCGAATGCGAGTTCTTCAGCCTGCGCGGGGTGGCACTGCTGCTGGACACCATCGACAAGGTGCGGGAGCGGCTCAACTTCGACCTGGAGCTCGAAGGCATCCTCGCCACCATGTACGACAGCCGCACCACGCACTGCCGCCAGGTGCTGCAGCGGGTGGTGGAGGCGTTCGGCGACAAGGTCTACCAGACGGTCATCACCAAGACGGTGAAGTTCCCCGAGTCCACCGTGGCCGGTGCCCCCATCACCACGATGGACCCGGCCTCCTCCGGGGCACGCAACTACCGTCAGCTGGCCCGCGAGGTGATCGCCGCCCAGTCGGAGCGGTAGCCGGAACGCCCGGTGCCGCTCTCGTGGACTACGGTCGTCCGGTGACCGCGCCACCCCTTGACCCGCCCGAGGCCGCCGCTGCGGCCACGGTCGACGGTGTGCCGCCCGCCGACCCCGCCACCACCGGGTTCACGGTGCGGCTGGCCAACTTCACCGGCCCGTTCGACCTGCTGCTGCAACTGATCGGCAAGCACAAGCTCGACGTCACCGAAGTGGCCCTGCACACGGTCACCGACGAGTTCATCGCCTACATCCGGGCCATGGGCGACGACTGGGACCTGGACGAGGCCAGCGAGTTCCTGCTCATCGCCGCGACCCTGCTCGACCTGAAAGCGGCCCGGCTGCTGCCCTCCGCCGAGGTGGAGGACGAGGCCGACCTCGCCCTCCTGGAGGCCCGGGACCTGCTCTTCGCCCGGCTGCTGCAGTACAAGGCGTACAAGGAGGCGGCGGCGCACATCGCCGAGTTGGAGGCCGTCGGCGGCCGGCGCTACCCGCGCGCGGTCAGCCTGGAACCCCGCTACGCGGAGGCGCTGCCCGACCTGGTGCTCGGCATCGGCCCGCAGCGACTGTTGAAGCTGGCGGTGAAGGCGATGACCCCGAAACCGGTGCCGGAGGTGTCCATCGCCCACGTGCACATGGTCCGGGTCAGTGTCCGCGAACACGCGGCGATCCTCACCGCCCGGCTGCGCCGGGCCGGCACGGCCACGTTCACGCTGCTCTGCGCCGACTGCGAGGCGACCCTGGAGGTGGTGGCGCGCTTCCTCGCGCTGCTGGAGCTGTACCGGGAGGGCCTGGTGTCCTTCGTCCAGGAGCAGGCCCTGGAGGAGCTGACGGTGCGCTGGACCGGCCCGGCCGACGGGGACACCGAACTGCACGTCGACGAGTACGCCGGCACCCCAGCCGTCCCGGAGCCGACGAGGGCTGAGCTGGCGGGGGCTGAGCCGATGGGCACTGAGCCGGTGGGGGCTGAGCTGGTGGGGGCTGAGTCTGGGCCGCCGGGGGAGGCCGGCGGGCCGGACGGGACGGGGACCACGGAGGATGAGCGGGATGAGTGACGAGCAACGTCGGGACTCGCTGGCCGACCAGGCCGCCGCCTGGGTCCCCCCGTGGGAACGCCCCCGCCCACCCGCGCCCGAGGCCACACCCGACGACCGCGAAGTCCCGCCAGACGAGTCAGCCACGGCTCCAGGGCCGGACCAGGAAGATCTTGGAAGGAACGCGCCCCTCCAGGGGCCGGAACCTTCCAAGATCTCTCCCGGGCCGGGCGCGGGCGCCCGCGCCGGCTCGGGCTCAGGCGCGAGCTCCCGCGCGGGGGAGTCGGGGGAGTGGGGCGGGGGCGGGGTGGGGGAGGCTGCCCCGGAACCGGTTGCGGCGGCGGAGTCGGACGGGGCTCGAGACGTACCCCCTCGGCAGGCGGCCGGACGGCGGCGGGTGACGGCCGCGCCGGAGCCCGCACCCGAATTGTCCGACCCAGAGCTGCGCGGTGCCCTGGAGGCCATCCTGCTGGTGGTCGACGAGCCGGTCAGCGAACTGGTGCTGGCCCAGGTGCTGGAGCAACCCGTCGAACGGGTCGGCCCGGTGCTCGACGACATCGCCGCCGGCTACACCGCCGCCGGGCACGGGTTCGAGTTGCGCCGGGCGGCCGGCGGGTGGCGGCTGTACACCCGGCCGGAATACGCTACGTACGTCGAGCGGTTCGTTCTGGACGGGCAGTCCGTACGGCTGACCCAGGCGGCGTTGGAGACGCTCGCCGTGGTCGCCTACAAGCAGCCGGTGACCCGTTCGCGAATCTCAGCCATCCGGGGTGTGAACTGCGACGGGGTCATCCGTACGCTGGTCACCCGCGGCCTCGTCGAGGAGTGCGGCACCGAAACGGACAGCGGGGCGTTCCTGTACCGGACCACCACGCTGTTCCTGGAGAAGCTCGGGCTGAACACCGTTGACGAGCTGCCGCCCCTCGCACCCTTCCTGCCCGACGACGTAGAAGAGCTTGCTGATGCGACCCGATAACCGTTCCCCCAAACCCGACGCCCCCGTCTACGAGGGGGCGGAGCGCCTGCAGAAGGTGCTCGCCGCCGCCGGCGTGGGTTCCCGGCGCGCCTGCGAGGACCTGATCTTCCGCCGCCGGGTCACCGTGGACGGGCGGGTCGCCAAGCTCGGCGACAAGGTCGACCCGGCCACCGCCGTGATCCACGTGGACGGCGAGCGCCTCCAGGTCGACGTCCGGCTGGTCTACGTGGCGATGAACAAGCCACGCGGGGTGGTCACCACCATGGCGGACGACAAGGGACGCAACGAGCTGGCCGAGTTCATCGGCAACCGGGTCGAGCAGCGGGTCTACCACGTCGGGCGGCTCGACGCGGACAGCGAGGGCCTGCTGCTGCTCACCAACGACGGCACCCTCGCGCACAAGCTCATGCACCCGTCGTACCAGGTACTGAAGACCTACCTCGCCGAGGTGGTCGGGCCCATCCCGCGCAACCTGAGCAAGCGGCTGCTGGCCGGCGTCGAGCTGGAGGACGGGCCGGTGACTGTCGACTCGTTCCGGGTGGTGGACACCCTGGGCAAGAGCGCCCAGGTGGAGCTGAGCCTGCACGAAGGGCGCAAGCACATCGTCCGGCGGCTGATGGACGAGGTCGGGCACCCGGTCACCCGGCTGGTGCGTACCTCGATCGGGCCGATCCGGTTGGGTGACCTGCGCACCGGGCGGATCCGGCGGCTGACCAACGCGGAGGTCGCCGCCCTGTTCAACGCGGTGGGTGACTGACCCCCGGTTCCGGGGTACGGCTGCCGGTAGGCTCCACCGACGGCCGGGACGCGGCCACCGGAGGGTGGCGTGGGTCGCCTCCGGTGGCGGCGCGCGTGGGTCCGCCAGCGGACCCGGGCATGATTGATGACGATTGACAAACCGCTTGCGGCGCCGAATCACCGGGCGATCCGTGAGGTACGGGCTGAGGAGGACACGGTGGAGGAAAACGTACGGGCCGGGCGATGTGTGGTCGCTGTGGACGGGCCGTCCGGTTCGGGTAAGTCCACCGTGTCGCGGCGGCTCGCCGCCAGCATCGGTGCGCGCTACCTCGACACCGGCGCGATGTACCGGGCGATCACGTGGGCCGTGCTGCGCTCCGGCGTGGACCTCACCGACGCCGCGTCGGTGACGAAGGTCGCCGGCGAGGTCGACCTGCGCATCGGCACCGACCCCCAGGGGTACGCCGTGACCGTCGACGGTGTCGGCGTGGAAGCCGAGATCCGGGGCGCCGAGGTGACCGGGGCGGTCTCCGCTGTCGCCGCGGTGCCGGCGGTCCGCGAGCTGCTGGTCGCCCGCCAACGCGAGATGATCGCCAACGCTGGTCGGATGGTGGTCGAAGGCCGTGACATCGGCTCGGTCGTGGCGCCGGACGCCGACCTGAAGGTCTTCCTGACCGCCTCCGAGGCGGCCCGCGCCGCCCGGCGCAGCGCCGAGGACGCCGCCGACGTCGCGGCCACCGCCGCCGACCTGGCGCGACGGGACCGGCTCGACTCGACCCGCAAGGTCAACCCGTTGGCGCAGGCGCCCGACGCCGTGGTGCTCGACACCACCGAGCTGGGCATCGACGAGGTCGTGGCACGACTGAGCGACCTGCTCACCGAGCGGGGTGTGGCGTGAGCGGTGCGGTTGTTTTCCATGGCGGTCCGGAGCGCAGCGGAGGAGCGGCATGAGTAGCGATCCAGGCGGGTGGGTCGAGCTGCGGGAGCCCGACGTCGCCGTCGAGGAACCGAGCGGCCCGCAGCCGGTGGTGGCCGTGGTCGGTCGCCCCAACGTGGGCAAGTCCACTCTGGTCAACCGGATCATCGGCCGCCGACAGGCGGTCGTCGAGGACGTCCCGGGTGTGACCCGGGACCGGGTGCCGTACGACGCGCAGTGGAACGGCCGGGCGTTCACCGTGGTGGACACCGGGGGCTGGGAGCCGGACGCGAAGGACCGCGCCGCGGCCATCGCGGCGCAGGCCGAGACGGCGGTCGTCACCGCCGACGTGGTGCTCTTCGTGGTCGACGCGATGGTGGGCTCCACCGACGTGGACGAGGCCGCGGTGAAGATGCTGCGCCGCAGCGCCAAGCCGGTGATCCTGGTGGCGAACAAGGCCGACAACAACTCCATCGAGATGGAGGCCACCTCGCTGTGGTCCCTCGGCCTCGGTGAACCGTTCCCGGTGTCCGCGCTGCACGGGCGAGGCTCCGGCGACCTGCTGGACGCCATCCTCGCCGCGCTGCCGGAGGCACCGGCGATCGTGGAGAACCGTCCGCGCGGGCCGCGCCGGGTGGCGCTGGTCGGGCGGCCGAACGTGGGCAAGTCCAGCCTGCTCAACCGGTTCTCCGGCGAGGAGCGGGCGGTCGTCGACTCGGTGGCGGGCACCACTGTGGACCCGGTGGACAGCCTGGTCGAGATCGGCGGACAGACCTGGCAGCTGGTCGACACGGCCGGGCTGCGTAAGCGGGTCGGCAAGGCCAGCGGCACCGAGTACTACGCCAGCCTGCGTACCGCCGGCGCGATCGAGGCCGCCGAGGTGGCCGTGGTGCTGCTCGACTCCAGCGAGCCGATCAGCGAGCAGGACCAGCGGATCCTGTCGATGGTGACCGAGTCGGGCCGGGCGCTGGTCATCGCGTTCAACAAGTGGGACCTGGTCGACGCCGACCGTCGGTACTACCTGGACAAGGAGATCGACCGGGAGCTGCGCCGCATCCCCTGGGCGATCCGGCTGAACCTGTCCGCGATGACCGGGCGTGCGGTGGACAAGCTGGCCCCGGCCCTGAACAAGGCCCTGGCCAGCTGGGAGACCCGGGTTCCGACCGCGCAGCTCAACCAGTGGCTGACCGCGCTGGTGCAGGCCACCCCGCACCCGGTGCGCGGTGGACGGGCGCCGCGCATCCTGTTCGCCACCCAGGCCGGTGTGGCGCCGCCACGGTTCGTGCTCTTCACCACCGGCCCACTGGACGCCGGCTACCAGCGCTTCGTCGAGCGCAAGCTCCGTGAGGAATTCGGGTACGAGGGCAGCCCGATCGAGATCTCGGTCCGCCCGAGGAAGAAGCTGGGCCCCGGCGGCCGAGGCAAGGCACACGGCTGACGTTCTGAGATAGCCGGATGGGAGATGTCCCTCCCCCCGGCATTTCTCAACCCCACCCTCCTAGGACGCTTTAGAGGGTGTGCGGTGGCCCGGCCGCGCGGTGTGCGGCGGTCCGGACGGTTCGCGACGCGGGTGGGGCCTGTGCGAAAGGCCCGCGACTACTGCGCTAAGCTTTAGCGGCTGTCGCGGTGGGAAACCACGCGAGGGCGGGACGTGGCGCAGCTTGGTAGCGCACTTGACTGGGGGTCAAGGGGTCGTCGGTTCGAATCCGGCCGTCCCGACAGAGGAAAAGCCCTGACCAGCGGAAACGCTGGTCAGGGCTTTAAGTTTGTCTATGAGGTTTTGAACCGCCCCCCGAAAACCCCCCATTTACCGGGGTCGGCGACCAGGTTCGTCATCCCTGCGCATCGTTGGGCAATGCGCGTGTGGGACGTCGCCCGCGGTCGGTGCCGAGCCGCTCGAGGATGTCCGAGACGTCCGGGGCTTGGGCGGGCTTGGCGATGTAGTACGTGGCGGTGACCTCCTCGCTGGAGTGGCCGAGCTGCGCTGCGGCGCTTTTCGTGTCGGTCTCTTCCTTGATGAGGGTGGCGACGGTCTTGCGGAAGGTGTGGGGAGTGACCCAGGCGAGGTCGGTGTCGGCGCGAGCTTCACGCCACTGACGGCGGACGTTGTTGGGTGACAGCCAGGTGCCGCGTCGGGAGGCGAAGATTGCGTCGTGGGGGTTGTCGGCGGCGACGAGCTTGCGGGCCATGATCATGCCGACGGCGAACCGGGGGAGGACGACCATCCGCCAGCCGGCGTCGCTCTTGGTCCAGGGTTGGCGGAAGAAGCCCTGGCCCTTGACGAAGACGAGCGTGCCGCAGATCGTCAGGGTGGGGCGTTCGGCGGCGAGGTCGAGGTCTTCCCATCGCAGGGCGAGGATCTCGCCGATGCGGGCGCCGGTAGCGAGCATCAGGTCGACGACGTCCGCCAGGTCGCCGCGGTCCGGGCTTCCCGGGGACGGGTCGCTGCCAGTCGCGGATAGCCGTCCGGACGGCCTGGAGATTCTCGTCAGTGAGGGCGACGACAGCGCGGCGGGGTTTACGGAGCCGGCCGGTGTCGCGTACCGGGTTGGTGGGGATCGCGCCGTGGCGCACCGCTAGGGCGAACATCTGGCTTAGGACGACCTTCGCGCCTTTGGCTGCCGAGGGCCGGTCCTTCGCGATGTCCCGCAGGAACCGATCCAGGCGCCCGACGCTGGCCTCTCTGATTCGGAGGTTGCCCAGGGCGGGCAGGATCGCGTTGCGAGTGCTGGTCTCATATCGCTGGATGGTCTGTGCTGCGATCCGCTCCTCGGTGGTGATCTCTTCGATCCACAGGTCGGCGAGTGTGCTGACGCGGGTCTCCCGGGTGATCTCGTCGTCGTTGGGGGTGGTGCGGTCACGTAGGTTGACCTTCAGTGCCCGTTCAGCGGCCGGGCCGGTGCTTGAAACAGCACGTCGGCGTCCTTCTAGCACCCGTGTTGTTTCGGCGCGTGGAAGCACGCGCCCCGGAACTGGTCTTTGGCCATGCCTACCCTCTGGGTCTCGTAGGCGTGGGCCGCCAGTCACCGACGGTCCAGTTGGGCTAGGTTCCTCACTTCGGTCGACGCCGGAGGACACAATCTACGTCTATGAGGATTGGACGGGTCGCCGTCGTCGCGTTTTCTGTGGCGGCTCTCGTGTTGGCGGGTGTCGCGGCGGTGTGGATGTTCGCTGGCGACGCGGCCGATAGTGCCCTTGTCGGTAACGCGAACGTTGTCGGTGGGGTCACGGGCCTCGTGGGCCTGGGGCTGGCGATCGTCACGACCGCACTGAGTTACCGGCCGAGGCGGGACACGGCGGACGAGGCAGTAGAAGGCTCGACGTCGGTACCCACGGATGCGGCGGTTGACCTGACCGCTGTGGTTGTGGCTCACCCCGCGCGATCAGATGGCGCACCGGCGTTGCCAATGCAGAAGGTGACCGGCGAGGCCGATGCCGGTCGGGCTCGTAGCGGTGCCGTGGCCGGGCATCTGTTCAGCGCTGACTGGCGTCCGATGCTGGGCGATGGCGACGAATATGCATTTGAGCCGACCGGTGAGGTCGCCATGGCGTCCGTCGAGGTGCCCGTACTGTCAGATTGGTTGGCAAGCGAAAGTCGGCGGCTGTCCGTCGCCGATGTTCCCGACTGGATGCGGCCGCAACTGCTGAGGCCCGTCAGGAGGGCACAGGACAAGCTTCGGAAGCTTGGCCCAGAATTGAGCTGGTTGGCTGGAGCCACGCGCCAGGCCAGGTACACCGACGCCGAGACGCGGCTGATTCTGGATCGGGCCCTTTCTCTGCAGGTCAACTACCTGCTGGCCCGTACCGAGTATCCGGTGCGGTCGATGTCCCTGGAGCCTCATGCTATGGCGGCCTTCACCTTCGGATACGCAGAGGAGGACCTCGTCGAACTTGGCTTCGACGGCGGCAAGGGCGATGGTGGGTGCGTGGCGTCGGTGCCTCGTCGGATCCTGATGGAGTCGCCGGAGCTGATGGCGGTGGGTGAAGCTCTTGCACCCGCTGGCGCCTCAGCGTCCACGAAGCTCTTTACCGCCTGCCAGTTCGCCCAGGACTTCTCCTTCGTCGGACTCGTCGATCAACGGCGTCTCTGGAAGGAGTTTGTCCTACCCCAGACATTCGTCCGGTACCCATTGGAGCGCTTGATCATGGACGTCGGCCGGATTCAGCGATTCGGCCTCCCCTGAGAGTGTCCTGGAGCCCGACTTCTCTTCGTGATCACGCCCGCTGTACCCCGGTCGGGTGACGAGACGGCATCTCGTTGAGCGCAGGTGACGAGGCTCGCTGAACTCTACCGGGCCGCGAGATCATCGGTTTCAGCTGACCGCTGTGCTGCGGGTGAAGAGGCTTGACAGAGGCTCATCCAGGTTTAAGGCTCCTCGTTTCCACGAGGGCTGCTCCGGCGACTATCGCGCCTCACGGTAGGGGTCTCGATCGCCACGCCTAACCGCCGCCTAACTGAACGGCGTTGGTACTAGTCCGCCAGGGCGGCGCGTCGGAGCCGCCGCACGTCGGTGATCGTCATGCCGACCAGGACGGCCGCGCTCACGATCATGACGAGCCACGGGGCCAGCATGGTCAGCAGCGGCGTCGAGGCGAGTAGCAGCGCCAGCCAGGCCACGCGGGTGGGCGGGAGTTGGTCGAGGAGCACGTACTCCGAGCTCATCCGGCCGAGCACGTACAGGACCGGTCCCACGGTGAGGAGAGCGACCCAACTCGCCGGTGTGGTCCCCTGCGGGTCGTGCAGGACGAGGTCCACACCGCCGGACGTGGCGATGATGCCGGTAACGACGAAGGCGTAGATGTACGGGGCCAACAAGATCGAGGTGTGCGGACGCAGGTGCGCCGACCGGTCGACCAGCTTGTTGCTCTGTAACACGTAGAGTTGCCAGAACAGCAGCGCAATGACGACCGCGGTGAGGAACGCGACGGCACGGGCTGGGGTGTAGCTCGCGCGGCTGAATATCAACGTGGACATCAGTGCCAGCTCGCCGAGGGCGAGAATGGCGATCTGCTGGTAGCGCTCGCCGAAGTGCGTGCTCAACCGTGTGATGGGTAGCCGGCCCCGTCGAGGCGTCGGGTAGCGCAGTCCGGCGGCCAGGTAGTCGACAGCGAGCGCGCCGGCCCACAGGCCGGTGCGCCACGCGGGTCCGGCGAACCCGCCGGCGAGCCACAGGATCCCGGAGAGGACGAACCAGAAGAGGACGCGTTCCTCCCGGGCGTGCGCACGGCGTGGGCGCAGCGCGACGATCAGCAGGATCCCCCGGAGCAGATGAATGCCGACGTACGCGCCGGCGAAGAGCAGCCCGCGCCCGCCGTAGGCGGCCGGTACGGCGACCGCCATCAGGGCCACGCCGAACACCGTGCCGGCGACCACCGCCTGGACCGCCCGGAGTTGGGGATCGTAGAACTCGGTGGCGTTCACCGTCACCGACCAGGTCCACCAGGCGGCCAGCAGCAGGATGAGGGTCTGTCCCAGGCCGCCCCAGCTCGGATTCCGAGCGAACTGCATGGAGAGCTGCGCGAACACGGCGACGTAAAAGACGTCGAAGAACAGCTCCAGGAGCGTCGCCCGATTCGACGACTTGGGGCTACGTCGCGGCCCGGTCGGCTCTGTGCTCGTCATCGGTCCGCCGTTCCCGGCGCGCCCTCTGCCGACGCTTCCGCGCGAGGTCGTGACGATCCCGAGGCGACGCCGTGAGACCCAACGCCGAGGGCTTGTCGCACACGGCGATCAACGAGCGAGGTAACCGGAGGTTACCCGCCGGTCCTGGAGCTGCCGCATCGTCGGCACGGTGCCGCTCGGCATGTTTCCGAAGTCGAGGACGATCATGCGGGTGGGCGTTGTGGCGGAGATCGTGTCCGCCTGCCAGGTGTGGCCGGTCGGGGTGCGCGCGGCACCTTGTCCGGTCCGAAGGTGCGCTGGGATGCCTACTCGTCACGAGCGGAATGGCCGGGATCTGGGGCTCTTCGACTCGGCGTGGTAATCAACGAAGAGGGTGTCCCTGCCGGCGGCTTCGATAGCCGTGACCAGGTCACACCGTAGAGCGCGATCCAGTCGGTCGGCTGCGTGCAGATCGACGTACGGGGAGGCTTGCCGCTCTACGCTCCCGTCCTCCGTCTCGGTGACGACGCCGACGCCATGCCTCTCTCGACGCTCGGCTCGTACTCGCGGCAGGACGCCGAGCGCGTAATCGAACAGCTGCGGAGCCTCAAGGTCGGCGCCACACCATCCTGAACGGGATGCAAAGGCGGGCGCCCGACCAGCGGCATGAGAGTGCGCGTGGAGCCTTTGGCGCCGGTGGGCAGGGTCGACAAGGATTTTGGGTTATCCGCAGGTCGCTGCGGCCTCGTGCCGGCGGTGCCGGTTATGTCGACAGGATTGCTTTGGCTAGGGACTCCGGGCTGGTCAGCAGGGCCTCGTGGCCGCCGGGCACGAGGACCGGTTGCACACCGACCCGGGCTGCGAGTTCGGTGCCGGGGGCGGCCAGCGCTGTGTCGTCCTCAGCCAGCACGTAGGTGATCGGCAGGCCGAGCGTGTGCACTCCCGGAAGATCCAGCGCGTCCAGCATGTAGCCGCCGGGTTGCGGCATGAGCTGGTCGAAGACGAGCCGCTGCAGCGGCTCGGGCTGGCCGGGCATCAGGCTCTGCTGAAAGGTGACGAAGTCAAGTCCGATGGTGCCGTCGGGTGAAGCGGCGACAGTGTCGGTGATGAAGCCCTCCATCGGTCCCATCGCTGCGGCCATCGATTCGCCCGGCCGCGGAATGAAGGCGCTGAAGTAAGCGAGGCCGGCGAGCCGGTCGCCCAGCCTGTGGGCGGCGCCGGTGATCGGGATGCCGCCCCAGCTGTGTCCGACCAGGACTACCTCCCGCAGGTCCCGGCGTTCGACCTCGGCGACGATGTGGTCGACTGCGTCGCTCAGCCGTAGTCCGGCCGTGTCGTCGCCCAGGCTCAGGCCGGGCATGGTGAGTGCGGTGGCGCCGTGGCCGGCCTCGCGGATCCGGTGTCCGACCGGGTGCCAGGACCAGCCACCGTGCCAAGCGCCGGGGATGAAAACGTAGTGCATCAGACCTCCCATGATTGATCAGAGCGCACTCTAGCGAGTGAAGGCCGCTACATTGTTATGATGAAGGTCATGTCGCCCACCCGCCGCGCCGAATACGCCGCCCAGACCCGACAGGCGATCCTCGAAGCGGCCCGGTCCCTGTTCACGACTCAGGGCTATTTCGCGACGAGGGTCGAGCAGATCGCCGGCGCCGCCCGCGTCGCTCCAGCCACGGTGTACGCCGTCGGCGGCGGCAAGAGTGGCCTGCTGCGCACACTGATCGAGTCCGCCGTGAATTCGCCGGAGAATGCCCGGATCCTCGCGGAGATCGAGTCCGCCACCGATCCGCAGGGCCTGATAGCTCTGATCGTCGCCACGTCCGGGGCGAAGTTTGGACAGTGGGCACCGCTGATGCGCCAGGTCGTCGCCGCAGCGCCCCAGGAACTGGCGGTCCGCGAGAGCATGGAGATCGCCCACGGGGGGCTGCGTGGTGGACTGCGGCATACAGCCGGTCGCCTGGCCGCACTGGGCGCCCTCCGCGACGGCCTGGACGCGGCTCAGGCCGCCGACATCCTCTGGCTCTATCTGTGCAACGCCGCCTATTTCGTCCGGACCGACGACCTCGGCTGGCCGCTCGAGAGATCTGAAGCCTGGCTCAACGCGGTGCTGCGCCGCGAACTCTTGCGCCCCTGATCAGCCTGGCCGCTCGGCGGTCATGGACACCGGGCGCTCGAGTGCCTGGTCAACGCTGAGATTTGCAGGTCCGATCCGGCGAACCGCTCGGAGCGCTCATGCCGATTACGACACGTCCGCTTATCGGCAAAGCCGTGAGCGGCTAATCACGTTCCGGAGGCCATGTAGGCGGCGAGGATGTAGTTGGGGTGCCGGTCGAGGTTCTTGCGGGCCCGGTCATAGCGCATGGTGGTCCGTGGGTCGGCGTGGCGGGCGGCAATCTGCACATCGCGGAGGCTGACGCCGGCGTCGAGCATGGTCGTCACGAACGTGTGCCGCAACATGTGGGGGTGCATCCTCGGCATCCGGATGCCCGCTGTGTGGGCGAGGTGCGAGATGCGCGGTGGCGGATAGCGAGGCCAGATCATCAACCCGCGAGCTTCCGCCTGGGCTCGCTCGGGGCCAGCGTACGGTCACCGCAAGCGCGCGACCTGCGGCAAATCCGGATGTCGGATCGTGAGGGTGTCAGGCATCATCATCGCGTGGATAGCCGCCGAACGATCGTCCTGGTCGATGACCTCCGCTCGTTCGTGGATGGCCGTAGCGCCGAGGTGGCCCGCACCAGCACCGCCGGAGTTCAACTCCTCGATCGGTACCGGGACCGGCGCCTGGACGAACTGTGGCTTGACCACGATCTAGGCGGGGACGACACGATCTGGCCGGTCGTGGAGGTCCTGGAACGGGCCGCCTTCGACAAGCGCCCCTTTGACGTCGGCGTCATCAGCGTCCACTCCGCCAACCCGGCCGGCGCCGCGAAGATCGCCCAGGTCTTGCGGCACTGGGGATATCGCGTCCACCTCGCGTCGGGCTCCACAGACGTCGGCTATCTCGACGCCCCGGTCGTGAGCTGACCAGCCCGAGGGCGCCGCCCGACAGCTGTCACACCCGGACGGCGGCAGATGCCGGCGTTCAACGAGTTGGTTTCGTCGTCGACGATTAATGGGTAATGGTCCATCCATCAGATCTCCTCGGCTTGAATGATGATCGCGAGCTGGCATGATTGACGTCGTGCCCGAGCCGGTGTTCCGCTACCATGCCGATCCCCTATCGACAGGTTCGGCAGTGCGGAGCGACCACATCTGCAGTGCTTGCGGCCTTCATCGGGACGTGCGCTAAAACGGCCCCATCTATGGCAGGCAGCCTGAAAGCCTATGCATGCACTGCATCCGCTCCGGCGAAGCGGCCACGGCTCTGGGAACCATCGCCCCGGCGATGGACGAAGGCATGAACGCCCAGTTCAGCGATGCCGTCGATGTGCCGGACGACGTACCGGTTCACATAGTCGAGGAGGTCACGCAGCGGACGCCCGGCTTCTACGGATGGCAGCAATCATCGTGGCTGTACCACTGCGGTGACGCCGCTGCGTTCCTCGGACCAGCCGGCTACAGCGACCTAACGACCTACCCAGATGCCCTCGCCATGGTTCGCGACAGCTGCTATCAGCTCGGCTGGTCACAGCAAGAGACCGAGGCGTTCCTGCCTCAGCTGGACCGCGCCAGCGAGCCGACGGCGTACCTCTTCCGGTGCCTGCATTGCGGTGCTCATCTCGCGTCTTGGGATATCGGCTGACCGCACTTCACGCCAGGGCAAGCCCCGGGGACGGGGGCGCGCCGAGAACGACCGCAAGCTCCGACGCCCGGCGCGCCGTACGACCGGCGGCAGATCCGGATGTCCCGGTGGACGGAGAGGCAGTCGGGGCTACCGTGTCAGCTGCTGATCCGCCCCGCCAGCACGCCCAGTGTTGCAGTGGAAGGAATTACATGTGGGTATGGAGTTGATCGGTCGCCGGCTGTCGAGCGACGAGTTGCAAGCGGTGCTGAATAATCCGGAGGCTGTCGGCGCCCTGCTCTATGGCGATCTGGACGATGACGATGCGGAGATGCCCGATCCCGAGCTGGATCTGGGTAAGTCCTGGCACGCCGTCCACTACCTAATCACTGGTTCTGCTTGGGGCCTCGGCGACGGTGCGGCCGGTGCGGCGATCCTCGGCGGTGCCGAGATCGGCGAAGACGGTGGCTATGGTCCGGCCCGGCTGCTCGGCCCGGATGCCGTCCGCGCCGTCGCCACCGAACTGAACGCGCTGGATGTCGAGACACTTCGCACCCGGTACGACGCGGATGCGATGGCGACCGCCGACATCTACCCGATCGGCTGGACCAATGACGAAGCCGAGTTCGACAACCTCGTCGTGCACCTCGTCGAGCTGAGCCAGTTCTATCGGACCGCAGCCGACAACGGCCAGGCGGTGCTCCTCGCCATCACCTGACCCCCTCGAACGGGTTCGGCGAAGCTTGCGGACCAGCATCCATCGGCCATGACCCCAGGCCGTTGTCCACCGCCGAGGCTCGAACGCCCTCAACTCGGGTTCGACCGACG
Source organism: Micromonospora sp. WMMD961 (assembly GCF_029626145.1). NCBI lineage: Bacteria > Bacillati > Actinomycetota > Actinomycetes > Micromonosporales > Micromonosporaceae > Micromonospora > Micromonospora sp. WMMD961. The sequence goes on from NZ_JARUBJ010000002.1 coordinate 2,932,972, forward strand.
ACGGTAAGTCCGGCCACGAAGCGTGACGGCTCCGAGTGGGCGGTGTGCTCAGTCGGCGGCGTTTCCGGACGTCGGCCGACAACGAAGGCGGACCACGGGGCGTGACGGCTGCCGACGGGGCTGGCGCACACGATCGGCGGCAGATCCGGATGCTTGGTCAAACCGGCCAGTTGCGCCGAGGCGATGGTGATGGGCCGTGTCCGCTTGCGTCTCAGACGGCAGGAACGTGGGTAGGAAGATCCGACCACGACGGGCGACTTCAGGGGAGAGCGTGATCATGGTTCGCACCGCGATCGTTACCGGCGCCGGCAATGGATTGGGACGCGAAGTCGCGCTTGGCCTTGCCCACGCTGGTTATGCCATCGTCGTAGCCGATCTCGATGAGCGAGCCGCGCAGGCGTGTGGAGGCCTGATCGAGGCGCGCGGATTGCCGGCACAAGCGTTAGGCGCCGATGTACGAGAGCGTGGTGACATGAACCGCATCGTTGCGGCAGCCCAGAAGCTCGGCGGGCCTCACGTGCTCGTCAACAATGCCGGCGGCTGGACCCCGCAGCGGCAGTATCCGCAGGCGGCTCCCGCCGAGTGGGCCGCGACGATCAGCCTGAACCTCACCGCCCCGATGCTCCTCAGTCAGCTCGTTCTGGACCCCATGCGGGAACAGGGTGGTGGCGCGATCATCAACATCGCATCCAGCGGGGGCATTGGCTTCGAGTCCTACGGCTCGCCCGAGTACGGGGCCGCCAAGGCTGGTCTGATTCGCTTCACCGCCAGTCTGGCCAGCTTGGAAAGTAGCCATGGGGTCCGGATGATGTGCGTAGCGCCAGACTGGATCGGGCTGAGCCGAGCCCAGGCCCAGTGGGAGCGCATGAGTGCCGACGAACGTGCGGCATCTCGCCCATTGATTCCTCCGGCCGAAGTTGTCTCCGTCGTCTTGAATCTCATCCAAGCGGGAGTCGGTGGAACCGTGGTGGAAATGTGGGGAGGCGATCAGCCTGTCGTGCACGCCCCGTAGACCCGCGTTGGGGCATCCGCAATTCGACACGAGCGGACGCCTCACCCAGCGGCAGCTGGCTACGCTCCGTGACGGACGGTTGGCGGCAGATCCGTGCATCGGCGGCTAGGACGCCGATCGATGTGGCAAGATCCGGCCGTGAATAGATTCGCGCAACCGCTCGACGGCATGAATGCACTGGTTGTCGGAGGTGGGGGCGCAGGAATCGGGCGTGCAGTCTCGCGTGCGTTCGCCGGGGCTGGTGCGGCTGTCGCTGTCGCTGACATCGATCCGGGCCGGGCGAGAGGGGCCGTCGAGGAGTTGACCGGATTGGGCGCCCGTGCTGTTCCGCTTGTCGGCGACGTACGGTCCCGATCGACGGTCGACGCATTCGTTGCCGGCGCCGTCGCCGAGTTCGGCCGGCTCGACACGCTCGTGACCGTCGTGGGCGGGCAGGTCGCGTTCGTGCCGGCGGTACGGCTGCACGAGATGAGCGACGATGACTGGGATCTGGCGTATGAGATGAACCTCGGCTATGTGGCGCGCGCGGCCCGCGCGGCCATCCGTGCCTTCCTGGCCCAGGGACAGGGCGGATCCATCGTGAGCATCGGTTCGGTCACCGGCGTCATGGCCGCGCCCATGCAGGCCGGGTACGGGGCGGCCAAAGCCGGCCTCGCCAGCCTCGCCAGGACCGTCGCTGCGGAGTACGCCGGCGACGGGATCCGCATGAACGTCGTGGCGTGCGGCGCCATCGCAACGGCGGTGGCAAATGCCACGCAGCCCGCCGAGGGGGTGCCCGAGATTCCGATGCGCCGGCTCGGTGTTCCCCACGACGCCGCGGCGGCGGCTGTCTACCTGGCCTCGCCGCTTTCGTCCTACGTGACCGGGCAGAGCCTTGTCGTCGATGGGGGTGTGACGGTGCGAGGCCCGTTCTCCGCCTGACGCGGTCTCCGAGGAGACGTTGCGGCCGGTCGACCCCACGTGCGGAGGCGGTCCGGCCGCCCACCATCCGTGGCGATGAGCGTACGACGTGATCGGGCGGGCCGGCGGCCGGCTGTCAGCAGACCGTTCGGCGCTACCGGGCTGTCGCTCTGGCTGCCGTTGGTGCGTGACAGCGTCCAATACGATGCAGGAGTGACCGAGTCGGACCTGCGCCCTGCCAAGAAGCCGTGGTTGCCGCCCCGTTGGTTCATTCGGATGTTCTGGTCGGCCCATCGGGGCGTGTTCCGCCGATCCGGCGGCCGCGTCGGACTGTCGCGTCCGCGCGGTAACCGTTACGGAATGCTGCGCCTGACCACCGTCGGGCGGCGCACCGGCCAACAGCGCAGCGTGATCCTCGGATACTTCGAGGACGACACGAACCTGGTCTCGCTGGCCATGAACGGGTGGGGGGATCCCGAGCCAGCCTGGTGGCTCAATCTGCAGGCGCACCCGGACGCGACCGTCGACCTGGTCGACGGGCCGCGGCTGGTGCGCGGCCGTGCTGCGACAGGCGACGAACGGTCGCGGCTGTGGGCCCGCTGGCGTGAGATCGACAAGAACCTGGATGGATACGCCGCGCGGCGGTCATCCGAGACTGCGGTGGTGGTCCTGACGCCCCGGCCCGACACGGCTGAGGCGTCACGGGACTGAGGTTCCCCCGGTTTGCCGGAGGGTTGGTTACCTGGCGCTGGTGGGCTCAGGCTGAACCTTAGCCGTCTGGCCTTGTCGGGCCTCGTGCGCCGGCCGCGATGTGCTCGCCAACCTCGTACAGCGCGACGTACAGATCCTCGGCGGTTGCGCGGTCGAGCCGCAGAACGATGTCGTCCCCCATGCGCAGACCCTAAGCGCACGCCGGGCGGCACCGGCTGGCCAAAGTCGGGTGCGAGTGTCTGCCGTGATCCACGCCTGCGGATGCCGTGTTAGATCACTCCAAGCAAGGGCTAGCGGACTCCGCGTCGTCCCACTTCTTTGTGGACGCGGAAGGCAAGGGCGTTCCGGATCCACGAGCCAGATGAACGTGACCTAGTTGAGTTAGAACAAGACAAGTTCTCCCGGCATCGGCTCATCCGACGGGCCGCCGAGGGCGCCGGCAGCTCTCGGGCCGCGATGACAGTCGGGTGATCCGCTTCTTTGACGGCTTCTAGCCAGGGCGGCATCGGCCGGAACCGGTCGCCCCGCTTGTTGATCGGCCGATAGCTGATGTCCGCCGCTGCGGCATGCAACGACCGTAGGAGCGCGTCGTCGAGCGGCGGTAGCCCGAGAGCCTCCCGCGGGCGGTTACGGTCGTCGTCGAGTTCGGGCCAGCGCGGGACTGGGGGAGCGGGGCGGTTCTGCACTGCGATCGACATCGCTCTATGTTGCCTGGCAACCCCGCAGTGCAGAGCAGTACGTCGATGCCTTGTGACCTTCGTGAATTCCGGCAACAGGCCGCCGGACACAGCGAGCACCATTCAGGCGGCGAGGAGCGCGCTCAGCGGACCGGCAGCGCCCTTGTGCCACCGCCCTTGATCGAGCGAGTCACCTTCGGGCCTCCTGACCAGTAGAAGCATCGGATTCCCCGGTCGCCGCGCGCCCACGCCTCCTCGGCCGGCACCAGGTACGAGGTGCCCGTGCGGTAGCGCAGCGTGCTGTCAACCGGGACCTTGGCATACCGGGCCACGAGGGTCCGGCACTTCGCGTGCACGCCGTCCTCGTCGCGGTCCGCGTCCGCGTACGAGGTGTCGGGCGCCGTCCATGAGCCGACGTACTCGAAGGTGTGCGGCCGGGCGCAGGTGCTCTGCTCGAATTTGCCGTACCGGTCCTCGTTCAGGCACCCGAAGGCCAGCGGTGACGTGCCCTTCAGTTCGTCCCGCAGGCTGCCGGTGTGCTGCACCGGGTGGTCGTCCGGATGCCGTTGCGCCGAGCCGCCGTCGGCGGTGTCCAGCTCAAAGATGTCGCACCGGAACCAGCGACTGCCACCCTGCCATCCGCCCGGAGACGGGGGCGCGACCTGTACCGTCAGACGAGCGCCACGCCAGTCGCCACCGACGAACGCGGTCGCCTTCGCGTCGCATTCGGCAAACGCCGGTCGCAGCACTGCCGAGCCCACCGGCGGCGGGGTTTCCCGTTCGGCTACCGCGCCGGTGAACGTGCCCAGGTGAAAGGTCTCCAGCAGGTGCTGCCGCGCACAGTCGACCGGGTGGTAGCTGGTCAGGTAACTCGACGGTTCGGGATCCACGTGGCAGTCGCCCGCCTTCGGGGTGAACTGCACGGCCGCCGCGGCGGGCGGCCAGTCGTCGGTCAGGTCGCCGTCCAGCCCTGCCGGTGCCCGGCACCCCGCCATCGCCGTCACCCCGGCCAGGGCGGCCACCGCCACCCATACCCGCCACCGTCGCATGTCGCCCTCCCCGTCGTGCCGCGGCAGCATATGCCACCCGGAGGCATCGCTAAGGTCCCCGTCCGCCGTGCGAGCGCACCAGCGCTCACAGCCCTTGAAAACCATCAGTTCGCGAAGATCCAGGGCTCAGGCGATGGCTGACCGCAGGAGCGGGGGAGACGGCCGAGCGGTGCCCGCCCCCGGAACGTGACCACGGCGGGCAGGTCGACGAGTTGTTGCGGGTCAGGACGTTTCAAGGCGCGCTGCGCGTCACCGGATCTCGTTGTGGGGGTGGTCGCTGTCGTAGGCCTGGCGGGCCTGGGAGATGGCTGTGCGGTGTGCCAGTGACCAGTCGGCGAGTGCTTTGACGAGGTGGGTGAGGCTCGCGCCGGTTTCGCTGAGGCGGTAGTCGACCTGGGTGGGCACGGTCGGGTACGCGGTCCGAAGGACGAGGCCGTCTCGTTCCAGGCGGCGCACCGTGAGGGTCAGCATGCGCTGGGAGATTCCGTCGATGGCGCGCTGGAGTTGGCGGAAGCGTCGCGGTCCGTTGGCGAGTTCGACGATCACGAGAACCGACCACTTGTCGCCCACCCGGTCAAGAACGTCTCGGATGCCGCAATCTGGGTGATCCGGCTGTCCGCATGGTTCGAGCTCGGCGGCTCCCGCGGTTACTTCGGTGTGCGTTAGTGACACGAGACTGCCTCCTTGTGAGCCGCCGGGCGCGGGTTCAGGATCTCACCGTAGTTACTGAAGAGAACCACGGTGGGAGACCGAACAGTAATGATCATGGTGACCGGCGCCAACGGACAGCTCGCATCCCGCACACTCGCAGCGCTCGGCGAGCGAGAGGTGCCCGCCCTGGCAGGCAGTTCCACTCCCGCCGGCGCGCAGCGCCACCTTGACTTCGACGATCCCGCAACCCTCGACCTCACCGGCGTTTCGACCCTGGTCCTCGTCTCGGCCGGGTATGCCGAGGACGACCAGGTCATCGCGCGTCACCGGACTCTTCTCGACGCTGCGGCTCGCGACGGCGTGGCCCACGTGATCTACACCAGCCTGACCGGCGCGGGGGACCACCTCGGGTTCGCACTCGCCCATCGGGTCACCGAGCAGATGATCAAGTCCAGCGGGCTCGCGTGGACCATCCTTCGCAACGGGCTCTACGCCGAGCTCTTCGGTGCATTGCTCGCCTGGACTCCTGACGGCCTGGAATCAGCGTTCGGGACCGGCGCACTGTCTGCGGTAGCGCGGGCCGACCTGGCAGCTGCCGCAGCGGCCGTGGCAAGCGAGCCCACCGCGCATCTCGGCAAGGTCTACGACCTGGTCGGGACCCCGATTACCGCTGGCGACATCGCCGACCGTCTCGGCGCCTCCCATCGCACGATCGGGCTGGGTGAGTACCGTAACCGCCTACTCGGCGACGCCAACCTGTTGCCATTTCAGCCGCCGATGCTCGTCTCAATCGCCACCAGTGTCCGCCACGGGTTGCTCAACAACACCAGCCCCGACCTCGTGCGCCTGCTGGATCGACCGCTCATAGATCCACTCACCGTCGCTGCGGATGCCGCGGCCGCCATGCGCCCAGGCACGCACTGACACAGACACTCACGGCAATGCACCTTGCGCCGCCACTGAGAACGGGCGGCCGGCGCGCGGAGACGGCTCTGGCCGACGTTGCAACCTCGGGCCACAGTTCGTCCTCGGGGTCGAGGATCCCAAGGGCCACGGCGCGGGGACCAGGAGATCTGGATGCCCGTACGGCGCCGGCGGGGTGCGGGAGCCGGACACGAGGTGCTCGATGTCCCGTACCAGCACGCACTGATGCTGCTGCAGCCGCAGGTCCCGCCCGGCTCGCCACGCCGCCTTGCACAGTGACCCGCGAGAAGGCGCGGGCGACCCCACCGGGGGCACGCGGCGTCTCGTGTCGTCTAACGCCGGGCCCACAGGTTTCTGTGGATCGATGTAGAGCGTTGTGGAAAGCGGGGTGGACTCCGCCGCAGTTCCGTCATCTGGGAGACCGATCCCACGGGCGGCGTCCTGAGCGGGCACTTCAGGCTGGAGATTTCTTCGGCGGACCCGAAGGCGTCAGCGTTGGCGTCCCCGCAGAGGCGGTAGGGCAGTTTCCGCTCATGGCCAATGGGCGGACGCGCGATCGTGGCTGGCAGCCGCGCGAAGGCAGGTGCGGCGGCTGGTCGCGACGCTGCGGATTGCTGCCGGCCAGCCGGTGACCGTCGTCGGTCAGAGGTAGTTGACGCCAGTCAGGTCCGCGGCTGCCGCCCACAGCCGCGTGCCGACAGCCGGGTCGACGGCCTCCTGGCTGAGCCGGGCCTCGGTGACTCTGCCTCGCGTCTCCCAGAGTCCGGACGGGCCGAAGAACTGGCCACCCCGCACAGCGGGCTCGGTCGCAGCGCGTAATTGCGGCAGCGCGCCCTGCGCCACCGGCTGTGTTGCCAGCAGGCCGGCCGACGCGATCAGTCGTCCGAATCGGCCACGGTGTTCCCAGGCACGCGGAGTCAGGTTGGTGCGGGTCAGACCGGGGTGGGCCAGGGCGCTGACGATCGGCGTTCCGGCGGCGCGCAGGCGGCGGTCCAGTTCGATGCCGAAGATCGTGGTGGCGAGCTTGGACCGGCCGTAGGCGGTGGCTGCCCGATAGTCGTGTTCGAACATCAGGTCGTCGAAGTCCAGGTGCGCGTTCTTGTGGGTGATCGAGCTGAGACTGACCACGCGGGCTTCCCGCGCCGCGGCCAGGTTGCCGAGCAGCAGGCCGGTCAGTACGAAGTGACCCAGCATGTTGGTGGCGAGGTGCAGCTCGAATCCGTCGGCAGAGGTGCGACGTGGGCCGAGCAGCACCGCGCCGGCGTTGTTGACCAACAGGTCGATCGCCGGGTAATCGACAGCCAGCTTCGCCGCGAAGGCCCGCACGGACGCGAGGGAGGCCAGGTCCAGCTCGCGTACCTCGACGTCGCCACCGATCCGGCGGGCGGCCTCCTCACCAGCGGGAGTGCGGCGAACGGCGAGCACGACGTGGGCGCCGTGGCGGGCCAGTTCGGTGGCGGTGACCAGGCCGAGGCCCGAGTTCGCGCCGGTCACGATGGCAATCCGCCCCTGCTGGTCGGGGATCTGGTCGGTGGTCCATCCGGTCATCTGCTGCTCCTAGGGGTGTCGGGGCGCTGCCCCACTGACGTTAGGAGCCTTTTGGGCCGGTTCGGTCGTTCTCGGTTGCCTAGGTCTGAGGGACCTACCTTCGGCGGTCCGGGCCGCTGCACACTTGCGGCATGAACAGCGTTCATCCGTACGCTCGCGAGCTCGGCGACTTCCTTCGCGCTCGGCGTAGTCGGCTGCGTCCGCACGACGTCGGCCTGGAGCCGGGCGGCCGGCGCAAGGTCACCGGGCTACGGCGCGAGGAACTGGCCCTGCTGGCCGGGCTGAGCACTGACTACTACCAGCGGATCGAACAGGGCCGGGAGGTACGCCCGTCCGACGACGTCCTGGACGCGCTTGCCGGTGCGCTCGGCCTCGACGACAAGGAACGCCGGCACCTGTTCACCCTGGCCCACGCCGCCCGCCGGTCGATGCCCGCCCGGGTGAGCCGCGATCCGGAGCGGGTGCCGGAGGGCACACGGCGCCTGCTGCGGGTGATGGACACCCCTGCGGTCGTACTCGGCCGGCATCTCGATCTGCTCGACTGGAACCCGATGGCGCAGGCGCTGCTCGGCGACCCGGACGCCTACCCTGCCGGCCGGCTCAACATGCTCATGTTGCTGTTCGACGACACGCTGACCGGAGAGCGTGGCTGTCCGGACTGGGAGCGGCAGGCTCTGGACTACATCGGCATGATGCGCGCCGCCGTCGCCACCGACCCCACCCACCCGCGGGCCACCGCGATCGTTGGCGAGCTGAGCATCCGCAGCGCCCAGTTCCGGCGGCTGTGGGCCCAGCACGACGTACGCGACTCGGTCAGCGGCACCAAGACCTTCCGCATTCCCGGAGTAGGCGACATCGTCCTGGCCTGGGACACCTACCCCCTACCGGGAAACCCCGGCTCCGTCATGCTCGTCTTCACCGCCGAGCCGGGCAGCCCCGACGTTGACCGGCTGCAGCTCCTGGCATCGTTGCACGCGACCCGCGCAGCGCTCACCAACAAGCACCCCTCCTGGACGGTCGGGATCGCCGCCGACCCCACCTCTAGCGCGACTTCATGATCGGACGCACGCTCATGCCGCTGGTCGCGCGGTCACGCCGACGGTCGGGCGCCTTGCCGGGCAGACGCATACCGGTTGTGGCGCCCGTGCACCATCAAGGCATGAGCGCGTTGATGGACCAACTGCCGGCTTTGCTCGGCGTCCTCGTCGGAACAGGCGGGACCATCCTCGCCACCTTGATCGCGGACCGCTCGCGGTGGCAGCGCCAGCAGGCGGCGCGGTGGGACGAGCGCCGGCTTCAGGCGTACGTCGAGTTCGCCAACGCAGTCAAGGAAGTGCACACGTACGCGCTCCGGCTGGCCAACCTGAACGCGCTTCGTCACGGTGTCGATCGTGAACACGCCGTGGCCAGGATGGAAGAGGCCGATATCCGGCGCACAAAGACATGGGAGAGTGTCCTCCTCCTGGGCGACGCCGCATCGGTCACTGCGGCCCGCGAGTGGCGCGCCGCAGTGACGGACATCGCCCGTTACGCCCGCGGCATGACTTCCGCGGGGTTCGAGCTGGCTGCTGGGCTCGGCCATGCAAACGAGACACGCGATCGCTTCTACCAGGCGGCCCGGGCGAGTCTCGGCATCCGGGGATCGGCCGTGCCCCAGTCGGACTGGCTGGCGGGAAAGTTGGACATCCGCACACAGCAGGACGCCTGAGCGAGCGGTACGCGTCGGCTCTCGCCCTGGAGAGCCCGTCGGGATCGACTCTTCGTTGCGGCGGTCTCCTGCCTGATGGCAGAGCGAGCAGCACGGCGTAGCACACCAAGGTCACATACACGCTTCTGCCGCTCTCGGCGCGGGCGGCGAGCAAGACGGACCCTGCGTACGCTGCCGTGGTGCAGATCGACTTGGTTGCCCTGATCGTTGACGAGTACGACCCCGCGATCGCGTTCTTCACTGACGTACTCGGCTTCGGTCTCGTCGAGGATTCCCCATCGCTGACCACTGACGGGCGGCCCAAGCGGTGGGTCGTCGTCCGGCCGCCGGGTGCCCAGACCGGGATTCTCCTCGCTCGCGCCGACGGAGAACGCCAAGGTGCCGCAACCGGTAACCAGGTAGCCGGCCGGGTCGGGTTCTTCCTCCGAGTCGACGACTTCGACGCCGCTTACCGACGGATGGCCGAGGCCGGTGTCACCTTCGTCCGGGAGCCACGGGCAGAGCCCTATGGCCGCGTGGCGGTCTTCCTCGACATCGCCGGCAACCGGTGGGACCTCCTCGGATCCGCATGACGCCGCCGTAGTTGCCAGTCGAGGCGCCCAGTTCAGACGTCCTGATCTGCCGCGAAGCGCTCGCCACCGAAAGGTGGTGTCGGCCGGTGTGCGCGGTCCGAACGAGCCGACGAACGGCTGTCGGGGACGCTCGTGAGAGGTGACATCTGTCGCCGGTAGGTCACGCGAGCAGGGTGGCGTCATGAAGTATCAACGGTGACCACTGTTGCGCGCCGTCGCGTCCGTGTTGCGGATCGACGCCAATGAAGCGACTTGCGCTGACGCGGGTGAACGTGTGGCGGGAGTCCCAGTCCACTGTCGCTCGCTGGCGGATTTGTTCGGCGCACCGCCACGCTCGGCGGCGAAAATCGGCGATTGTCGAGTGTCCGTGCACTTGGCCGAACGGCGGGGGTTCCGCGGCGTGTAACCAGGAGTCGTACAGGTGAGGGCCTGCCTCGGCCCACAGCGGTCCGCGTTCGTGCCACAGGATGTCCTCGGGGCGGGTATTGAGCAGATCCGCGGTGGTGGCAGCGGTGACCGGTTCACCCAGTTGCCGCCAAGCATCGAGAGCGAGACCTGCGTGGGTGATCAGGAACTCCTCTCCCTCGGCGGTGCGTACCGCAGCCGCGACTCGCAGATACTCCCGCAACCACCAGCTTCTCAGGAGCGCGGCGTCTTCGTCGGACAGTTGCTGTGGCCAGAACCTCTCGGCACCCAGGTACTGCGATTCGTGATTGCCGATGAGCTGGATCCATCGCCGCGAGTCCGCCAGTCGCTGCCGAACGAAGGCGAGCACGCCGGCGCTGTCCGGCCCGCGATCGATCAGGTCGCCGACCTGAATCACCACGGCATCTGGATCCGTCAGCACAGGTGCCACGGCCTGGGACAGCTGATCGGCACATCCGCCGACGTCACCAATGATCACGATCTTCGCCATGTCGACCTCCGTAGGGCCGATGCTAGCCACCATCGAGGCACCTATCAGAACGCGCACATCTGCCGCGATCCGCGGCTCTGCAGCTGACTGATGGGCCTCGGTTGAGCCGCTTCGGGAGCCCGCTCACGATGAGCGGGCTCCCCGGAGCCTGGCCCGGCTCGAACGGTGCTGCCATCCCTGGGTCGGTGACGTGCGGTACCCGGCGCCGCACGTTGGGCAGGCCGGCCTTTGAGGCTAGTGCGTCCAAGCCCGGGTACGGGAACCCTTTCGCGCACGTGCATCTCCTCAAGTCCGAGCAGGCCCTAGTTGCGGTCACCTGGTTGAGGCCCTGACCCTCGCCGCGCACCTGCTCAGCTCTTTCAGGCCGCAGCTCTTCGTGTCCGCACGGTGCAGACCGGCGGCGGGAACCTCGACGGGGTGAAGCGGGCCTTCGCAGAGCGGTCGTGTTGGCCGCCGTCTCCTGCTCCCGGCCCAGGGGCGCCGCGCCGGATGTCTCGTGCCGCATCCCGTTCGGGGCCGTACGCACTCCGCCGGATCAGCGGCCCGGGACAGGCCGGGGCTCAGTCGAGCAGATACCTGGCGGGGACCGCGTCGGTGAGCCAGACGCCGTTGGCGCTGCGGTGGAACACGTGCCCGTCGGCGGCCATCGTCGCCGCGTCGATGGTGAGGATCACGATGCGACCGGCCCGTCGGGCGCCGACCCGGCGGGCGGTCTCGGTGTCGGCGGAGAGATGGACGTGGTGCCGTCCGCCGCGGTGCAAACCGGTGGCCCGGATCGACTCCAGCGCACTGGCGCCGGTGCCGTGATAGAGCCGCTCCGGTGGGGTCACCGGGGGCAGCCCGAGGTCCACCGGGACCGAGTGGCCCTGGTTGGCCCGGATCCGCAGCACCCCGTCGGTGCCGGGCTCGACAGCGAACCGCTGCTTGTCGTTGCCGGCGACGACCGCGTCCAGCTCGGCCCGCTCGATCCGTAGGGCGGCGAGCACAGCGTCGACGGGAGTCCAGCCGGCCGGGTCGAGCACCAGGCCGGCGCTGTCGGGATCGTGCCGGAGTGCCTTCGACATCCGTTTGCTCAACTTCACCAGGTGCTCGCGTTCCACGGTGGCATTGTGGTCGATCCTCGTCGCTCGACGGCTTCCACCTGCTGAGCAGGTCAGGCCTGGGTGTGAAGAGGGCCAGGGGACTGTACAGACAGACTCCCGCAGGACTTAGCCCTGTCGGCGAAAATCTGCCGTCTCAGCATCAATGCGTACGCCGCGCGGCCTGAAGCCGGCCGCAGCGATCGCCTTGCCGAGAGAGTTCTGCGATGAGTACCAGTAGGGGAGGTGCTTTCTGGCAGAGGGTGCCAAGGCGTCTCCGAGGATATCTTCGATTTCAGCGAAGGTCATCGAGGTCGAGTCGGCCCTGATCGCGCTGAGGTAGTCGGTGAGCGGCCTGTACTTGCCGGCTGGCTCGAACTCCACTCCCGTGTCTGATCGTGGCAATCTCGGGCCAAGGATCTCCGTGACCTCTGGAGGGATCCGTACCGCGTAAAGCCGTCCGGGACCGCGGTACAGCGCCGTCAGCATGGGGGTTACCGCTTCAGGCAGACGCTGTTCGGCTTGCAGGCTGGCGGTGATGCGGGCGGTTGGCCGGGTGAAGCCAACCAACAGTCGGTCATTGCTGTAGCCGCATATCGCATAGACGGCATCGCGGCTGATGGTGCCACCCTGGCGAGCGGCCTCAAGGATAACCTCGGCCAGATCTCGTCGGCTCTCAACGCGAAGCCGATCCAGCAGGTCGTCCACGGTCTCGGCGGTCCACTCTCCGACGCCCACGTCGTCCGCACCCGCATCTATGACGTCATCGATGTCAGAGCGGCTGGTGCCGGCGTCTTTTGCGGAGTTCGGGTTCACCTGCACATTGAGGGCGTCCGAGTGGTCGAGTAAATCACTGGGACGCATCAGAAACAGCCTGTGTCCCGTGAGGTCAAAGAACTCTCTCGTCATCTCCTGGCGCGGTCCGATCAAGTCTCCGCCCCGTCTCCACCACCAGTCTTCCTTCTCGTCGTTGGTGACGATAACCAGGTCTAGTTGGCGGGTCTTGGCCTCTTCGCATGCCTGGATGTATACGAGGAAGTCACCCGCGGCGCCCTCCGGATTCTGATCGCTTTTCTCCGCATCCAGGTAACCGGGCGGCACCACGTCGGCTACCCGCTGCTTCCCCTCGTCGATGAGGGCAGACCAGCGGCCGTCGTCGGGGCGCGGAAGCACCTTACCGTCGAGAAGCTCTGTCAGTCTGCGCAGGACGGGGTCCTCGTCGGTAGGTGTGGATGGGTGAACGCGATCTGGCGCGGCGCCGTCGACGGCGCTCCGCAGCTTGTCGAAGATCTGTCCCACGTCGGCGTGTAGGTGCTGCAGCCGGGGTTCATCCAGTGCGACCTGCTTGGACCAGCTATCGAGGGCGCGCAAGGCTGCCTGCTGACTCTTGTCGAGCGCGGTACGTGCATCGTTGTTTGCTTGTTCCGGGTTGCCGATCGCTTTGAGGCGGTTGCGGTGAAACTCTAGAATTGCCTGATGGGGTACGACGAGTCGATCGCCGAGCTTGTCGAGAACCGCCAGTAGGTCGTTCGTCGTCCGCGGGTTGTAGCGGTACAGGTTGAGAAGCACGTTGGCGTCGACTGCAACCAGGGCTGCGGTGAGCGCTTGGCGCTTCTCCGCAGTGGTCACTACCCGGTAGCCCTCGAAACCGTCGAACAAGCCGGCCATCATTGCCTTCCGCCAGGGCCCTCCGGGGCTGACCAATCTCGCAGCGTGCCGAGGTCATTGAGATTAGCGAATCTCCACGGGTCCTGGGAACTATGGAGATCTGGCGAAGCGTGGGCAGGGCCGACCGTTGGCCCCGACCACCCCCAACCCGTGGTGGTCGGGGTGGCAACAGTGGTTCGATCTCGGCCCAGAGTTCGTCCGAGACGATCCACGGCGGTGGCTCACCCTCCTCACGTTCCGACAGAACGATCCTCGTGTCCCGAGGACTCGCCCAACATCGTTTCGCTAGGGGTTCTTGGTGTTGGTGTCGATGGTGTAAACCACGTCTGACCCGACGTCGTGGCGCGTGATGCCGGGTACGTCGGGGATGTTGAGCAGTGGTTCGTATGGGGTGCCTTGGACCCGGTTGCGCAGCAGGACGACGCTGCGGATGCCGAGCTGGTGCAACCGATCCAAGGCCGGCTGGCTGGGGAAGGTCGTCATGACATCGCGGATCGCCTGACGGTTGGGTGTGGTGTAGCTGGCCGCACCGTTGACCATGGCGGGAAAACCGTCGGTCGACCAAAGTAGGACGTGGAGATCGATGCCGTCGTCGGACGGCAAAACCATGATCGGAGCGTGCGCGGAGGCTAGCGCCATCGCGGCCGGTTTGGCTGGGGTTTGGGGGTGGTCCAGGTCAGGCAGGCCCTCAGCTAGCACGAGGACCAGCAACGGAACGGTCAGTAGACGTGCCGCTCCCACCGACCATTTCGGCTTGGCGCCCTTGCGAGCCACCTCGGCCAGGTGGGTAACCAGGCCGGCCGCGAGGATGGCCAGGCAGAGAGTGGGCCACAAGATCAACCGGCCTGGTGTACGGGATCCATCGAACCCGGGTACGTAGAGATAGAGCAGGCGGTAGATCGGCCCGTTCGTGCCTAGCGCGAACAGCACTCCGACGACCGTCCCAAGCAGCAGCAGGAGCCGTTGCGTCGGTGACCAGCGGGACAGGAAGAGGCCGGCGAAGGCCAGTAGATACAGTGCGTACCCGCACAGCAGCACTTTCTCAGTCGGTGCGCCACCAAGAGCGATGCGGGCGTCGTTGTGCAGGGTGCCCCAGGGCAGGGAGGACTGCGGCGCCACGAGAAGTCCGCGCAGTGTCGGGGAGAAGTAGGCGACGTAGTCCCAGTCCCGGGTGACATGTGGATTGAGCTCGCGGACTTGTTGGTACGCGTACGCGAAGTATCCGGTCACCGCGGTGAAGACCAGCCCGCCGATCAGATCACTGATGATCAGCCGGAGGTTGAGGCGTGGGCGGTGGATCAGCCAGGCTGTCAGTGTGATCAGGCAGAGGGCGGCGAGGATGTATACGAATCCCAGCCCCACGCCGAAGCCGAGGCTGACCTGCCAGGCCGCGACGAGCCAGCCAGCGAACGCCCATCCCGGCCGGACTCGTTCGGGACGGTAGCCGCGGGTGAACGAGAGTCCGTGGCCGCGCGCCAGCATCGCCAGGGCCAGAGTGATGCCGCCGGTGGAGAGAATATTCAAATGGCCGGCGTGGCCGTAGCGCCAGGGCGCGTAGGCGAGGGCGGCCCCGGCCACCGCGGCGGCGACCTTGTTCGCGCCAAGTTGGCGCAGGAGCGCGTAGCCGCCGAGGAAGGCGAGCGCGAAAGCCAGCACGAACAGGATGTTGTAGCGCAGCACGGCGGCGACTACACCGTTGCCGATCAGCCCTGCCGGGGCATAACCGAGCAGGCTGTCGTTCAGGGCCAGGCCGTAATTGTCGGGATAGAACGCGTTGGTATTCCACAGGCCACGCAGACCGTGGGTGAGAGCGTGGCCACCCCATCCCACCAGCCATGCTTGGGCCGTCGGGTCACCCGCGTCACCGACGATGGTGTGGGCCGGGTCGGCGATCGGCGCAGTCTTGGCGCCGGCAGTCATCACGCGAACCGCGTACGGCGGAATCAGCCAGATCATCGCGACAGCGAGGAGCACCGAACCGAGGACCGCGATGCTCAGTTCCCGCCGATGGGCCCCACGTGTCAGCCAATCCCTCGTGCCTGAACTGGCACGCGCGAGTCGGCCATATTTTCCAGGCTCGCTGCGAGTGGCGGCTGATGTGGGGCCTCCTGCTGGTGGCTCTACCTGCGTCATCACATTGACCCTCACTGTTGAACCGCCGCAGTAAATCATGAGCAGGGCGGCGCACAGAGTCAAGACCTCGATCAATGCCTTTCAGGTAGCCGGGACTTAGTGGGGTGGCAATGGTGCGGCCGGGCGTACGGCTGTGAAGTCGGCGTGTTCGTATCGGGTGGCGGAGAGCAGTAGCAGCCACTCGTCGCAGCCCTGCCATGGATACAAGTCGGCGGCTCCGCCGCGTACGGTCCGGGGTCCGTCTCCGGTCCGCGGTCGCGCGTTCGACGGTGCGCCGTCGAACCCGGGAATCCATACGTCGGCGCAGAGCTCGTTCGCCGAACCCATCGCCGCCAGCCCGAACGCGTTCTCGCCGGCGGCCGTCCGTGTCTCGTCGCCGAAGTCGTCGAGAAGCTGGTCCTCGTCGGGTTTCCCGTCGCCGTGGAAGGTCAGCGTAGTGGTGCCGGCCCGGGCTGCGTATTCCCATTGCGCCTCGCTGGGCAGGTCGAACGGCAACAGCTTGAGCAGGTCCTCCAGGTCGCCTTCGAGCCGGGCTGTGCCGGTGTCCGCCTCGGCGTAGTCGTCTTCGTACTCGGGCAGCCAGTATTGGACCTGCGCCACGGTCAGCGGGTGTCGGGCGAGCAGGAACGACTCGACGTGCACCTCGCGTACCGGTTGTGCGTCCGTGGCGCCGGTAAGGAACGGGTCGATGGTGTCCTCGACCCCGCCGCTGCGCTCGATGGCGCGTACGGCGTCGAGCTCCGCTTCGGACAGCCCCATCCGGAACGCACCGCCCGGAACCTCGCGAAACACGGTACTCCCGACCCTCGGCGTGCCTATGCCGGGCACCTGCGTCGGCTGCCGAGTGGGCCAGCGCGCACCGTTGTTCGCATCGGCAGTTGGGGCGCGTCCCGTGATGCTGGACATCTGTCAACGCCGGCTGAGGTATTACGCGGGGGTGACAATATCCTCCCGGAACCCATCAGGCTCCTGATCCTGGATGTCCGTCAATGCGGGTCAGGCCTTCGGGCCTTGCCGATCAAGCCGAGGTGGGTGTGCTCGAATCCTTCGGTCGTCTTGAGGCCGTAACCGAGGCCGCGATCGACGGCGATGTGGAACACCCAGGCAAGGGCCAGAACTCCGAGCCAAGCGATCCGGTCGCCGAATCCGGCCGCGGCCACGGCAACCGCGCCCAGCGCAGCCGGCAGCGTGTAGGAGTGCGCCAGGTTGTAGCAGAAGGCGCCGACGCGTGGCCCGCGCAGGTAGCCGAGCATGGACAGGTCGAAGACGAGGAAGAGGGCAAGCAGCGACCACCACGGGTACCCGGCGGTGACGGTCACGACGACGGCGAGAGCCGCGACGACGAGGCCTTCGACGCGCTGCACTGCGACCGGACTCAGATACGGCATCTCACACCTCGATGTCGGTCAGGGACACGGGTGGGTTGTCGTCCCGTTGCTGGCCTGACCTCGGGAAGAGGATAGACCGGCGGTGGCGACCCTCGTGCTCGGTTAGCGGACACCAGCTTCGTCGAAGGCGACGAGCCGCCCCGCGAACCAGGCGGGTCGGCCAGATGGGGTGGTGGGTGACGGCCGGTGCCGATGTGACGAGCGCACGGGACGGCGGCTGCGAAGCCAGTCGGGGTAGTGGGTCAGCCCTGCGGTGTCTGACCGCAGGGCTGACCCGCGTGGCCGCAGTACGGCTGAAGACGGCTCTGCCAGCAAGCACACAGGACGGCCCTGGTGTCGGTGCGTGGGCCTTTCGGCGTGTGCAGGCTCAGCTCTCCGTGCACGACTAACTGTCCGACGGAGTTGCGCGTGATCTGCGTGGGCCGGTCTGGGTCTCGGCCCCGCCGTCCACGAGTTCGTACTGCAGCGCCCCCGATGGGCAGCGCCGTACCACTTCGGCCAGGCGCTCGGCCTCGGCACCGTCGGGCCGAATCCACGGGCGCTGGGCCGTGTCGAAGACCTCCGGCAGGCCGCGGACGCACTCGGCGGCGTGTACGCAACGCCTCGCTTCGAACGTGACAGTGATTTTCTGGCCCTCGTACGCCTTCTTCATGGTTCCGTTGCTCATCGCGGCCTCCGTCGTCGCTGTGCTCGGCCGTTCAGTCACTGACCCTGCTGTAGGCCTGGTACACCAGGTTCTGATACTCGGGGTGCCTGGCGATCCACCCCGCGATAAATGGGCAGGTCGCCAAGACCAGCAGGTTCGCGGCGCGCGCATCGTCGAGGGCGGTTCGGGCCAGTGCTGCCCCGACTCCCCTTCCCTCGTACTCCGGCGAGACCTCGGTGTGTACGAACGCGACGAGTTCCGTGGTACGGATGTACTGCGCGACGCCCGCGACCTTGGACTCTCCGTCGACGCGGGCCTCGTATCGCTTGGCCTCGGGGACATCACTCACTCTTACTGCCATGTGTCCTCCATATGTCTTTAGCGTGGATCTCAAGCCACGGTGGTTCGGTCTAGTTGATGCATCACTTAACGCCCCCGGCCTCCTGGGCCGACCCGTTATCAGGACTTGGTGGACAACGCGGCGCTGGGCGTCGCCAAGTTGCCCGGGCGCAGCCGTCTCCGCGTCGTCTCGGTCAAACGCGGCGGTTCCGCGGTCACCACCCAGTGTGCGTCAGCAACCGGCCGCGACCAGTGACACCGCGTCACATGCGGTGATGACACGGTGCCACTACCGGATCGGCTGCTCCCGCACTTCAAGGGAGTCCTGGCCACCAAACAGTCGCCGACGTCGAACGGCTCAACGTCATCTGCAGCGGCGCTCATTCAGTGGAGGATCTCTCTTTCCAGGTACGGCGAGGCGAGCACCACGTGCCGTTCGGCAAGAGCGGTGCCGGAAGGACCTCGATCCTGGTCGTCATCGAGGGGCACCGGACGCCGATTTCCGGCATAACGCCCGGGCTCAGGCCTCCGGCAGTGCGTGTTTGCGGGCGCAGCCCGCGCGATCAACGGCGGGGGTGCTCGATGCGCCAGCGTCTCTTGAACAGCACGACGAACATCCCCAGGCCGATCCAACGGAGACAGGCCAAGTGACGTTGGAGTATTAGCCCGCGGCGAGTCGGCTGAGGAACGCAGATGTGCTCAATGGTTGCTCGGGAAGCGACGTCGGCGCGTCCGCCCGTAGGCCATCAAGGAGAATCGGGAGAAGTCGCCGCCAGAGCCGTGGGTTCGCCTCGCCGAAGGTCTCGATGAGGTGCGCCATCAGGGACATCAGGACTCCGATGTCGGTGGTTGTGACGTCGGCCCGGATCGCCTGCTGCTCGCGACCGCGCTGCAACAGGTGGTCGATGCAGCGCTCGACACGGGCCCGGACGTCGTCGGCTCCAGAGTCTTCAGTCGGCGCGCCTCTCAGAAGCTTCCCGAGGGCCCGTTTGTTCGCCTGCGGTTCGAGCACCGCTTCGAAGAAGGCCGCAAGTCCGTCGGCCGCGTCCGCCATCGTTGCCGCGCGTTCTGCTGCCTTGAGCATTGTCTCGACCGTCTCGGCGAAGACTGCTTGCGCGAGAGCGTACTTGTTGGGGAAGTGGCGATAGGCGGTGCCAACACCGACTCCGGCTCGTCGTGCGACGTCGTCGAGCGTCGGCATCAGCCCTGCCGCGTCGAACAGCTCGCTTCCGGCGGCGATGAGCGCAGAGCGGTTCCGCTCCGCGTCCTTGCGTCGCACCCGTCCATCGGGCGGCTGGGCTGGGCGTGTGCTCTCGTCCATACGTCCTCCCAATCACGTGTCCCAGGAATCGGAGACGCTTCTCCGCTATGCTACCGTGGCTGTAGCGGAGATACTTCTCCGTTTCCGTGAGGCATGTCGGCCCAGGTGGAGGAGGAGGACTTCTGTGCCCGTCGAGCGGATCATCTTCGGCACCATGACACTCGGCTACCACGGCAGGGGAGTGCGCGTCCGCGACGTCTCCACGGCGAGGCGGATGCTCGATCAGTTCCATAGCCGTGGCTACCGCGAGATCGACACCTGCTACGTCTACGGCGACGGCTCGTGCGAGCAGATGCTCGGCGATCTGCGCGTCCATGACCACCTCGAGGTCGCCCTACGGTACGACCCGGTCGCCACGCCCAGGGGCCACGAGCCGGAGGTGCTTCGCGCCTCCTTGAGCGCCAGCCTCAAGCGACTCCGCGTAGCACGGGCCGACCTGCTCTATCTGAACCTGCGCGGCCGGGACACCCGCTGGGAGGACACTCTGCGAACCGTCCATGAGCTGCACGAGGAAGGCCTCGTCACGGAGTTCGGACTGAGCAATATCGCTCCGGAGGATGTCGCGGAGACGCTCGCCATCGTGGCGCGCGAAGGCTGGGTCCGCCCGACGGTCTACCAGGGCCTGTACAACGCCATGTCCCGCTCGGCGGAGGTCGAACTCTTGCCGCTGCTGCACGAACAGGGAATCCGTTTCCACGCCTACAACCCGCTCGCTGGCGGTGCCTTCGCACCCGGATTCGGGGACGACGAGTCAGTGGGCACCGGCTCCCGATTCGACCAGGGGCACCCTCAGGGCATCGAGTATCGCCGCCGATATTGGAACGAGCCGTACCTGCAAGGGATGCATCAGTTCAGGGCTGGTTGCGAAGCATCGGGCGTCTCACCCACCGATGCCGCCCTGCGCTGGCTCGTGCATCACTCCCACCTCGGCGCCGTACATGGCGACGGCATCATCCTCGGCGCGTCCAGACCCGAACACCTCGTCCAGAACCTCGACGCGGTGCAGAGCGCGCCGCTTTCTCCCGAGCTGCTCGTCGCGATCGACGCGGCGAGCGAGACCACTCGCCCGGCCTGGCCGTCGATGCGCCGAGCCTGACACCCACGGATAGTGAAGTGATAAGGAGTTCACTGGCATGACGACAAACGCCCCTAAAACCTGGTTCATCACGGGAGCATCGCGAGGCCTGGGCGTCCGGTGGGCGGAAGCTGCGCTCTCCCGTGGCGACCGTGTCGCTGCGACCGCACGATCTGCCGACGCGTTGCGCCCTCTCGTCGAGAGTTATGGCGACCTGGTCCTTCCGCTCGAACTCGATGTCACGGATGAGACGGCGGTGCATCAGGCGATCGATACCGCCGAGGACCGGCTCGGCGGTATCGACATCCTGGTCAACAACGCGGGGCAGGCGGTGATGGGCGCCGTCGAGGAGGTCAGCGCGGCGCAGGCACGAGTGCAGATGGAGGTCAACTACTTCGGCGCTCTGTACGCGACGCAGGCAGTTCTGCCGCACATGAGGGAGCGTCGCCGCGGCCGGATCATCCAGATCTCGTCCATGGGTGGGGTCATCGCCACCCCTGTCATGGGGACCTACCACGCAACGAAGTGGGCGCTGGAGGCGCTGAGCCAGGCTCTGGCGGCAGAGGTCTCGGAGTACGGCATCCACGTGACGCTGATCGAACCACTGACGTTCCCGAGCGAACTCGGTACTCCTGCTCCGCAGATGTCCGAGTACGACCATGCCCGCAAGGCGCTGATGGCGGGCTTCGAGGGCACCGGAATCGCTCCAGGTGATCCGGCCGCGGCCGCACAGGCGATCCTCGCCGTCGCTGATGATCCCAATCCACCGCTGCGAGTTCTGTTCGGCGCGAATGGCCTGAAATTGCTTCGTCCAGAGTACGCGCGCCGAATCGCCCTGTGGGAGGAGTGGGATCACCTCGCCCGGCTCGCACAGGGCACCTCACCAGCCTGAGGTTGGGACCCTGCCCCGGGCTTGGTTGAACGACGGTGTCGGGCATTCCTCGGGAGGCGCCCGACACCGTCGGACGGGTCGCCACGGCACGCAGAGAGCCAGCCACGCCTGGACCTGAGCGGCCTGCCGGTTACCGTCTGGCGCGCCGAGCAGAGAGTGCCACGGCGAGACTGCGGAGTGGCGCGGCCTTGGCAATGGCGGCAGCGAAGTGGGGCCACCTCTCGCCACGTCGAGACCGACCCGTCCGGGTCAGATCACCCTGCCTGCGGGTAGGGCGGGCCGAGGAGCACTCGCTCCGCGCGAGTCTCCAAGGGGTCTGCACGTCGACCTGGTCAAGACCGTCCTCGGCGGACGTGGCGGCGGCAATGCCGGCCTCGCCCAAGGCGGCCGGGGCGGGGTACGGCCGGAACAGGGCGTCGATCTGGTACGGGAGGTTACTGGCGGCAGCAACGGGACAGAGTGATCATGTCCGCTGACGGGCGGACAGCCGGTCGGCGGACATGATCACCTCTGGCCTCTGCCGTGTACGACCACTCCGCGGAGTGTCCCGCCGGGTCGGCGCTGAAACCGGCCTCGCGCGCCGCCTCCACTACGCCCCGATCACCGCAGCGGCTGGAAACTGGACGGCGCACACGACGGGGCTCGACCGGCTCTCCGTACGGCCCCCCTGGTCGGCACCGGTATGTGCGGCGTGCCGGAGTCAACGAAGGCCGGCGACAGGATCCTCACGTGAGGCGAGGTTGATGATGGATGTGTCGCGCACGGGGAGCTTCTTTTCGGGGTTGTGGTCGGGCGCCACTCGATGGTGGTCTCGGGCGCCACGAACCCATCGCGGCAGGCATCTGAGCTTCACCCGTTCTCACACGATGGTGCGGCCGCCGTTCACGTCCAGCACGGTGCCGGTGACGAACCGTGCCTCGTCGCTGACGAGGAACGCGATGGCTGCGGCGATGTCTTCCGGATTGGCGACGAAGCCCAGCGGGGCCTGCGCTGCGAGCAGTTGCAGGTAATCTCCCATGGCCTCGGATCCCGGAGTACGGGTCGGACCGGGGCTGACGGAGTTCACGCGTACACCGGCGGGGCCGAACTCGGCTGCCCAGCTCTTGGTCAGCAGGTCCAGGGCGGCCTTGCTCGCCCCGTAGACCGACAGACCGGGGAGCGCGACTTCGGCGGCCAGCGTGGACACGTTGACGATCGCTCCACTGCCGCGCGCGGCCATCGCGGGTGCGATGTTCGCGACCAGGTAGAACGGGGCCTTCAGGTTGGTGGCCAGCACCGCGTCGAAGGTCGACTCCTCGGTGCCGGCGGTGGGGCCGCCGGCACCGATCGCCGCGTTGTTCACCAGGATGTCGAGGGTTCCGCCGGCGACCTCGGTGGCTTTGGCCGCGAGTTCGACAGCGGACTGTGCGTCACGCAGGTCCGCGCGGACGAAGTGGGCCTCGTTTCCTTCGGAGCGGATCTGCTCCACTACTTCCTGCCCTCGTCGCGTGTCGCGGCCGGAGACGACGACATGGATGCTGTTGCGGGCGAGCTTGAGCGCGGTGGCGCGGCCGATTCCGCTCGTCGAGCCGGTGATGAGGGCGGTTTTGGTGCTCACGGGATCTCCTCGCTGGTGGTTTCTGACGGTCCGGGATGTGACCGGGTGACGGGGGCCAGGAAGCGGTTGGTGTTAAAGGCCCTGAAGGAAGGCGACGCGATCTGCGAACGCGCTCTGTGCGATGCGGGAGTGGGGCGCGAGTCGGTCGAAACCGTGGAATGCGCCGGGGCGCACCGACAGGTGCACGGGCACACCGTGTTCCATGAGTCGCGTGGCGTAGGCGACCGTCTCCGCGCAGAAGAGATCCAGTTGGCCGACTTCGAGGTAAGCCGGTGGCAGCTCGTGGAGTGAGCCTGCTCGGGCGACGGACGCGGAGGCCGGCACGTCCTCGGTGCCGTACTTGTCGCCGAGGTAGGCCCGCCAGCCGGTGATGTTGTCGGCCACCGACCAGGCCAGAAACGGCTCGACCGCCGGGTCGGCGACTGCGGTGCGGTCATCGAGCATCGGGTAGACCAGGATCTGCGCCGCCAAAGGCCCGATCTGACGGTCACGACACACCAGCGCGGCCGCTGCCGCGAGGCCGCCTCCGGCGGAGTCGCCCATGAGCGCGACTCGGGCCCCGGGTACGCGCTCTGCGGCGTGCTCGATCGCCCACCGGACCGCTGTGACGCAGTCCTCGACCGCTGCCGGGAACGGCGATTCGGGCGCCAGGCGATAGTCGACCGCGATCATCGCTACCCCGGCCTCCTCGGCGTAGCGGCGGCAAACGTGGTCGTAGCCGTCGAGGTCACCGGCGATGAGACCGCCTCCGTGGACATAGACAACTAGTGCGTTCGGTACGTTCTCCGGCTTGTAGAGGCGTAGCGGAATGGCGTGCCCATCCGAAGACGGCACGGTGAAGTCCACGATCTCGACACTGTCGTCGGGTGTGGCGACGGCAGTGAGTCCGTTGTAGAGGGCGTCGATGTTCGCCCGCCGCGTCTTCCAGTCATCGACGACCGGCGGCGTGGGTGGGGCGGCGGCCACGATCGCGCGGGCGGCCTCGAAAAGTTCCTTGTCGATACTGAACATGTGATCCTCTGAATGAGAGTGAATTCGCCCCGGCCCCGCTGCGCTCTTGATTGGGCCAGCCGCCGGGATCCGTCTGCTGATCGCGCAGAGCGGGTGCCCCCAACAGGACACGTACAACGTACGTAAGCCTGTCTCGCGTACGCCGTACGTGTCAAGTGATCTGGGGCACCTCGCGTCGAGAGGCTGGGCTCGGCACGACGCAACTGGGCCATCCCGAGCCTGATTCCGGTTCAGAGTCGGCTTGTCAGGGTGGCGACGCCGCTGCCGGTCAGGTCGGGGATGGCGTGGGGTCGGCCGGCGAGGACGGAGATGATGTTCTCGGCGGTGCCGAGCACTTCGAGGGGTTGCCCCGACGAACGCCACCAGTTGGTGTCGGTGGTGCGGAACGCGATGCCCCGGGCTCGCGCGGCCGCCGGGATGAACGGGTTGGGCACGCGCGTCTCGACGGCGAGGACCGCGTCGGTCACCTGCGGCGACAGGACGCCGGACCGGCCGAGCGCGAGCGCGATATCGAGGTGGTGGACGGCGTGGTCACCGAGCATCAGCGGTGCCGGCAGTAGGCGTCCGATACCTTTCGGGCGCGCCCGGGCGCGGTCGAGCGCGTCGATCAACTCATGAGCGGTGCACTCGCTGGCGTACGCGCGACTGAGGGCGTCGTTTGCCGCGTCGAACGACCAGTGCCGCCGCGCCATCGCGAGCAGCAGTCGGGGCGGCGGTAGGCGCAGGCCGAGCACGAGGTGCGCGAGCACATCCTTGTTCGTCCAGCCCGCACAGAGGCTGGGTCGCTCCCACTCTTCGTCGGTCAGGGTGCGGGCGAAAGCGACGAACGCGTCGTCCTGGTGTCGAACGAGGTCGCGGAAGCCGGTTTGGCCCCTGCGGCCGGTTTGGGACGGCAGGCCCCTCGGGTTCGTGATCGTCACTGAACTCCTCCTCATCTTACGTACGTTGTACGTATAGTAGCCTGGGATACGTACGCCGTACCTAAGTCGGGAGTGGCCAGCATGAGAGCCCGTTTCACCCTCGTGGACATCCAGCAACATGCGCTGGCGATCGTCGACCGGGACGGTCTGGCCGGACTCACCATGCGCTCTCTCGCGGCGTCCCTGCAGACGGGGGCCATGACCCTGTACAACTACGTCGACAGCCGCGAAGCCCTCGAGGAACTCGTGGTCGACGCCGTCTCCGCGCTCGTCGAGATACCAGAGCCGACCGACGACTGGATGGCCGACACACGGGCAGTGGCTACGGCCCTATGGCGAACGTTCCGTGCGCATCCCGCGGTGATCCCGCTCGTACTCACGCGCCGCACCTCCTCCCGCGCCAGCCTCGCCCCAGCCGAGGCGCTTGCGGCAGCGCTGGCACGCGGAGGCATGGACGGCGTCGACCTGTTCGTCGCATTCCGCACCGTCTCGGCCTTCGTGATGGGTATCGCGCAGAACGAGCTAGCCGGCCGACTGTCGCGCGAGAAGGATGCCGACTCCGCCGCCCAACGTGTCGCAGTGCTCGCACCCGACGCACTCCCGACCCTGTCGAAGTTGGCCCCGGTCGGTGCCGCGTTCACCGGCCAGGAATTCGAGCGAGGATTGACCGTTGTGCTCAACGGCCTCGTACACACACCCCGTCCGTTCGATTCCAGCGCCCAGGCGTCTGGACTTTCGTGATTGACACCTGCAGCCGGCTCTGATCACGCCGGACATCTGCCGAACCGCACGGCGACTCCGGCGGGCCGTACCCGGACCGATCGCAGTGGTGGCCCAGATGCTCAGCCAGCCGATCGCGGCCCACGAAGTCGCACACTGTCTCGTCGACCTCGCCCTGCTCGGCCTTCTCGTCATCGCCCCTGACGCTCACCCGAGACGCCAGGCATCGCACTTGAGCGGGGCCTGTTCGGTTGGGCAAGGGGCTGTCTCGCTGACGAACTTCTCTGGCGCGACGGTGCTCTACGTCCGGTGGCGGTCGAGTGAGAGGAGGAGGCCGGCGGCGGCCAGGGCGATTCCGGCGGCGGCGCTGTAGGCGGGGAGTTGGGCGGGGATGCCGAGGTGGACGGTGATGCCGAGGATGCGGGACAGGCCCCAGGGCAGCAGCGCGAGCTGGTCGTTCCACACCGTCAGCGCGCGTTCCAGGCCCACTACCCAGACCAGAGCGGACAGCACGCCGAGGGGCACACCCACGGCGGTGAGGGTCAGCCCGACGGCGCTTCGGCGGCGCAGGCCGTACCGGTCCCGCAGGACCACGGCGACGGCCACGAACAGCCAGCAGAACGCCGCGAACGCGACGGTGACGTACGCCGCGCGCAGGCTCGGTGCCGTCCAGAAGACGAACCAGTAGCCGCCCGGTCCGCGCCCGGCGAGCGCCGCCAGCAGCAGCACGCTGCGCAGCAGCGCGACACCGCCGATGACGGCCCAGAGGTGGAACGGATCCCGCCGGCCGACGACGAGGCGTACGACGAGGGCGAACAGCACCCACCCACCGAGGGTGACCAGCAGGTGCGCCGGCGCGGCGAACCAGGTCAACACGAGTCGGCTCGCCACCAGCACCACGGCCGGGACCAGCCACACCAACACCCGGTCCGCCCGTGTCGTGGGCGTCGGCAGCGCGGCGACCCGCCACGGCCGGAGCGCGCCGAGCAGCAACCCGCGCGCGGCGGCTGCGCCGAACCCGCGCCCGTACCGGCCGAGCAGCACCAGCAGCAGGATCGATCCGAGCATCACCCGGGCCGCCCAGGCCATCGCCGGGTCCCGGTCGGCGCGGCGCGCGCCGAGGTCGGCGGCGGTGAAGTTGTACGCGGGCAGGTCCAGGTCGGCGCCGTAGCGCTGCCGGTGCGCGTCGCGCGCGTCGTGGTATGCCGCCGCGGCCAGCCGCCAGTCGTGTCGGGCGGCCGGGGTGCCCGTGTCCAGCCACTGCGCGTGCCGCAGCACCATGGCCCGGTACGCGCCCAGCGTCTCGAACAGGTCGACCTGGTAGTCGAGAGTCGCAATGAAGCGCCCGCGCAGTTCGGCGTCCCGCCAGGTCGCCGGATCGGTCGCGGCGACCAGGTCGCGCATGCGCCGGGCCAGCGCGACGGCCTGCGTGCCCTCTTCGATCGCCTCGTCGACACGGCCGCCGGTCACCGCGTAGATGCTGTCCAGCGCCGCGGAGTCACCGGTCGGGATGTCCCACTCGAAGATCCACATCATGGGCGGCGGTTCCAGCCCGAGCGCCCGCACCGACCGGTCGGCGTACGGGCCGATGTAGAGGCCCTTGGTGACCGCCTGCCGGGACAGCGCCATGGCCTGCCCGATCGCCGCGACGGTGCCCGGGTCGCCGGAGAACGTGCGGTACGCCCAGTCCGCCGTGACTTGCGCCGGGTCGGTGGCCGGGTCCCAGGCCAGGCGGCCGACGGCGTACGTGTTGAGGTCGTAGAGCTGCCAGAACCCTGCGCGTAGGTACAGCGACATGGGCCCGGCGCGCAGCGGCCCGCCGTCCTGCGTCCAGTTCCAGACCCCCTCGACGTTCGGGTTGGCGGCGAGGAATGCGCGCAGCGCCTGGCGGTGCAGCGGGCCGAGGTCGTTGGGCAGCGAGCCGAACGCCTCGAACTCGCGCCGGGCCTGGAACTCCACGATGCGGCGGTGCCCGCCGCCGAGCAGGGTGGTGTTCAGCGGTAGGTGGCTGTAGAAGTCGCCCAGGGTGTACTTGGTGGACACGATCAGGTGCGGATCGTCGAACCCGCCGAGGACCTGCGCGTACGACGTCGGGTTGGTGTGCAGGTCACCGACGGCCCCGACGCCCACCGTCCACGTCCGGAAGATGATCTCCTTCCCGGCTGGGCCCGCCGTGTCCAGCAGCGCCCGCAGCATCGCGCGCACGGACGCTTCCGTGGTGACGGCGAGCCTTGACGAGTAGTCCCAGCCGGTCCCGGCGTACACCTCGCCACCCTCGCCGACGCGGACCATCAGGCCGTCGACGAACGGCATGCTCTCGAACAGCTCGGCCAGACCGGCCTGGTAGACCGCCCACAGCCGAGGGTCAGCCGCGTCGAGGCCGCCGACGGTCCGCGTCAGGTACGCCTCCAGCGGGGGCGACACCGCGAGCATGTCGGTCAGCAGGAAGACCCGCACGCCCATGTCCTCGGCGTACCGGAAGACGGGGCCGAACGCCGCGACCATCGCCCGTGCGCGGTCGACGTGCGGGTCGCCGGGCGGGTAGACCGCGCGCCCGTCGCCGACGTTGGCGAACGTGACGTACTCCAGGAAGCCGGGCACGACGATTCCGTTGAAGCCCTGCGCCACCGAGTGGTCGACGAACTGCCGGAACTGTGCGTCGATGCGGGCCACCGCGCCGGCGTCCACCCACGGGGCGTCAGGCAGCACCGCCGACCCGACCACGTCGGTGTTCAAGCCATAGTCGTCGCCGGCGGCGAAGACGGCCGGGTCGGGCTCACGCCCCACCGACCCGGCGTCGGTCAACCGCAGGCCGAGCCGGGGGGTGACCACCCGACCCGCGTCCGCCGCGGGCAGCACCTCGGCGCCGGAGCGGATCCGGTCGGCCAGCCGGTACATCCCGGCTGCCACGCCCGCGACGTCGCCGCCCTGGACGGTCAGCTCGGCGTCGCGCACGTCGAGCCGGTACGACTCGGGCGTCCCGCTGAGGGTGGCCAGCACGCCCGCCCGTAGCGTGCTCGCCGCCGACAGGTCCGGGGCGGTGACGCGCGCCATGCCGGTGCCCGGGGCGGCCGCCGCGGACCTGGCCGGGCTCGACGCGGCCGGGGCGAGCAGCGGCCGGGGCAGGCCGCGAGAGACGACCGCGTCGGCGACGGCGGTTGCGGCCTTCCTGACGCGCGGCTCGTCGGGCACGACGAGGGACTCCAACGGTGGGACCGGCGCGGGCGTCCGCGCCGGCGCGGCGACGGCGTCCTCGCGCGGCACGGCGGCGGGGGCGTGGCTCAGCCCCAGCGTGTCGCCGACCGCCCAGGCCGTGGCCGCGCCGAGCGCCAACAGGACCGCCGCGGCGACGAGCAGCGGGTACGGTCTGCGGGCCTGGGCAACGTGAGCCACGCTCGCATGGTAGTAGCCTCACCGGCTTCGTCCTCGACGTGCGAAAGCAGCCGGCGAACGCCGTCGTGGACCTGTCGTGCTGACACCGCTGCAGGCGGGAGGGCGGCGTCCGTGGATGTCGAGACGAGGGGATTCGTATGGTGCGTCACCGCAGTGCCTCTGCGAGTTCGGCGGCGTTGTCGAACGCGGGTGCCGCCCTTTCGGACTCGTCTTCCGTGAGCGTGACGGACCGGGCGCGGGCCAGCATCTCGGTCGCGGTTGTTGGATCGTGCAGCACCATCGCGAGTTCGGCGCGGTAGACCAGGACCTCCACCTGCTCGACCGGGTCGTCGTCGGCTCGTAGGCGGGCCAACGCGCTGTCGAGGATCCGAACGGCTTGTCCGACGCTTCCCCTGGAATCGGCCTGCACGACGGCATTCGCCAGGGCCTTGGCCAGCCGCCCGGCGGGCGTGGTGGCCGGCATGGGAGCGGGGGCGGCGTTCCGGAAGACGCGGATCCAGTTGCCGCCCGGGTCGATGACGCTGAACCCGCCCAACCCGTCGGCGTTCTTCCGCGCCCTGGGCCGGGTCATCCGTGGCGTTCCGGACACCAGTACCTTGCCGTACGCGGCGCGCATGCCGGCTGCGAATGCTCGGTGTAGTCCCTCGATGTCCGCGGTGAGTACCAGACAGGAGCCATAGGACTGCTCGGGGTCAAACCCGGCGATCTCGAAGAACTGCAGCTGCAGGTCTTCCCGCTGCACCCCCACACACGCGTTGGGCTTGCGCTGCTTGTACGTGGTGCGGAAACCGAGAACTCGGTAGAAGGCTTCGATGTCGTCGATGGATGCGCACGGCAGCAGGGGGACGGTCACCTCGTTGGTCATGCCTCCTTCCTAGGCGCTGAAGGGTGTTCGTCGCCCATGGAAATGTCCGATCATCGCCCTCGGCCAACCGATCGGCCGGGCTCGTGTACCGACCGTGGCGGAGCTCCCGCCGCTCGACACCATCCGTCTCCGGGACATCAGGGCGACCGTGCCGCCTCCGGGATGTCCCGGAGGCGGCACGGTCGCCGATGTTCGAGCCGCGGCTACTCCTTCACACCGATGTTGTCGATCGGAGGTGCGCCGAGCAGCCGTCGGACGGGCCATACCGTGGTGGTCAACGCCAGCAGTGTCGTGCCGCCGAGCACCGCCGCCCAGCCGAGCGGCGGGACGTACGGGATCGGGCTGCCGGTCAGTCCGTTGACGACCGCGCTCAGGGTCAGCGCCGCGATGGTCGCGCCGATCAGCACCGCGGTGCCGAGCAGCCCGGCCTGTTCGGCGTGGACCATCCAGCGAATCTGACGGCGGGTGACCCCGACCAGTTGGAGCAACGCCAACTCGCGGCGGCGAGCCAGCGCGGCCAGCACCATCGTGGTGGCCGCCGCCAGCGCCGCGTACCCCACCATCACGCCGATGAGCAGCCGGTTCAGCCAGGCGCCGAACGCCAGATCGGTGCTGATCAGGCGCGTACGGGTGGCCGCGTCGAGGACCTGGCTGCCCGGATGCCCAGCCGTCCAGGCGGCCAACGCGGTGTCGGCCTCCGGGCCGGCGCTGACCAGGATCTCGTCGTCGGTATTCCCGGCCGTGTGCCCGGCGACCGTCTCGGCGGCCAGTGTGACGTCGCCGAAGCCGAGGCCACGGCCGTAGATCGCGATGACGTCCAACGTGACCGGGGTGCCGTCGCCCAGCCAGAGCTCCGCCTGATCGCCGACGTCCCAGCCGGACGAGGACGCCTGCATCGCAGACAGTGCGACCGTGCCCGCCCGCAGGTCGGCCAGGTTGCCCTCGCGCACCGCGAGGTCCATCGTCGACGTGATGCCCGCCGGGTCGACCGACTGCGCGCTGACCGGCTCGATTCCGCCGAGCGCCCGCACCACCACCTGCGTACGGTGCACACCAGTGGCCGCCCGCACCCCGGCCAACTCCCGGATCTCCCGCGCCGCGTCCGCCGGCAGCCCACCCGGAGCGACAAGCACCCGCTCGGCGAGGGTTCCCGCGCTGCTCTGCGTGGTGGTCTGCCGTTCCAGGTTCGTCTGCAGGAACCAGACCGAGTCGCCGAACCCCACGGACAGCACGAGGGCGGTCAGGACTGTCGCCATGCCCTGCGCGTTGGCCCGCAGATTGGCCGCAGCCAGGTAGCCGCTGACCCGCCACATCCGCGGCAACAGCGGTGTGAGCAGGCGTGCCGCGTACGCGTTGATCCTGGGTGCGAGCAGCGCCACCGCGATGACGAACAGGTACAGCATGCCGACCGCGCCGGCCAGTGCCCCGGTCGACCCGGCGGCACCGAGCGTGAACGACGCGGAGGCGCCGGCCGCCACCAGCGTCACCACGCCGGCGATCAGCCGCACCCGGCCGCTACGCCGAGGCTCGACAGCGATCTCGCCGAGCGCCTCGATCGGCTTGATCCCGGTGATCCGGCGTGCGGCGACCAACGCGGCGAGCACCGCCACGAGGACCGCCGTACCGACCGCGGCCGGCACCGCGAACAGGCCGTCGGCCATCGGGAAGCTGGCCGGCACGAACCCCCGCCCGACCAGCTCGCCGTGCAACCAGCGGGCCGCCAGCAGGCCGGCCGGGCCGCCGATCGCAGAGCCGATCAGGGCGAGCAGCGCGGCCTCGGCGACCAGCATGCGACGCACCTGCCCCGGCGTGGCCGCGACCGCGCGTAGTAACGCCAGGTCACGTCGACGGTGCCGGACGGACAACCCGATGATGCCGGCCACCACGAAGACGATCAGCAGGACGACGTACCCCCCGAAGACCGATCCGACCTCGATCAGCAACGTCTGGGCGGCCTGGTTCTCCGACTGCTCGACGTTCCCGCGTTCTTTCCCGCCGTACGTCGTGGCGCCGGCCGCCGACGCGATCTCGCGTACCGCGCCGAGGTCGGCGCCGGGCACCATCCGCACGCCGATCGCATCCACCCGACCCGGGTGGGCGGACAACCGGGCGGCCTGCGCGTCGGTGAAGAACACCGCCGCCGAACCGATCTCGGCGGCTCCGCTCACCCGGTACGACCGCCCGACCCCGCCGACGACCAGCTCGATGCGCTCGCCGGGTGCCACGCCGAAACGGGTGTCGACCAACACCTCGTCGTCGGCGCGTGGCGCGGCACCCGCGGCGATGGGACGACCGGTGAAGGCGTACGTGTCCCAGCCATGTCCCACGGCAGCGGGTGAGCCGATCAGCACCCCTTCGTCGCCGGTGACGGCCGCGACGCCCGGCACCCGGCGGATCCGGTCCACCAGGGCCGCGTCCACAGTGCCGCCCTCGGGCAGCGTGACGGTGCTCGTGGTGGTGTCGCCGCCGAACTCCCTGAACGTGTGGCTGACCGTGCGGTTGGCGACGACCACGTCGGCCGTGGCCCAGAGCCGTGGCTCCGGGCGGAAACGCAGCCCGGACTCGACGAGCGTGCCCATCGCTACCAGGATCAGCACGCCGGCCATCAGGGCCAGCAGGGTCGCGGCGGCCGGGCCGGCGCGGTGCCGCAGCAGGCGGGCGGCGAGGCCGATCATCGGACGACCCGCCGATCCAGCGATGCCAGGTGCTCGGCGATACCGGCGGCGCCGAGCTGCGGAAGGTCGGCGACGATCGCACCGTCGGCCAACACGAGCACACGGTCCGCGTACGACGCGGCGATCGGATCGTGGGTCACCATCACCACGGTCAGCCCGTGTTCGTCCACGACCGCGCGAAGCAGCGTCAGCACCTCCGCCGCGGTCCGCGAGTCGAGGGCGCCGGTGGGCTCGTCCGAGAAGATCACCTCGGGGCGGGTGGCCAGCGCCCGGGCGATCGCCACCCGCTGCTGCTGGCCGCCGGAGAGCGCGGCCGGCCGGTGGTGCAGTCGGTCGGTGAGGCCGACCCGCTCGACCACCTGGGTCAGCCAGGCCCGGTCCGGACGAACGCCGGCCAGGCGCAGGGGCAGCACGATGTTCTCCTCGACGGTGAGCGCGCCGATCAGGTTGAACGCCTGGAAGACGAACCCGATCCGGGTACGACGCAGCTCGGTCAGGCGGGTCTCGGACAGCCCGGACAGGTCGGTGCCTCCGATGACCACCCGACCGGAGGTGGGCCGGTCGAGCCCGGCCGCGGTCTGCAGCAGTGTGCTCTTGCCGGAGCCCGAGGGCCCCATCACCGCGGTGAAGGTGCCCCGGTCGAAGCCGACGTCGACGCCCGCAAGCGCAGTCACCGGGTTACGGCCGGCGTCGTACACGCGGGTGAGGTGTTCGACGCGTACCGCCGGTTCGATGGTCTGTCCCGGATAATCCGGCATTCTGGTGGCCTCTCTCCGTCTCATCGGCAAGAACTGCGCGCACCAGAAACGCTATTGACGTACGAGAACGGCGACCATCCCGCGGGCTACCAGGTCCGGGTACAGCAGGCGCTACCGCCGATCACCGTTCAGGTAGCGCAGCACCGCGGTGACCCGGCGATCGGCTTGGTCGTCCGGTGGAAGCTGAAGCTTCGAGAAGATGCTGCGGATGTGCTTGTGTACCGCGCCGTCGCTGACGAACAGCCGCCCGGCGATCGCGCTGTTGCCAAGCCCTTCGGCCATCAACGCCAGCACCTCACGCTCACGCGGCGACAGCTCGCTCAGCGCCGTGTCCGTCCGGCGGTTGCGGGCGAGCAACTGCGCCACCACCTCCGGGTCGATCACGCTGCCGCCGTTCGCGACGCGGTGCAGCGCGGCGAGGAACTCCTCGACCCGACCCACCCGCTCCTTCAACAGATAACCGAGCCCGACGGCGCCGACCGAGAACAATTCGGTGGCGAACGCCTGCTCCACGTACGCCGACAGGACCAGCACCGCAAGGCCGGGGCGGCGCTGTCGGGCCTCCACCGCGGCCACGATGCCCTCGTCGGTGTGGGTCGGCGGCATCCGTACGTCGACGATCGCGACGTCCGGCGCATGGTCGTCGACGGCGATCAGGAACTCACCCGGAGTACCGGCCGTGGCGACCACGTCCAGATCCTCCGCCCGCAGCAGCAGAGCCAGCCCCTCACGCAGCAGCGGGTCGTCCTCGGCGATCACGATCCGCACGGCAGCTCCACGTCCATCCTCGTCGGCCCTCCCGGTGGGCTCGTCAGCGTCATCCGGCCGTCGTACGCCTCGACCCGCCGGCGGATACCGGCGAGCCCTGAGCCACGTGCCTCGTCCGCGTCACCGTGCCCGTCGTCCTCGATGCACACCAGCAGCCGGCCGCGTTCGCGGCGCACGGCCACGTCCACCTGGCTCGCACCACTGTGCCGGACGACGTTGGTCAGCGCCTCGGCCACCACGAAGTACGCGGTGGCCTCGACCGAGGCCGCGCACCGCACCGCCACGTCCACCTCAAGCCGGCAGGGCACCACACAACTGCCGGCCAGGCCCGCCAGTGCGCCGGCGAGACCCCGGTCGTCCAGCACCGGTGGCAGGATCCCGCGCACCACCGTACGCAGCTCGGCGAGCGCCTGTTCCGCAGCGTCCTGCGCCTGCCCGAGGATCTCGTCGGCGCGGTCCGGATTGCGGCGCGCGGCCCGCCGCGCGGCACCCAGCAACACGTTGACCGCGACCAACCGGTTCTGGGTGCCGTCGTGCAACGAACGCTCGATCCGGCGCAGCTCGACCGCGTGGGCGTCCAGCGCCGCGGCGCGGGTGGCGGTCAGCTCGGCCACCCGCAGCGACAGGTCGACGCCCGGCGGCGGAGACAGCAGCAGCCGGCTCGGCCATGCCTGGAGACGGGCCAGGACCGGGCCGAGCCAGAGCGCGGCGGCCAGCCAGCCCACCCCGAGCAACCCGACCGCGAGTGCCTCGGACAAACCGTCGATGCGCCACCAGACGATCCCCGGCGCTCCGGCGTCGGCAGGGAGCAGCCCGTACCACAGCGGGAACGTGACGTACTGCACGGCAGAGAGTGGCAGCGTGAGGCCGACCAGCCCGGTCACCAGGCCGATGAGCGAGTACAGCGCGACCCAGCCGAGCTCCCGGCGCACGAAAGGATCACGGGTCGCCGTCCGCAACCCGGCCGGCACCGGCCCCGGCGTGGGGATCGGCTCATCCCAGCGGGACAGCCGGGCCCGCTCGCGGTCGGCCACCGAGCGCACCGCCCGCAACGCACCGGGCGCCGCCAGCAGCCCCACCCCGCCCACGCAGGTCACCGCCACGATCGCCGCCCAGAGCAGCGCGCCCAGCGCCAACGTGGCGGTGCCCAGCCCTCCGACGAGGTGCTCCAGGGCGTCGACCAAGGTGCGAACCCGGTCCCGCACGTCCGCCATCGACCCACCTCCCCCGCCAACATAGGCCACCGCGGAACCCGCCCGGCAACGTCCGGCGTGCAAGGTACAGCCTGCTGTACCACGGTCGTCGAGCTGGCGGGATCGTCCCCGCCGCGCCGCCCGCCTAGCGTTGACGGCATCGAGGAACGTTCGTCGAAGGAGGTTGTCATGACCGATCCGTATCGCCTCACCCAGGCCCCGGTCACCGCACCGAACAAGCCGGGCGGCCTGCTCCGCCCGCTGCTGTGGCTGGTGCTCTTCGTCAGCGCGGCGGCCAACGTGGTGCTGTCGACCGCAGCGGACAACCCGTGGGTCAGCTCGGCGTCCGGGCTGGTGGCGGTGCTCTGCGCGGTCGCGCTGATCGTCCACCACCGCCGTAACCGCGCGCGAGAGTCGTAGGGGGACAACCCCACCCGTCGTCGCGCTCGATCACCCCCCGCCACTCCGGCTCGGCAGCGCGGTCACACTCGTGGTGGCGGGTCACGCGGAGTTGCGCCACCTGCGGCCGTGCCGGCCGATGAGCCGGTCGGCGTCGGTGGGGCCCCAGGAGGCGGCCTCGTAGGTGGGGATCGGCGAATTGTCCTTCGCCCAGTTGTCGATGATCGGGTCGACGATCCGCCAGCACTGCTGCACCTCGTCGCTGCGGATGAACAGCGACGCGTCGCCGATCAGTGCGTCCAGGAGCAGACGCTCGTACGCCTCCGGGGACTCCTCGGCGAACGTCTGGTCGTAGGAGAACTCCATCGTGGCGGTGCGGACCCGGAAGGAGTGGCCCGGCACTTTGGCGCCGAAGCGCAGCGAGATGCCCTCGTTCGGCTGGATCCGCAGGATCAGCGCGTCAGCGTCGAGGCCGGTGAGCTGGTCGGTCGGGATCGGCAGGTGCGGCGGCCGTTGGAACTGCAGTGCCACCTCGGTGAGCCGGGCCGGCAGGCGCTTGCCGGTGCGCACGTAGAACGGCACCCCGGCCCAGCGCCAGTTGTCCACGTTGAGCCGCATCGCGGCGTACGTCTCGGTCCGCGACAGGGGGTCGACGCCGGCCTCCTCGCGGTAGCCGGCCATCAACTCCTCGCGGGTGCCGCCCCGGGTGTACTGCCCCCGGACCGCGGCCTCGGCGATGTCCCGGTCGGTGGGCAGGCGGATCGCCTGCAGCAGCTTCACCTTCTCGTTGCGCAGGCCCTCAGCCTCGAACGAGGCCGGTGGCTCCATCAGGGCCAGTGCGAGGACCTGGAGCACGTGGTTCTGCACGATGTCCCGCATCGCGCCGGCGTCCTCGTAGAAGCCGCCGCGGCTGCCGACGCCGAGGGTCTCGGCGACGGTGATCTGCACGTGGTCGACCCAGGAGCGATCCCAGATGGGCTGGAAGATCGAGTTCGCGAAGCGCAGCGCCAGCACGTTCTGGACGGTGTCCTTGCCCAGATAGTGATCGATCCGGAAGACCTGGTGCTCGTCGAACGCGTTGTGCACGACGCCGTCGAGCTCACGGGCCGTGACCAGGTCGCGCCCGTACGGCTTCTCGATGACCAGGCGGGAGAAGGAACCTTCGCGTGGCTGGTTGAGCCCGACACCGGCCAGTCCGTTGATCACCGGCTCGAACGCGCCGGCGGGGGTGGACAGGTAGAAGAGCCGGTTGCCGGACGTGCCCCGCTGTGCGTCCAGCTCGTCGAGGGTCTCCACGAGCCGCTTGTAGGTCTGCGGGTCGTCGTAGCCGCCGGCCACGTACCGCACCCCGCCCTGGAGTTGGCGCTTGCTGGCGAGGGTGCGTTCGCCGAGGGCGCTCTCGGCGAACTGTTCGTCGGTCATCGGCGTGCGTGCGACGCCGACCAGCGCGAACTGGTCCGGGAGCCGCTCGTGCCGAGCCAGGCTCTCGACTGCGGGCAGCAGCTTACGCCGGGTCAGGTCACCGGAGGCACCGAAGATCACCAGCGTGGCCGGTGGGGCGCTCCGCTCCTGGATGAGCTGAGATGCGTGGTCCATGGTCTGCGTTCCTCCGGGCACAAGGGGTGTGGGGTTGAGGGGTGCCGCGCTGTCACGCCAGAAATCGTGCGGTTGTGGCGGTAGGGTCCGGGGGCCACGCGGCGTGGCCCGTTGGTCGCGAACCTTGAGCGTCGCATGCCGAGTTGACGGTTAGGCAACTCGGCAGCGATTCGGCGCGGCCTGTCGGCTCCCCGCCAACACGAGCTGCCTCGATCGAGGCTGAGCCGGAGGATGGCCGCCGGATACCCGGCACCGCTCTCCGCTCAAGAGACCGTCAACTCGAGGAACGGCCGCTGGAAGCTGGCCTCCCTGCTGTTGAAGCCGACCCACGGGCCGTGACCGGCCGCCAGTTGTGCGACGCCGATGCTGATGGGCTTGCCGGCGGCCAGCTGGTCCCTGACATAGCTGGTGAGGTCGAGGCGACGCCACATCTTCTGCTCGTCCGAGCCGATCACGCCGAGTATCGCGCCCAACGCCGGACGGTTGGCGCAGGTGACGTCGTACTCTTTCCACGGTGAGTCCACCATGAGGACTGCCGACGTGGTGAAGTCCACGTCGGGGTCGGCCGCCATCCCGCCGTAGAGCCACAGGGTGGCGCTGCGGACCGTGCCGGGGACGGAGGCCGGCTCGAACCGGAGATAGCTCAACCGCCGGTATTCGGCTAGGACCGTCGGGTCGTTCGGATGGTTGCGGATCTCCAGCTGGCTTCCGCGGCCGAAGTTGGTGCCGGCGTGGCTGCCACAGCGGACGAAGGCGTCGGCGGTCGGCGTCATCCGGCGGGCCGGCGTGTCCGCGTATGCGTCGGTGGTGCTGGCGTAGATCCGGACCTCGGCGACCACCGTGGAGCTGGTGGACGAGTTGCCCTGCCCGACAAGGCGCACATAGCGGGCGGTGGTCGGCGTGATCGGGTACACCTCGGCGTTGTCCGTGGCGGCGGAGGAGACGGCTCTGGTCGCGGCGGCCTGCCAACTGGTGCCGTCGGTGGAGGTCAGCAGGTCGAATGCGAAGCTTCGCTGCGAACCGAAGGCGAAGGCGACGTTCACCGCCCCGACGGTGCGCTGCGCACCGAGGTCGAGGTCGAGGGTCGAGCCGGCCCAGGTGGTGTCCAGGTCGGCGTCGATGGTGGCCGCGGCTCGGTGGGCGTACTCGCCGGCGGTTACCGAGGCGATGGGCAGCGAGTTGCGGGTCTTCCCCGGCACCCGGAAGTGGATCTTGTAGCTCGGACCGGCGGCCCCGTCCTGGCGGTAGGTGCTCACGGTGGCCGTGCCGGGCAGTTCGGTCGCTTGGCTCACCTGGGCGTACCCGCCGCTCTGGCTCACCGGCGTGACCTGCGGTGGGTCGGTGGTGCCGGGGCCGAGCACCACCTCGTACCGGAAGCGGTTCGGCGTGAACCCGGCCACCGGCGCGCCGTCGACGTGTAACCCGGCCAACTGGGTCGTCGGTGACGCCGGCACGGACCAGTTGGCCAGCGGCGTCAGGGACGGCGCCGCTGGCGGCTGCTCGCCGCCGAACAACGGCGTCAGGCGTAGCGCCAGGGTGGCATTGGTGACACCGGGCAGGTGTACGACGAGCTTCCGGAGCGCTGGCTGGGAGTTCTGCCCCGGCGGGTTGGGGCTGCCCGCCATCGGGGCGGGAAGTCCGACGGACATCGTCGCACCGGCTGGGCCGACAAGTTGCACCGCGAGGCGCTCGTCCCCCCGGTGCAGGGTCGCGGACCGTCCGTCCGGGGCCAACACGACGTCGGCGCGGGTGTGCAGGAAGGACCGGTAGTCGATCGCCGTGGTGGACCGTACCTCGTCCTGGACGAGCACCTGACGACGGTCGTCGAAGAGTTGGATGCCGCGTCGGGCCTGCTGCACCCGGCCGCCGTACATGGCGGTCAGGTCGGTGATGGCATGCCACTGCCGGGGGGAGGAGCCGGTCGACACGATCCGGGCGCCCTGGGTAAGGGCGGTGGACGGCGTCGGGCCCGCACCCAGCAGCATGGTGTTCTGCCCCTGCGGGTGGTTCACGTAGTGGTCCCACCGGCCGCCGGTGTTGCTCTGCCAGGTGAAGTAGTTGGCCAGGTCGTAGTCGTCCGCGCCGAGATCCTCGAACCAGCGCGTCCCGCTCGCGTCCAGGACGAACGAGCCGGCGTCCAGGTTCTCGTGGCCGGCGACCGGATCGAACCCCGCTCGCAGTCCCTTCGTCGCGACATGGACGCCGTTCGGATCGTCCCAGTCGCTGCGTGCCGTGGCCACCTCCACGTGCCGGAAGTAGGCATCGGTCGCGGCTGGATGGGTGGTGCCGGTGGCGGTTGCCGGGTCGTACCAGAGGATGTCCAGCGGCGTGGCCCCCTCGTCGGCCCGGGCAGCTGCCCAGGCGGCCCATTCGGGCCGTTGGTAACGCTGGGCCAGCCACATCAGATAGGGCACCTGCCGGCCCCCGGCGGTGAGTGAGTTGTAGAAGGTTGTACCCCCGTCGCCGTAGTTGAAGAGCGCCCCCTTCGGTCCACTGACGTGAATGGCGAAGTCACCGGTCTTCGCCAGGCCGGGCAGGCCGGAGAGGCCGAAGTCGGTGCCCGTCGCGGTGGTGAAGGCGGCCAGCCAGGTGACGAGGTACTCGGTGGCGAAGAGCCAGTAGGCCGGACCTTCGGCGTAGGCGCCGTCCGGGCCGTACTCCGCGATGCCGTACTGGATGGAGCGGACGCTGCCGACCAGCAAATTGTTGACCTTGGTGCGGACCGTGTCGCCGGCATCGGCGCCGATCGCCAGCGCTCCCAGCGCGACACCGTTGCAGACGATGTTCCAGTTGTGCGGTGCGGTGAAGTTGCCTCCACCCAGCAAGGGCAGCGTCGCATCGATGCCGTGCCTGATGATCGCGTCACGGATCGTCGTCCTGTCGCTCGCGGACAGGAACTGGTAGAACCAGTCGTAGCCGATCGCGAGGGCGTGTGTCATCTGCGCGACGTCGAGGAACCTGCTGTCCGGGTTCCAGGTCTGCAGGCCGGCCGCGGCGAGGAGCTCCGCCCTCGCGCGTTGGGCGTACTCCTGCGGGTCGGTCCCGCCACTGGGGGAGATGTTCCAGACCAGACCCAGCGCGTAGATCCGGCGCTTCACGTCGTCGGCGGTGACCTCCCCGCTCTGCAAACGCTCGTTGGTCGGCAGTTTCTCAGCGGTGGTGTCGAGGACCCGATCGGCGCGTTCCCGTACCGCGGTGAACCACCGCTGTGCCCGGCTGTCGGTCGCGAGCCGGTTGCGCGCGTTGCCGAAGGTTTCCGCGGTGGCGAGCAGCCGGGGGTGCGGCCGGCCGGCGATCTGGGACACGATGTCGGCCGGCGGTTCGATGGCGGCCAGCTGACCGGCTGCCGATCGGCTGGCAGATGGGGTCGCCCCCGTGGCCGGGCCGGGTGCGGAGATGGCGACGAGGCAGGACGCGCCGAGCACCAGAACGGTCAGCCGAGCGCGCCAGCGGGCAGCCGCAGGCGTGATGACATTCGACACAGACAACCCCCGTTGAAGCGTGACGAGCGCGATGACCGTATCGAGGGTGGTGTGTCGTCACAAGAGGTCGCCCGACTGATCCACCACGGCCGAGAGGCCAGGCCGTGCACCGGGTCCACCAGTCCATGGCCCACGGTCCTGCTGGACGAATCCATGATCGCTCGGCCGGTACCGCTGTTCGCACCTACTCGTTCGGCGTCGACGGCGCGATGGCCGCGGCACCTGTTCGCGGTGGAGGCGGTGAACGTCTCACCGATCCGAAGCGCGCGAGCCGTAGGCCGGGCCGAACACCACCAGCAGCGCCAGGTCCTCGGTCACCTCCTCGAACCGGTGCTCCTCGCCAGCCGGCACGAAGATCACCGAACCCGGGCCCACCTCGGCCGCGCCGTCCGGGGTCACGATCCGGGCCTGCCCCGCGGTGACCACGTAGATCTCATCCTCGGTGTGCGGGCTCTGACCGTCGAGACCGCCCGCCGGGATGCAGTACGTTCCCACCGACAGGTCCGGCACCCTCAGGTGTTCGACCCAGTCGTTGGCGGCCCCGGCGGGTGCGGTCCACCGGCCCGCGCCCTCGATGATCTGCATGGCAGAACCCTAAGGGGCATCTCGCAGCCGGTACCCATCGCGCCCCCTCGCATCCGTAGGCGCACTCGCTGCTGGGGCAGGTGCCCGGCATCTACACTCCACCCTCGTGCCGACGAAGACGACGACGCCGCGCAGGTGTCCGACCTGTGCTGACGACCTGGTCCTGCTGGAGGCGGGGGCGCTCTCCTGGTGCGCTGCCTGTCAGTGGAACCTGGACGTGTACGACCCCGCCCTGGCGCCGTGGCGCGGCACTACGATGGTCGGCCGCTGGGGCTTCCGGCGAGGGCTGGAACTCGACCGGTCGACGCATGAGGACTTGCTGGCCGATCCGGAGGCACGCCCGGCCGGGCCGTCGTCGGGCGAGTTCTGGCTGTCGGCGGTCTCCGTGGTGCTGGCGCTGCTGGGGGTGGCGGCAGCGGGCTATCTCGTCTGGCTCGTCGTGGCCAGCGACCTGCCACCGGGGGTACGGCTGGCTCTGGCGATCCCCGCTCTGCTCGTCTTGCTGCTGGTCAAGCCGTCGTTCGGGCGGGTGCCCAAGCATGGCGTGATCACCGAGCGCGAAGCCCCGCAGTTGCATCGTCTGGTGCGGGAGGTCGCAGATGCTGCCGGGACACCGGTTCCCGACGTGATCTGTGCGGACCTGAGTCTCAACGCCGGTGTCGCCCGGCTGGGCTGGCGGCAACGGTCGGTGCTCGTCATCGGGATCCCCCTGTGGGTGATGCTGCCGCGGCCGGCTCGGCTGTCCCTTCTGGCCCATGAGCTGGGTCACCTCGCCAACGGCGATCCGCTTCGGGTCCGCCGGACCCTGCTGGCGAGGACGTTCGGCACCCGGGCGGTAATGGCCACCGGTGGGCGGAACCCTTGGCAGCGGGCCATTCGCGCCTCGGAATCGCTGGCCTCGAACGTCAGCGGGACGGCCGTCCTCTTCGGAATGATCGTTAATGGAATCGTCGCTCTGGTGAACGTCGCCGGCGCGACCGCGCAGCTGCTCGTGGACAGTGTGGCGATGCCCGACAGTCGCCGTGCCGAGTACCGGGCCGATCTGGTCGCCCGCCGGGTGGGCGGCAGCGCACCCTTCCTCCGGTCTTCTGAGACGGTCCTGCTCGCCGGCCGGATCTGGCAGGACTTGTGGCATCAGGCCCCGCGTGTCGACGCTGAGCAACTGGAGGCGATGGCCGCTGAAGCCCGCCAGCGCCTGGCCGCTGACCTGCCGCTGGCCCGTCAGCTCAGCCGGCGGACCACCGATCTGTGGAGTACCCACCCGGGCGAAGACCAGCGGATGCGGCTGATCGAGGCTCTGCCTGACGTCGACGGGGTCCTTTCTGTCGATGACGTCCGTTGGGCCGGGGTCGACACCGAACTCGCGCCGTGGCGCCGTGCCGCACACAACGCCCTCCTTGGTACCCGGGACCGGTTCTGAAGGCCTCGCGCCGCGGCAGCGTGGTGGTGCCGATCGCAGGGCCGGCCGGGCGCTCAGGCGTTGGGTCGACCGGGTACCTGGTCGTGCTGCGGACCGAGCTGGCTGATCTCGTACCCGTCGGGGTAGCTCTTGGCCCTGATTCCCTCGGCGAACAACGGCGTGGTGCGCGGCGCTCCGAACCATCGCTGCAGCCGCGAGCGCACCTTGAGGGCGCCGTGCAGGCCGGCCCGGATCGGCCATGCCGGCGGATCGACCCGCATCGCGCGCCGCAGCGGGGCGTCGTACATGGCGCTGACCAGCGCGTTCCCCAGCGGGCCAAGCATCCGGGGGATCCGGGTGAGCATCAGCATGCGGGTTGCCCGCTCGATGGCTGCCGCGTCGGCGTTGGGCTGTAGGTGAGCAGCGTCGTGGGCGTTGAACCAGGTTTCGAACTCGTCGTACGAACCGGGGATGTCCGTGATGCCCATCCGTCGGCCGAGCTCTCGGTAGAACAGGTGCGTGGCCCGCAGTTCGTGGCAGCAGGGTGGGCGCCAGCCGTATTCCTGCAGCCATCGGGTCGGGATCACCACCAGGCAACCGAGGACGTAGCGGAAGTCGTCGTTGCTGATGTCGTACGGGCGGTGGATCTGGTTGACGCGCCGCAACGCGTCGCGCCCACGGGGTTGCTCGAAGCCGTTGAGCACCATCTCGTACATCAGCAGGCCGGTGTCGTCGATCCGCTTCTGGGTGCGTTCGGTCAGCTCTCCGGTGGCCGTGTGCACCGCGGCGATGGCCGGGACGGAGAAGGACCGGTTGAAGGCGAGGTTGAGGCCGAGTTTCAGGTCCCACGGGAACTCGTGGCGCAGCATGGTCTGGTAGATGTCCAGATAGTTGCGCTCGGGGTCCAGAGTCCGGATCCGGTCCAGGTTGGCGTA
This sequence comes from Micromonospora sp. WMMD961, assembly GCF_029626145.1. NCBI lineage: Bacteria > Bacillati > Actinomycetota > Actinomycetes > Micromonosporales > Micromonosporaceae > Micromonospora > Micromonospora sp. WMMD961. Next base: position 2,976,477 of record NZ_JARUBJ010000002.1, read on the forward strand.
ACGGCCTTTCATCGGCGGGCCTCTCCTACCGTCGGCTGCGGGGCGCATTCAGTCGCGAGCGCTCAGGTCCAGGCGAGTGTCTCAGTGATGCGGAAGCCACGGCGCAGCCAGGGGCACCCGCAGATTTTCGCGAAGTCCCGGCCAGCGTCATCGTCGACGTGACTCACGACGGTTGCTGGACGAGTCAGCTGACGGACCTACCCGAGTAGCGTCGCCGCCGCGGCCAGGGTGGCCAGCGACAGCGTCGTGGTCACCGCCACCGCCCGGTTGACGACCGTCTCGCCGACGCCGTACTCCTGGCTGTAGATGAAGGTGTTCTGCGCTGTCGGCAGGCCCGCGCACACCACTACGGCGAGCAACTGCGGCGTGGACAGGTGCAGGGCCAGGCCGGCCGTGTACGCGATGATCGGCTGTACGACGAGCTTCAGCGCGGTGATCACGGTCAGTTCGGCCAGCTCAGCCGGCTCTGCCCACGACGGCGCCGTCCGGTGCAGTGACGCGCCGAGCGCGACCAGGGCGGCTGGAACCGCGGCGCCCGACAGCAGGGTGAGCGACGCGCTGGCGGTCGACGGCAGGTGCAGGCCGGTAGCCGAGCAGGCGACACCGAGCAGCGACGCCAGGATCACCGGGTTGCGTACCGGTAGGGAGGCGATACGGCGGACCCGTACCCGCCCGGACGGGTCGCTGTGCCGGTCCAGGGCGACCAGGATCACCGGCGTCACCACCAGTACCTGCAGCAGCACCACCTCGGCCAGGAACGACACGTCGCCGAGGACCTGCGTGGCGATCGGGATGCCGAGGTTCGCCGAGTTCACGTAACCGGCGGCCATGCCCCAGATCGGCCGTTCGCCGCGTGTGCGACCGAACAGCCGGCTCGCGCCGACCCACCCGAACCCGACGACCGCGGCGGTGCTCACCGCGAAGGCGAGCAGCGGGCGACCGGCGAATCCGGATAGCGGCATGCGGGACAGGGCGAGGAACAGGGCGGACGGCATCGCGAGATGGAACACGAACCGGCCGAGCACCGACGCCACCGCCTCGCCCAGCAGGCCCCAACGACAGGCGATGTAGCCGACGGCGGTGAGGATCCAGACCGGTATGAACGCCGACACCAAGCTCATGGGGGCGTCACCGGCGGGCCTGCGCCGCGCTTTCGCCGGTCTTCAGATACACCGACGCGCCCAAGGTACCGACCACGCCGCCGGGGGTTGTCCACGGGCACGTCGACCGGGAAGCCACGCGCTCAGCCTCGCATCCCGTCCGGACCGAACAAACATCCCGCTCATCCGCGGCGTCACGTCACTGACTGTCCCGCCTCGGCACCGTCGGGTTGCGCGCGGAGGGAGGCAGCGAGTTCGTCCTGCTGTCGAAGCCGAGTAACAGTCGGCGCGGAGCGGCTGGCACCGCACCCGGCGACCCTGTTCGCCCACTCGATCCAGACGGGTGGTCACCTACGACCCTTCAGTGCTTACCGCCCGGCGGTTCTGTGCATAGCCTGCTCGAATGAGGCGCCCCCGGAACGTCATGAGAGTGGTCATCGGCGGGGTCGCACTGTTTCTGTTCCAGTATTTCGAGGAGAAGGTGGCGAAGCAGCTCACGTTCGCCTTGTACATTCTCACCCTGTTCGTCGAAACCTGGTTCACCGACAACGCCAAGAAGATCAAGGCCGGACGGGGGAGCGGAGGCAGCCCCGCCTCCCCGGTGTCCGTGCCCGGGCAGACGTGGCCGTCCTCGCTGCCGTCGGACCGGTCCACCTTCGGGGATTTCCTCTCGGTCCTGGCGATCTTCATTCCGTCGGCCATCATGGCCGACTCGTTCTTCTTCACCGACTGGCTCGACCTTCCCGCGACGTCACCAGGTCCGGGTGAACTCGACCTCGGCGCCATCGCTGTGGTGGTGAAGATCGTGGCCTCGGTGCTCGCACTGGGGATCGCATTCCTGGGACCGGTGGTCGTCAGCGTCTTCTCGTACATCGGGCTGACGTCCTGGATGGAGGAGCGGACCGCCGACCGCAGAAGAGCCGCAGGGGAACCTGCCACGCAAGCCGTAGGGGCCGGCTGTCTCGCCCTCGTGCCGGCTGCGGTGGTCCTGCTCCTCGGCTACGGTCACTTTCTCCTGAGCTATGCGTTCTACGAGGCGATCGGTGCACTCAGGACGCAGTGAGGTGGTCAGAGCCGCCCCGGCAACCCTGCTCCGGTGCGGCTCTGACCACTGTCCGCGGCTACCTCACCGGCGAGGGTCCTCCTGGACCTTCAGGGCGTTGAGGATCGGGTCGCTCTCGCCCTTCTCACGGCGAAGCTCGATCGTCAGATCGCCACCGGCGTGTTCGACGGTGACCGCGTTCGTGTCTGCGGTCTTCGCACCCACCTTCGCCTGCACGTCGTGGTCGTGGAGCACCACCTTGCCGTCGGCCAGCACATCGAAGGCGCGGTTGCCGGCCTTTACCTTCTCGATCTCCGCGAAGTCGAGGCCGATCCGGTACGTCCCGGCAGGGGCGTTCTTGAACACGTAGCTGAACGTCTTGCCGCTCCGCTGGGTGCGGAACAGCGCGTCGTCCTCGGTGCCGGCGATGTCGGCCCTGGTGGAATGCGCCTTGCCGCCGACGTGACCCCACGGCCGCGAGCCGAGCCCCTGGTCGGGCGACCAGAAGAAGCCGTCGGCACCGACGTACCCGGATCCACCGACGTCGACGCCCTTCCAGTAGGCCGAGGTCGCCACACGGACCGGCTTGAGCTGGGCTTCGCCCTTGCCGGCGTTCGATGCCACGAGCAGGTCGCCGACGAGTACGCCGGGCTCGACGCCGGCGTTGTCGGCCGTCGCCGTAACCGTGGTGGACGTGCCGGCCGCGAGGGTGACCGTGCCGGTTGCTGCCGCGCCCGTGAGGGTCAGCCACGGAAGGTCGGCGGCCTCGTGCCCACCGTCGCTGGTGCGCTTCTGCTCGCTGATCCGCACCTCGAGCGGGGCGGAGCCGGTGTTGGTCACCGTCACGTCGGCCGTCGCTTTCTGGTCCTTGTCGAGGAGCCAGTCGACGTCAGCGCCAGTGACGGTGGCGACGCCCGTGGTCAACGCCGTGTCGACAGTCTCGGCCTGATCCTTCTTGGCGATGGTCACCGGGTGGCTCGCGGTGACGTAGTTCGGCGCGTCGACCTGTACGGTGTTCTCGCCGACCAGCGCCTGGGCCTTCCACCGGCCCTTCGCGTCGGTCGTGATGACCCGCTCACCGGCCGGCCCCTTGAGCGTGACGATCGCGCCCTCGATCGGCTTGCGGTCGTTCGCGTCGGTGACCGTGCCCTCGATCGTGCCGGCGGCGGGCAGGGTGTACTCCAGCCCCAGACCGGCCTTCAGGATGGGCTGGTTGAAGGAGTACTGGCTCGCGGGGTTGCGGTTCAGGCTCTCCACGCCGACCGTCGCCGACGAGCCCTTGGTGAGGGGGTTGTCGCCGCCGACGCCGTCGCCGTACCCGATCTGGATCCGTCCGTCCGCGATCAGGGTGACCGAGAAGCTCACGCGGGCCGTGCGGTCACTGTAGAACGCGACGTTGCGCCACTCGACGACCTGCGCCGCCAACCCGTCCACCTCGGTCGTGCCGAAGTAGATACCCGCCTCGTCGTCGACGATGAGGTCGTCCCAGAGCGGATAGATCGCGTCGATCGGGTACGGCGACGGCAGTGCCGTGTTGTTCCCCGACGTGCTGGCGCGGTCGAAGGCCAGCGTGCCGTTCGTCGTCACGCACACGCCGTCCCACGCCGTGTCGTAGAACGGTTGCAGGAAGCTGGAATCAAACCACAGGGGGCCGCACAGGTCGTCGCCGTGCCACCCGGACTCCTGCGTGCCCTGGCGGTAGAGCCCGTCGGTCACCTTCATCGAGTACGAGCGACCGGCGGGGGACACCGGCACCGGGCCTGGCTCCGGCTCCTCGGGCTGAGGCTCCGGCTCCGCCTCGTCCCCGCGCGGGTCGAGCGTCACCCGCAGCGCGGCGATGGTCGGAGGTTTCAGGCCCTTCGAGCCCCGCAGTTCCACGGTCAGCGGACCACCCTCGTGCTTGACGACGGCGGTGCGCCAGTCGGCGACGTCCGACCCCACCGCCCCAGCCGGGTCGTACGCGTAGTCCGTCAGCGTTCCGCCCACGAGGACGTCGAACACCCGCTTGCCCTTGGCCACCTTCTCGATCTCGGCGAACCCGAGGTCGACCGCGTAGGTGCCCTTGGGCGCGTCGGGGAAGCGGTAGAACAACTGCTTGTCCGATGTGGTGCGCTGCGACTGGAACAGGATGTCGTCCGTCGTCCCGTCGATTCCGTTCTTCGTGGCGGTGACCTTCGTCTTCCCCTCGTAACCCCACGCCTTCTTGCTGGCGGCCTGGTCGGCGAGCCAGGTGTAGCCGGAGCCGTCGGTGACCTTCGCGCCACCGGCGTTGACGCCGACCTGGTACTTCGTGGTCGTGAGCGTCACCGGTACGTAGGTCTTGGACTGGCGTCCCGAGTCGGACCTGACCACGATGTTCGCGCCGAGGACGCCCAGCTTGGCGCCCTTCGCGGAGATCGAGACCTTGACGGTCGTCGACTGACCCGGGGCGAGGGTGCCGCCGGTCGAGGAGAGCGACAGCCACGGCAGGTCGGTGACCAGGTCGTCCTCGACGTCGACAAGTACGACGTCGTCGGCGAGCTGGTCGGCCGCCCACAGCGCCCCGGTCGAGTCGGTCTCCAGGCCGCCGCCCTGGCCCGCCTTCTGGCCGGGGAACCACCACGCGTTCACCAGCGCGCAGTCGTCGGGGTCGACCTGCAGCAGGCGGGTGGGCCTGTTCGAGGTGAGGTCGGTGTACCAGATGGTGTCGGACGCCTGGTTGTAGGCCAGGCCCATCACCTCGGGCAGCGGCGGGGTGCAGAAGGACAGCAGCGCACCCGGGTTGTCGTGCGACGTCCCGGCGACGGTGCCGATCATCCCGTTCCTCCGGCCGCCGACGTAGAACACGTCCTGGATCGGGTTGTAGGCGAGGCCGGTCAGCTGCAGTGTGGACCAGTCACCCTTGATCTGCCGGGTCTCCTTCCCGGTCGTGCGGTCGAAGCAGTGAATGAAGCTGGCCGGGCTGTCCTCCATCTGGCACATGTCACCGGTCTTGGTGTCGAGCGCCATGTCGAACGCCCGGTACGCGGGGTTCCACGAGGCGTCGAAGACCTTTCCGGTCGGCTTGCCCGTCACCGTGTAGGCGGTGTTGGTCCGCTTGTTGTAGTCGTGGACCCAGACGTCGCCGTCGTACCCGATGCCGGAGGGCTCTTTGTCTTCGATCGTGCCCGGGATGGCGATCCGGGTGATGACGTCGCCGCCGGAGGTCGTGCCGACCTTGCCAGCCGCCTGTGCCTCGGCGGCGCTCGACGTCGCCGCCTTGCCGTCGACGTTCGACGGCTTCATGCCGCTCGCCCCGGACCTCCACGCCGTGAGGTCGATCGTGCTGGCCGCGCCCTTGCCGGTGCGCGCGGTGGTGCCGGCGGCGTCGAGGTCGGGGTGGCGCGCCGCCTCACCCAGGTTGTACGTGAGTGGGGCGGAACCGTTGTTGGTCAGCGTCAGCGAGCCCACGCCGTTCTGGTCGGCGCCCAGGAGCGCGTCGAGGCCGTCGGCCTTCAGGCCGGCGACGCCCGTGGTCAGACGTGCGTCGATCGTCGCCTTCGCATAGAGCTTGTCGAGGGAGAAGGGGTATGCCGCGGTCGTGTAGTTCGGCGTGTCGACAGTCATGGTGTAGTCGCCGACCGGAAGCTGGCGATGCACGATGCCGGTCCCGTCGGTCGTGACGGTCTCGACCAGCCCGGACTTGTTCGTGAAGGAGACCTTGGCCCCGGCCACCGGCAGCCCGTCGTTCTGGTCGACGACTGTCGCGTCGAGGTACCCGAAGTCAGGCAGGTCGTAGGTGACGATCATCCCGTCGCGCAGCACCGGGGCGCTCTCGGAGAACCGGATGCCGTCGACACCGGCCCAGCCCTGGATGCCGGTGGTGGCGTGCGCGCCGGCGGTCACCGGGTCGTCGGTTCCGATGCCGTCGCCGTAACCGAAGATCACCGTGCCGGATCGGGTGAGCGTGGCCGAGAAGTTGACCGGCTCGGTGTACTCCGACCGGTCCGGATAGGCCCACAGTTTGGCGTTGCGGTACTCGACGACGAACGCGTCCTCACCGTTGACCTTGGTGGCTGCCGTGAACACTCCGCCGCCGGGGGCGAACTCGACCGGGGTCTGGACGTAGAAGGGGAAGATGCCCGCTCCGCCGTTGCCGGGTCCGGTGCTGGTGTCCGGGGAGATCACGCCGCGCCGGCCGACACCGAGGGTGTCGTGGCTGCCGTTGTAGAGCGCGACCGGGAACGGCAGCTTCACCGTCGCCCACACGCCGCTGGTGAAGGCGACCGGGTCGGTTCCGCGCAGGTACTCGCCGTCGGAGACGGCGCAGCTGTAGCCGCCCTTGTCGACGACGAGCCCGACGGGGATCTCGCGCGACTCGTTCTGCGCGCCGACGGTCAGCGGGACCGCCGTGGCCGAGAAGCAGGCGTTGGGTTTGACGGTCAGAGTGTACCCGCCCTCGGGGACAGCGCCGATCGTGAACGCGCCGTTGGCGTCCGTGCGTACCGGCTTGAGCGGCGTGTCCTTGACGGAGACGTCGGCGTTCGGGACGGGCCGCTTCTTGTCGTCGACGACCCTGCCGCTGATGTCGTGCTTCGCGGCGGCGGTGAGCGGCAGCTTGACGGAGGTGTCCTGGCCGAGGGAGATCGTGACGTCGGCGGTCGCGGTCAGGTAGCCGAAGACCTTGGTGCTGAGCTGGTAGTCGCCGACCGGGAGGTTCGTGGTGAACCGGCCGTCCTTGTCGGTGCCGATCGAACGGCTGAACGGTCCGCTGATCGTCACCTCGGCGGCGGGGACCGGGGTGCCGTTGGCGGTGACCACACCGGTGAGGGTGCCGCCCTTGCGGGGGGCGAGTTCGAGCAGGCGGACGAGGTCGAGCCGCCCCTCGCCGTACTTGTTGTTGACCTCGGCGGTCCCGCCGCACTCGGTGTCGTCGACGTCGACGGCCGACTCCCCGAGCAGGCGGCGGGTCTCCTCGACCTGCCCGATCAGGGTCGGGTCGTAGCTCCACAGCGCCGCGACGGCGCCGGCGACGTGGGGGGCCGCCATCGAGGTGCCGGACATCTCGACGTAGCTGTTACCCGGGTACGACGAACGGACCCCGTCGCCCGGAGCGGAGATCTCGGGCTTGATCCGGCCGCCTTCGCCCTCGCCCTTGCGGGAGAACAACGCGAGCGTGCCGTCCGAGGAGTAGGCGCCGACGGAGTAGGCACTCACGGCGGAGCCGGGCGAGGAGACGGTGTCGCAGGCCGCGTACGGCACGGTGTTGCCCGATGACCAGACGCTGAAGATGCCCGCCGCGCTCCAGGCCTCGTCGACGGCCTGGAAGAAGTCGTCGAAGTTGTGCTCGATGTCCTGGCCCCAGGAGTTGTTGACGACGTGGGGGCGCTTGGACGGGTCGGGGTTGTTGCCCTGGACGTCGGTCGGCGCGAGCAGCCACCAGCCGGACCGCAGCAGCGACTCGGCGCCGGTGCTGTCGCAGCAGCCGTTCGTCGCGATCCACTGCGCGTCCGGGGCGACGCCGACGTGATTGGTGCCGTCGTCGCCGACCATGGTGCCCATGGTGTGCGTGCCGTGTCCGTTGTCGTCGCACGGTGCGCCCGTGCACGCCCCCCGGGTGGCCATCCAGTTGTAGTTGTGGTCGACGGTGCCGTCGGCCTTCGTGCCGCGGTACTGGTGCGTCAGGGCGGGGTGGTCGAATTGGACGCCCGAGTCGAGGTTGGACACGGTGATGCCCGCACCGGTGGCGCCCATCGCCCAGGCCTGCGGGGCGTGGATGGCCTCCAGACCCCACGTGGAGGTGCCCGCCTCGGCGGTGGCCTTCGGCGCGGAGGGGCGGGCGGCCTGGTCGGCGGGGACCTTCTTTTCCACGGGCTCGACCAGCGCGACCTGTGGCGTCGCGTGGATCTCGGCGACCTGCACCTTCGCGGCCACGTCGAGGGCGAGCTTCTCGGTGCCCCCCTTGACGAGAACGGCGTTGGCGATCGGGTACGAGGTGTACTTGACTCCTGCCCGGTCGAGTTCGGCGGAGACGGACGCCACCGAGTCCTTCGCCGCCGCGGCCAGCGCGTCGTAGACGAACTGACCACGAGCGGTCCAGTTGGCGATCTTCTTCGCCGGCCCGAGGTCGGCCTTGGTCCCGAACGTGATCCAGAAGTCGGAAGCCGGAGATGTGCGGAAGCGGTCCTTCAGGCTCGACGCGATCTTCTTTGCGGCCGAGCCGGGATCCGGCTCGGCGGCGGACGCCGACGACGGTTGGATGATGCTGAGGCCGACCACAACGGCCAGCGAGGCCGCGAGGGTTTTGAGTCTCATCTGAGTCCTTTGACCTACAGGGGCTGATAGGGGTCGTGGCTCGTGTGGTCGTCGACACCGTCGACGTCGCGGGCGTCGGAGTCGTCACGGGCGCCGACGCGCGGCTCGCGGGACGGCTCGGGTGGTGGCCGGTGCTCGATGGCGGAGTCGTCACGCGCGGCAGGTCGTTCAGGCATGCATCGCCCTACGGCTATGGATCATGCAGTCATGCTCGGGGCGGACGAGTGACCTTAGCTATCCGGCGGATACGTCAATTTTCACGATGCGTCGTCGAGGGAGTGCTCTTCTGCGAACACTCCGGCCTCCACTGCCTTGACCGCGAGCGCGGTGCGGGAGGTCACCTTCAACTTGCGCATCGCCGCACGTAGCTGCTGATCCACAGTGGCCGGCGACTTGGCCAGAATCCGGCTGATCTCCCGGTTCGTCTTGCCGGCGACCACCAGTTGGACCACGTCGAGCTCGCGAGGTGAGAGCTGGTCGCCGTACCCGCGTCGGCCCCCGCGCCACAGTCGCGGGACATCGGCGCCGTGTTCGCGGAGCCGCTGTGCGACACGGTCCGCATCGCCGCGGGCTCCGAGCCTGAACAGTCGCTCGTACTGTGCCGCCAACAGGTCTCGGCCCTGTTCGATCTGGCCCTGCGCGATGAGCGCCTCGGCTTGACGCTCGCGGGCGAGCATGGCGTCGTAGGGGCGCGGCAACGCGCTCCAGGCGCGCGCCGCCCGATCGTATGCCGTCGCCGCGCGGGCGTGGTCTCCGGCTGCGGCGAGCAGCAGGGCACGGCACACGGTGAGCGCGGCGCGAGGCGCGGGCGCCGTACGACCACGCAGTCCTCTGGCGAACTGGTCGCCCAGGCGTGTCGCGGCCTTCAGGTCGCCCGCGGCGAGGTGCGCCTCGATCCGGGCGGGGACGAGGTCCGTCGCCCAGACCCAGATGCCCTTTCTCCGCACGGTGTCCATCGGCTCGTTCGTGATCTGCAGCGCCCGGTCGCTGTTGCCGTCCGTCAGCCACAGTCTGGCCAGCGCCGCGGCGGCCTCCATCGTGTCGTCGGCTGCGCCGAGACGGGCGGACTCCTGGAGGACCAGCCGGAACTGCTCCTCCGCAGCGCGCCGCCGTCCTGCTGCGGCTGCCAGTCGGGCAGCGAGGCGAACGCTGCCGAGGTAGTGCGCCGGACGGTCTCGGTCGGCGTCGGCGAGCGCCTCGCTCCGCTCCGCGAGGCCCTCCCACCGACCGGTGAGCCACGTCAGGTTGGCCTGTTCGAGCCGGACGTTGTGATGCAACCGGGACGCCTGCTCGGCGTCGGCAAGACGCAGGGCCACGTCGAGGTGCTTCTCCGCGTCGGCGTACCGACCCCAGAGCAGTGCCCCGGTGCCGACGTTGGCGTGGATGCGGGCCACGTCGAGACGCTCCGCCGGAGTCGCGCCGTCGGTGGGCAGGTCGGCGACGACGTCCCAGGCCTCCTCTTCGCCGAGCATGAGCAACGCGGCGGCTCGGTTGCCGGCCAGGTTCAGCCGTTCCGCGGGAGAAGCGAATTCGGCGGTGAGCTCGGCAGCGCGATCCAGCCAACGCCGGTGGGTCGACGCCGGCCACGGTCCCGCGTAGGCCCATCCGAGATAGGTCATTGCCCGAGCCCCCTCGATCGGGTCATGGTCGAGGTTGGCCACCGCCTGTTCGAGCTCGCCGAGCGCGGCCTGCGCCTCACCCCCGATGATCAGGAGCCGACCCAGAGGGTTGCGGATCTCGGCCTGCTGGCGGGCGGAGAGGCCGGGGGTCTCCAGCACCGAGCGCAGGGTACGGATCACGCGGTGGTAGACCGCGTCGACCGGTTCGCGCCGGCCCAGTGCGGCAACTCCGGCGATGCGTGCGACTCGTGCCCGATCCACCGGTGGCAGCACGGCCCGCGACAACAGATCGACCAGCAGATCGACCGCCTTGGTGTGGTCACCCGAGGCCATGGCCAGCTCCGCACCCTGCTCGGCGTACCGCGCCCAGGACCGCGTCTCGCCCGCTTCCCGGAAGTGGTGGGCCAGGCGTGCGACAGGTGGCGGATGGATGTCCTCCAAGGCCCGGCCGGCCAGCAGGTGGATGTGTCTGCGGTCGGTCAACGGGATCGCCTCGTAGACAGCCGTGGCGGCCAGCACATGCCGGAACCGCCACCGGCCGCGGTCGTCCCCGTCCAGGACGCCAGCGGATGCCGCCTCCGCGACAGCGCCTCGGCAGGCGGCTTGCGAGAGACCGGCGGTCACCGCGATCGTGGCCACCGATGACCGCTCGACCAACGTGGCCGCGGCTCGCAACACCTGCTGCGCCGTCGGCGACAGACGGCCCACCCGCTCCCGGGTGGAGTCACGCACCGTTGGCGGCACCTGAAGCTCGCGCAGCTTCAGCCGGACCCACTGTCCGTCGCGGACGACGAGGTCGGCGCGGTCGCACATGAGGCGAACCGACTCCTCCAGCGCCAACGGAACGCCACCGGTCCGCTCGTGCATGAACGTGGTGAACTCCTGCGATATTGGGTTGCCGTCCAGCATCGAGGACACCAGCGCCGCCGTGTCGTCGGGTCGCATGGGTGCCAGCGCGATCCTCAGCTGGGTCACGCCGGCGGGCAACCGGGATGTCAACCGCAGCAACAGCGACCCCACGTCCACCTCCTCCGGCCGGTAGGAGACCACGAGGCTGGGCCCGTCCGAATGCTGTCGGGAGGTCACGAACAGCAGGAACTCCAAGGTCACCTCGTCGGCCCAGTGCGCGTCCTCGAGCACGAGAACGTCGACACGTAGAGCCCGCAGCAACTCGTCCAGGGCGCGGAACAGGCGATGCCGTGCCGCCTTCGCATCGTCCAGGGGCGGCAGTGCGGGTGGCAGGTCCGAAGACCACTCAGGGAACAGGGGCCGTAACGCACCCGCGAGCTCGGTGAGCCGCAGCCGCGGTACCGGACGGTCGATCCCACGGAACGCGTCGACGATCGGCCCCAACGTCAGCGACTCACGAAGCGGCGGGCACACCGACACCAGAGCGGTGCGCTGGTCCGGTGCGGCCAACCACTCTCGTAACAGGCGGCTCTTCCCGATCCCGGCCTCGCCCTCCACCAGCACGATCGCCGGTGGTCGGGCCAACGCGCCCCGAAGCGCCGCCACCTCCCGGTCACGTCCGACGAAACGCGGCGCGGAGACCGTCGGTGAGGTCCCGTCGTCCTCGGGCGAGGGGTCGAGCATGCGTGATGATCTCGCTTTTCCATGCTCGGGCACAAGTGCCCGCCTTCGACGAGGCTCAACTGGCGACGAGTTCGGCGCTTGAGGGCCCTCGGTCGGGTGCTTCGAGGTGGCTGCTCGGTCTCAATAGAGTTTGCTTCTGCATATCTCCCGGTAGGGCGCGTCAGCCGGCGCGATTTCCCGCCATCGTTCCTGGCTGAGCGGTGTCTTGACCAGCCCGCAGGCAACCTGCCAGGGTTCCCTCTTGAGGGACGGCGGCCGCGGTTCGAGTGGTTGGACCGACATCATGGTTCCGCTCGGCTCCCGGGGGCCGTGTTCGAAAAGCCCCCACTCGCCGCCGTCGGCGAGTGTAATCCCCGAGACGTATTCCCGCTGGGATCGCAACTGCGGCTTGTCGCCGTCGGCCGGCAGATCGTAAACCCGGGTCCCGGCCGCGTCGTCGGTGTAGACAAGGTGGCGGCCCGAGAACGACGCCCATCTCCCGTCGTACAGCGCCCCGAGCTCAGTGGCCTTCGGCGTCCCGCGGAGGTGCCACAGCTCGACCGCGAAGTCGTCCGTCCTTTCTCGCTCCAGCAACACCCAGGACTGCGTCGCGTCGATCTCGATCGCGGTGAAATCCGCAGCGTCCTGGGAGATCGGATTGGCGGGAAGATCGCCGACCCTCCGTGGCTCGTCCGCGATGGTCCACAGCGTCGTCGTGGGGGCCTCGTCGTCGCCAGCGATCAAGGCCCAGTCCCGGGTCAGGGCGATCCAGGGGGCAGGGCCGACCTCTCCGACCTCGTGCACGCTCGGCGGACCCGATCGCAGGTCGACCAGCGCGACACTGCCGTCGGGCCGGGTGGCCGCGACAACATGGTCGCTTCCACCGGTGACGACATCCTCGACGCCGGCCAGGAACTCCTCTTTGGCGGGCTGTCCGGTGCGCTCGTCGATCAGCCAGCGATCCACGACCCCCGAGTCGTGCGTCACTGCGAGCGATTCATCCGGCAGTTCGACGAGAGCGGTGACATCGTCGCCGAGGGAGATGTTCTGCTGTCGCGCGTCCCGCTCGTAGAGCGCTGCCGAACCATCGTCCTGTGCGACGGCGAACCATGCGGGGCCGAGCAGGGCGTCGTCAACGGCCTGGCTTTCCAGAACGACGTCCCGGCCCGAGCGGAGGACTCGGACCGCGAAATCGTCGTCGGTCACGTACTGCACTAGCCCGGCCGAGCGCAACCGTTCGTTCGGCAACAAGTCGTTCGGCAACGAACCGTTTGGGCTGATCCGTTGCGGTGCCCCGGATCCGTCGAGCGGTCGGGCCTCCAGGCCGCCGCCGGACCGTTGATAGATGATCCAACCGTCGTCGACGTCCAGCAGCTGTAGGTCGGTCGGTCCGATCTTGACCGGCTCGGAGTGCGGACGACGGAGGTCGGATACGTAGGTGAGCCCGTCGATGCCTTCGTAGGCCATCCAGTTGGCCTCCACCGACAGAACCAACTCGATGTCGGCCGGCAGCGCGACCAGAGACAGCGGCGCGTTCTCGAAGTCGACAGTCGTGTAGCGACCGTCGTTCATCGAGAACACTCCGAAGCGGTCGTTGACATCCTCCACGATTGCCGGATGTGGAGAGAGGAGGACGGGAGCCGGCCGGCTGCCGGTCAAGTCCCAGGCCCGTAACGGCTGCTCGATACCATGGGTTAGCGCCCAATGTCCCGCCCGGATGACACCGAAAGAGCGCATCCGCGGCACACCGGCGGGTGTCTGAAGAACGGCGCCCAGCTCGTTCTTCGAGCTCGGATCGGAGTCGATCTCAACGGCGGCGATGCGCAGCCGAAGGGCGTCCTCGGACGCGCTCGTCTCGATCTTGTCGGCTGCCAGGTCGAGCTCGTGGGCCTGATCGCTGCGCACCCGCTGAAAGTAGCCGGTGACCTGGTCGCGGACCACCGGAACGGTCAGCGTGCCGACGACCACCGGCACGACGACGCAGGCGATCGCCGTGCCAATCCGCGAGCGCGAGACCCCAGCGCGCTCGGCCCTTGACTGGGTCGCGAGGTCCGGGAACTCTCGGGCCTCCCGAACGGGCTGTATCCGGCGGCGGATTCTCGGGTGTCCGGCCAGATGCCGCTGCACCAGGTCGTGGCGGAACTGGTAGGCCGGTCCGACCTGCCGCAGGATCCCGCGCTGGTGCGCGTCGTCGAGAAAGCCCATCAACCGCCACGGCAGGCGTCCCCAGAGAGCCAGCCATGCCCGGGCCACCGTGTACGACGTCCATGGCGATCCCGCGCCGAGCAGAACCGAGCCGAAGACGGCTAGGCCGCCGAACCCGGCCGGGCCGAACGACGTCCCGCCCGAGTGCCCCGAGAAGGCGAGCAGCTCCGGATCCACCCGATGCACGATCGCTAGGCCGGACCCAGCCGAGACCCCGGCTGCCAGGGAGACGGTCAGGCAGGTCACGCGGTCGCTGCGCAGAACCGAGCGCGGCGAGACAGGCGCCTGATCGTCCAAGGGTGTGGCGAGCCACCGTCCGATGCCGATCGGAACGCCGATACCCACGGTGATGGCGAGGACCGTCCACATCGCGAGCGGACCGCCATCGGCCATGATCGTGGCCAACATCTCCGACTCGGAGTCAAGGTCGTCGAGGCCGACGATCAACCCGACCAGGGCACCGACGGGAATCGCTAGGGCGAGCCCGGTGGCGATCCCGGACAGCAACCGGGCCGGCAGGGTGCGTAGATTCCAGGACGGCCGGGTGGGCAGCGCCTTGCGCCAGGTACTCAGCACCGTGTTGATCAGGCTGAACGCGCTAGCCAGAGCCGCGACGAAGATGGCGTCCTGCAGTGCGGTGAGCGGGTCCACCGACCCGCCGAGGTCAAGGGCGTTGATGGTGTCGGCGACCATCGTGACAGGATTGACCGAAGCGCCGCTTTCGACCCGCCGGATGACCTCGGCGACGGTGGTAACGAGCGCGACGGCGGCGAACGCGTCGCGGGCCGTGGTGGCTACCACGCGACCGGCCCGGCGCAGCCGTCCCGGGTCGCCCACGTCGCGCCGGGCCCGGCTGCGTCCCGCGCCGAGGCCTGAGACGATGCCCGCGCCAAGGCCGAGCGCGGCGCCCAACTGGGCATTGTCGCCAGCGCTGCCCGGGAACGGCTCGATGAGCGTGCAGCTGACCGCCCCCGTCAGGCCGATCACGAAGGTCACCGTGCCGACGATCACCGCCGACGGCACCGCCCGCGGCAGGTCCCACCACGTCAGGGTAGGGCTGAACAGGCGATGTTCCAGGTGGCGGGCCAGTGTGGTCAACCACCGCTCCGGGCCGCGGGCCTTTTCGCGGCTCCCGTAGGTGCCGACCAGGAACTGGTCGAGCAGGTGACTCTCGGCCTCGGTCCGCGACGTCAGGTGGGTCAGCTCGTCGGGGTCTGTCGCGCCAGGGCCGTAGACCGTCCGTGCCAGGGCAATCATGAGCGGCGTCGACAGTGCCTCGGCGAGCCAGCCGCCCGGCGCGGCCCGCATCACCTGCGTGATCTTCTCCCAGCGGCGGCTGCCCGCCGGTTCCGGGCCGGTCAGGAACTCGATCGCGTCCTCGACCGTGACCGGGCTGATCGTGACCTCGGCGGCCATGGGCAGGCGGCCCGCCTCGTCCACGATCTCCTCGTACTGGGCCGCCCGGCAGGTCACCACGGTGTTCAGGCCGTTGCGGGTGGCCACGTCGCCCAGCTCGCGCGCCGCCGCCGGGCGCAGCGCCTGCGGCATCTCGTCGAGGCCGTCGAGCACCAGCAGCACTCGGTCGTGGTCGACCAGCGCCCGCGCGGCGCCCGGGCCGTACTTCTGCTCGTTGGCCAGCTCCGGATAGGTGTCACCGATCCACTCGGCCGCCCAGCCTCGGAGGTCCTGCAGGTCGGGGCGCCACCCGGCCAGCGGCAGAAGCACCGGCACCTTCTCGCCCGGCTCCAGGGCGGCCATCGTGAACAGCAGCGCCAGCGTGCTCTTGCCCGAGCCGGGCGCACCCAGAATGAGCAGCTGCCGGTTGGTCAGCGCGCGGAACTGCCGCACCATCCCGGCCGCCGGCACCCGATCGGCCGGCTCCAGCAGCTGCCCGTCGGTCACCACCGAGGACGTCTCCCCGGCCGGCCGGCCGGTAAGGACCCAGCGCAGACGCAGCGGCCGGGGATGTTCGAGCCGCCGGGTCGCGATCTCCTGCTCCCACTGCCGGCGGACCCGGTGGCGCAGCACGTCGGCAGCGGCGGTCAAACGGTCGGTCGGCGTACCCGTGGACGTTTGAGCCCGGACACCGAAATAGATGGCCACCACCAGCGACAGGAGACCCACGATGGCCGAGGCGACGCTGGCGAGCGAGTCGGCGGCGTCTCGAACGTTGCTGCGGCCGAAGCCCAAACTCAGCAGAAACGCGGTCAGCGCCACCGCCACGGCGACCGCGCAGACCGTCCACCTGGCCCTGACGCTCAGCCGTCCGGGGATGCGCACGTCTCATGATTACGTAAGAGCGGCCGAGCCGCCACGGCACGACCTGATCGAACTGGTCCTCACCGTGGGTCGAGGCGGTCATGGGCGGGTGCCACTCGACTCTGCCAACTGGTGATCGTGCTTGTCCAGGTCACTCACTGCATGCCGCGCGAGCGGTAGTGACCGGTGAGCCGACCGAGCTTCATGGCCAGGTGCAGGCACAGCCGTTCGTTGCCGTCCTTGAGGTCGGTCCCGGCGAGCTGTTCCACCCGTTGCAGCCGGTAGTAGAGGGTCGTCCGGTGCAGTCTGAGCTTCTCGGCGGTCGCGTGCGCGTTGCCCGCCAGGTCGAGGTAGGCCTCCAGGGTCTCCAGGAGCACCTGGTGGGCGTCGTCGCGCAGCAGTCGCTCCAGCCCGGGATGCACGCCCGCGACGTCGAGGTGCTGACTGTCCAGTTGGGACAGCACCCGGTAGATGCCCAGACCAGCCCAGGAGACCACCCGGCCCAGCGCGGGCAGTTGCGTACCGACCCGGGCGGCCTGCGCGGCCTCCTGGTACGACTCGATCGCGCTGGACAGCCCGGCCCGGGGCTGGCCGATCCCGGTCACGGTCCGGTCCACGGAGGCCAGACCCCGGGTCGCGGTGCCCAGCGCCTCGTCCAGGTGCCCGGCGGAGGCCTCCGGCGAGGGGCGGCCGGCAACCCGGTCGCCGCAGAGCAGCAGCACCCCGTGGTCGTGCCAGACGAGGTGCAGCGTCTCCCGCACTCCGATCCACCGGCGAGTGGTGACCAGGGCCTGTTCCAGGGCGATCCGCGCCACCTCGTCGGGTTGCCGCCCGCCGGCCGGCACGAGCTGCGCGACGAGCGCGACGGTGGACCCGTCTGCGGCCACCACGCCCTCCTCCACCAGCGCCCGCGCCGCGTGCTCGCGCGCCTGCCGGCTCTGGACGAGTAAGGTGCGGGTGGCCTCCGTCTCCCGCTGCGAGGCGAGCTCACCGAGCAGGTTCTCCCGGTACAGGGCCAACGACAGGTCGGCGAAGGGGCCGGTCGCGGTGGCGATGTCGGCGTCGGTCATCGAACCGTCCGCGTCGATGAACCAGACGAACCCGAGCAGCAGGTCGTCGTGCCGGATCGGCACGCAGACCCTCGCCAGCAGGTCCAGTTCGGGGCACGCGGGGGTGCGGATCGGCGCGTAGGCCGTGAGCACGCCCATGCCCCGGAACCAGGCGATCACCTCCGGCGTGGTCTGCCGCCGCAGGATCGACGTCCGGCGGACCTCGTCCATCGGGCCGTCGTGCTCGCTGTAGGCGACCACCCGCTGTCGCCGGTCCTCGATGAGGGCGGGTCGCCCCACCCGGGCGGCGACGGCGTCGACGATTCGCTGGAGCTCACCGTGCATCTAACTCCCCAGGTTGCGCTGCGTGACAGGAATCGCGCGACCGCCAGTCCTTACCCTCCGGTGCGGGTGGGTCATCGCGCAAGGTCCACTGTCGAAGTCTCGACAAAAAGACGGACGGCACCGCGACGGTTCCGGCATCTGTCCGAAGACCGGAGGCGACAGGCGTTCCTAGGGTTCCGATACGCACCGCGCCGGCGCCCTCCTACCGGACGGTGTCGGCGGAGAGGGGATTTCCGAGTGGGAACTGGTAGGCCCTGGCGGGGCGTGCTGGTCGCCATCACCACGCCGTTCCGCGCCGACCTGTCGGTCGACTTCGACCAGCTCCAGGAACACGTCCGTCGGCTCGCCGCCGAGGGGTGCCACGGGGTCGCGCCGTGCACGTCGTTGGGGGAGTACCGGGCCCTGTCCGACGACGAACGGGCCGCCGTGGTGCAGGCGACCGTGGAGGCCGCGCCGTCCGGGTGCGCCGTGGTGCCCGGCGTCGGCGGCTACGGCAGCAGACAGGCCCGCCGCTGGACGGAGCAGGCCGCCGAGGTCGGCGCCCACGGCGTGCTCGCCCGGCCACCCGACGGGCCCGCGGCCCGAGCCGCCGACGTGGTCGCCCACTACCGGGAGGTGGCGGCGGTCGGCCTGCCGGTGGTCGCCCACAACGACCCGTACGACACCCGGTTGGACCTCACGCCGGACCTGCTGGCCACCGTCGCCGAGATCGACGGGATCGTCGCGGTCAAGGAGGTCACCGGCGACGTACGCAGGCTGCACCGCCTGCGGGACCTCTGCCCGCACGTCGACGTGCTGGTCGGCGCCGACGACGTGGTGCTCGAACTGGTGCTGTGTGGCGCCGCAGGATGGGTCGCCACCCTGCCGAACGCGCTGCCCCGCCAGGCCGTGCGCCTGTACGAGCTGTGCGTCGCCCGTGACCTGGGCCGGGCGCTGCCGCTCTACGCCGAGTTGCACCCGATTCTCGGTTGGGCCTCCCGGCCCGAGTCCGTGCAGGCCGTCAAGTTCGCCATGGAGTGCGCCGGACGGTCCGGCGGGCGGTGCCGCCCACCGCGCGGACCCCTGTCCGGGTCTGCCGTCGACCGGGTGCGTCGGGACGTGCTGCGGGCCCTCGCGGCAACCGCCGAACCCGCTCCCCGCGGCCACCCCGGCTGACCCGCCGGCAGCTGCCGGTCCTTCAGGTGTCGGAAGTCGCCGGCCGACCTGCCGACATCTGCACGGTGACCGGCACCGGCCCGCCCTCCTAGATTCGCTGCGCGGCCTGCTGACAGATGTTCCGCGAGACCCCCACCGGGACGTCGGCGCCGCGCTTTCCTCCGACGAGAGGTGGTTCCGTGCACCGTACCCCCCATCGAACCCGGCTGCGGCGAGCCGTGCTGGCCGCAGCCGTGGTGACCACGCTCGTGGCGACCGGGGCGGCGCAGGCCGCCGCGGCTCCGGCCAACCCCGCCGGCGGTACCGCGCCGTTCCAGGTCCTCGACCCGCAGGCCTGGCAGAACCCGGACACGATGACCTGGAACGACTACAAGGCCGTGCCCGGCAAGAACTGGGCGGACCCGAGCGTGTCGGGGTCGGTCCGCAACTTCAAGATCGCCCTGGTGGCGCTCGACTATCCGGACGAGACGTTCGCGGTCTCCCAGCGGGCCCGCTCGACGGTTTTCGGCAATCCCCAGTCCGTCGCGACCAACATCCCCCGGGCGGACGTGCCGACGTTCTACCAGGACTTCCTGAACACTCCGAACACCCTCAACAAGGGTCACACCCTGCACGAGTACTGGATGCAGGACTCCAACGGCCGCTACGGCGTCGACCTCACCGGGTTCGGGCCGTACCAGATGCCGGCCAAGTCCTACCAGTACGGGCTGGACAACGGGTTCAACCCGGGCGCCTGCCCGAGCGGGGACGTGTGCGCCAAGAACATCCGCACCGACGGCCTGGGCGCCTGGCGGGCGGCCGTCGGCGAGGAGGTCGCCAACCAGTACGAGCTGGTGTTCATCCTCAGCGCCGGTCAGGACGAGTCGTCGACCTGGCAGGAGTTCGGGCAGATGATCTTCCAGAACAAGGAGGACGTGCCGGACGCCTGGGGTCCGCCGGACCCCAACCTGCCGAACTGGGCGAAGACCCGCTACGTGGACTGGACCTCGTGGAAGGCGGCGGCGACTCTGTGGCCGAACGCCGGCGGTGGCTCCTCGACGCAGGGGGAGAGTTCCGGCATGGGCGTCTACGCCCACGAGCTGACCCATCTGCTGGGCATCGGCGACAACTACAACAACCCGTACGGCGAGCCGCTGCGCAGGGCGTACACCGGGATCTGGAGCATGATGTCGCGCGGGTCGTTCAACGGCCCGGGCGGTCCGCACACCCGCTGGCAGATCCCGCCCACCAACGGCGGCTCGATGGGTTCGCTGCACACAGTGCGGGACAAGCTCAAGATCGGCCTGCTCGGCGAGGAGCATGTGCTGCGACTGTCGCGGGAGTCGCTGGCCTCCTCGGGCCTGGTGGTCGCGCAGGTCACGGCCCGGGCGGTCGACGCCGGCCCGAAGGGTCTGACCGGCGTGAACGTCGCGCTGAACAAGGACCTGTCGCCGGCGTGCGGGGTCAGCACCGACCCGCTGTGCGACGGTGGCAACTTCAACAACTACACGGTCGAGGTCGTCGACCGGATGGGCGCGGACTCCTTCACCCCGGACAGCGGCGTGCTGCTGAGCAAGACGAAGAACGCCGACAGCGCGCCGTTCCAGTGGGTGGTGGACGCCAACCCGCAGGACATCGACATGATCGACTTCTACCGGCCGGACGGCACCCCGCAGAAGATCACCATGGGGGACTACCGGCAGCTCTCCGACGCGCTGTTCCACGCCGGCGCGGACACCGGCAGCCAGTACGAGTACGTCGACGAGGCCAACCGACTGCACTTCTACGTCATCGACCTCAAGCGGGACGCGACCGGTTCGCTCTCGTACACCGTGGCGGTGCGTTCGCTGGACGGCACCGGCGGGCCGAGCAGCCACGGCGTGACGCTGGCCAAGGGCGAGGTGACCGGCGGCGGCAAGCCGACCAACCGCGGAGTGACCTGCTCGTTCGAGCTGACCAACACCGGTTCCTACTCGGCCGGCGGCCAGCAGCACCCGGAGAACGTCAGCGCGTACCTGAAGTCGGATGTCTACCGCCTGTCGGCGGAGGTGGCCGGAAAGGGCTGGCGGACCTGGCTTCCCAACCAGCTCGCCACCGCGCAGTTCGGCAAGGCCACCACGGTCAAGGTGTCGGTGGGCGCCACTGCCGCCGCCGCGGACACCGGTTTCGTGAAGCTCACCGCCACCTCGGAGAGCGACCCCACGAAGACGGTGACCAAGCAGTGCCGGGTCGAGAAGTCCTGACCGACGCCCGGGGTTGACCCCGTTCCTGCCGGGTCCGCGGTGGCCTGCCATCGCGGACCCGGCAGGCGGGCGAGAGGAGGATGACGTGCGGCGAGGCACCATGGCGTTGCTACCCCTGCTGCTGGCCGGAGCGACCGGCTGCGGCACCGTCGGCGCCGACCCGGAGGCGGTCTCCCCGACGACCGTCCGGGTCCTGGTACGCGACATCAACATCCGGGCCGCAGGCGTGGACTGCGCCGGCACCGGTCCCTACCAGCACTTCCACAACCGGGCACCGTTTCGCGTGCTGGCCCCGGACGGGTCGGCGCTGGCCAGCGGGCAGCTGTCGGCGGGTACCGCGGTGGCGGCGTTCACCGAGGACCTGGGGGTCGAGCGGCTGCCCACCTACTGCGAGTTCGCCGTCGGTGTGCGGGTGCCGCAGCGGGCCTCCTACCGGCTGGAGGTGGACGGCCGGCCGGCGCTCGACCTGACGCCGGACCACAGCGAGGGCCCTGCGCTGGTGGCGGTGGTCCCGTCATGAGGCGGGCCGTCCTGCCACTGGTGCTGGCCGCGGCGCTGCTGGTCGGATGCAGTACGCCCGAGCCCGCACCCGGGCCGGCACCGGCCGGAGGGGCGGCGGCGCTGCCCGGACCGGTCCCCGCCGACCTGGCGCTGCGCCCGGCACCCGGCACCGCACCGGCCGCCCCGACGTTCACCGGCGCGCTGACCGACGGCACACCCTTCGTCGCGGCCGACCTGTGGGCGCAGCGTCCGGTGGTGCTCACCTTCTTCACCTCCTGGTGCACCACCTGCGCCAGTCGCCAGGCCGCCTTCAGCGAGCTCGCCCGCACCTATCGGGACCGGGTGGTCTTCGTCGGTGTGGCCGGCACCGACCAGGCCGACGAGGTCCAGGACTACCTACGCGCGCACCGGGTGGAGTATCCGGTCGTCCTGGACGACCAGCAGACCATCTGGCGTTCCTACGCGGTGCGGGAGCCGCCGGCCGTCGTACTGGTGGCCAAGGGTGGCGCCCTGCTCCGCGGCTGGCCGGGTGGCCTGGACGCCCCGGCACTCGACCAGCGGCTGCGGGAGCTGGTGCTGGCCGGCCAGCCGTAGTCCCGTCACCCAGACACTTTGATGCGGCCTCACCCGGGACCCCCGCCCTCGACAGGCGAGGGCCGCAGCCGTCGAACCACACCGGGTGAAGTTCCTACACGTGCAGATGGCGGCACCGGCCACCGGCTCGTAGCGTACGCATCCTCGGACACATCAAGGAGACTGCATGTCTACAGTGGGAACGCGCTGGCGCTCAGCCGTGGCCGTACTGTCCGCGACAGTGCTCGCCACCCTCGGCGCGGCGCCGCAGGCGCTGGCGGCGGACGGCCCGCCGTCGATCGTCGTCCAGGACGGCGTCACCCAGCCGGTGTTCGGCTACGCCGACGCCATTCGGGAACGCCTCTTCATCGACTCCACCTTCGACAGCGACAACGACGGTCTGCGCGACATCATCGCGTTCGACCTGATGCGGCCGGCGGCCACCGCGCAGGGGTTCAAGGCTCCCGTGGTGATGGACGCCAGCCCCTACTACTCGACGGTCTGCCGGGGCAACGAGTCCGAGTGCAAGGCGGACCTCGACGGCGACGGGCTGCTGGACAAGTGGCCGCTGTTCTACGACAACTACTTCGTGCCGCGCGGCTACGCGGTCATCCTGCTGGACATGGTCGGCACGAACAACTCCACCGGCTGCCCGACCACCAACGCCAACCAGGACAACCTGAGCGCCAAACAGGCCATCAACTGGCTCAACGGTCGGGCCACCGCCCGTAACGCCGCCGGTGAGGTCGTCAAGGCGGACTGGCACAACGGCAAGACGGGGATGATCGGCAAGTCGTACGACGGCTCGCTGGCCATGGCCACGGCGGTGACCGGCGTGAAGGGCCTGACCACTGTCGTGCCCATCAGCGGACCGACCGAGTACTACGACTACGTGCGCAGCAACGGTGTGGTCACCCGAGGCAACAGCTACGTTTCGTCGCTGGCCAACACGGTCACCAACCCCGAGCGTCGGGACTACTGCAAACCGGTGCGGGACGCGATAGGCGCCGCCGACGGCGACGAGCACGGCGACTACACGGCCTTCTGGAACGAGCGCAGCTACGTCAAGAAGGTCCCCAACGTCACCGCCAGCGTGCTGCTCTACCACGGCCTCAACGACGACAACGTCCGACCGGACCACTTCAGCAAGTTCTGGTACGCCCTGGCGGAGAACAACGTGCCGCGCAAGCTGTGGTTGTCGCAGGAGGGCCACGTCGACCCGTTCGACTCACGCCGCGCGGTGTGGGTGTCGACGCTGCACCGCTGGTTCGACTTCTGGCTGCAGGGCGTCGCCAACGGCATCATGGACGAGCCGCGGGTGGACCTGGAGCGCTCCGCCGACGTGTGGGAGACCCACGCCGACTGGCCGATCCCCGGCAAGGCCGACACCGAGGTGTTCCTCCAGCCCGGCACCACCGGAGCGGGCGGTCTCGGGCTGGTGCCCGCCGCGAAGCCGGCGACCGGGGCGTTCCAGGACAGTCGTACGCAGAGCCAGAACACCATGATCCTCAACCCGGACGTGGTGCAGCCCAACCGGCTGGCCTTCCTGTCCGCGCCACTGACCGCGCCGCTGCACATCTCCGGCACCCCCACCGTGCAACTGCGGGCCTCCGCCGACCAGACCGACACCAACCTCGGCGCGATCCTGGTCGACTACGGCACCGACGAGCGCGTCGCACACCGGGCCTCCGGCGAGGGCATCATCACCCTGACCACTGAAGACTGCTGGGGCCAGAGCAGCCCGACGGACGACGGCTGCTACAAGCAGACGGAGAAGCGGGTGGCCACGGCCGACTACGAGCTGGTCACCAAGGGCATCATGGACGCCCAGAACCGGCAGTCGATCCGCATCGCCGTGCCGCTGGTGCCCGGGGATTCGTACAACTTCAGCTTCCCGCTGCTGCCGGAGGACTACGTCTTCAAGCCCGGCCACCGGATCGGCGTGATCATCGTGGCCAGCTACCCGCAGTACTCCAGCCAGGCGGACACCACCGCCGCGAACCTGCAGGTCTCGCTCAAGAGCAGCAACATCGTGCTACCCGTCGTCGGCGGCACCGCCGCCGCGCACGCCGCCGGGCTCTGACCGGCTGATCGGGGACGGCCGCCCGAAAGCGGCCGTCCCCACGGGTGCTGCGGATCGCTCCGAGGTTCAGCGGGTCGGCACCCCGGCGGTCGGGGTCGGTTGGACCCGCTCGAATCGCACCTTGCTCAGCCAGCCCGGGAGGTCGCTGAGCACGTACAGCTCGCCGTTGACATCGGCGCCGAAAGCCGTCGGCTGGGTGGGGAAGGTGCCGATCTCAGCGGACTCGTACCCACCCGTCGACTTGGGACGGATGGCGAACGCGCGGGTCGAGCAGTAGTCGCTGGCGATGTAGGTCCCGCGGGCCTCCGGGGTGACGGACCCCCGGTAGACCAGGCCGCCGATGATGGAGCAGTTCTCCGTCATGTAGTGGTCGTACTCGGCGATCGGGTCGGTGAGCCGCACGCCCGGCCGGCACTGCGTCTGGTCGAAGACCGGCGTGCCCTCCCGGCAGGACCAGCCGAGGTTCGCGCCACGCTGCGACGGGCGGATGTGGTTGATCTCCTCGATCAAACCCTGACCGACGTCACCGATCCACAGCGAGTTGTCGACCGGGTCGACGGAGAACTTCCACGGGTTGCGCAGCCCGTACACCCAGATCTCCGGCCGCGCGCCCGGCGTGCGGACGAACGGGTTGTCGAAGGGTACGCAGTACGGCTTGCCGCCGCAGCTGCGGTTGACGTCGATCCGCAGGATCTTGCCGAGCAGGGTGCCGAGGTTCTGGCCGCTCTTGAACGGGTCGTTCGCGCCGCCGCCGTCGCCGGTCGACCAGTAGAGGTAGCCGTCGCGGCCGAACGCCACCTGTCCGCCGTTGTGGTTGCCGTACTCGGCGTGCTCCTGGGTGAGCAGCACCTGCACCCGATCGGGGGCGCCGATGGGCACTCGTGCCAGGGTCAGTGCGCCGGCCGGCAGGCTCGTGTAGGCCACGTAGAGGATGCCGGTACGCGCGAAGTTCGGCGCAGGCGTGATGCCGAGGAGGCCGCGCTCGTTGTCCGACGCGTCGATCCGGGAGGTCAGGTCGAGCACCGGATCGGCCGCCAAGCCGCTGTCGGGGTGGTACGCGCGGACGGTGCCGCCTTTCTCCGCGATCAGCATCCGGCCGTCCGGCAGCCCGGTGATCGCGACCGGACGCTGCAGGCCGAACGCCACCCGTTCGGATACCACGGTCAGCTCGGCGAGTGGCGTCGCACGGGTGTGGGATGGGCCGGTTGCAGCGCTGCCGGTCGCCGACAGCGGTGGCAACACGAGTGCGGTCAGGGTGAGGATGAGCAGCCCGGCCAGGATGGCCGGGCGACGACGTCGTCGCGACATGTTCAGCTCCTCGAGCAGGTGGGTGGTGGACGCGGTCTGGGAGCGTTCCCACACTACATTGACTGGAGTCAATGACAAACTCACCTGTCGTCTGCGGGCGAACCGCCCTCGGGCTGCTCCGGCGGGCAGCGGATCTCGCCGTTCATGCCGGCCGGGTAGCGGCCACTCGACGTCGCCGGGCCCCGGCTCACGTACCGGGCATGGCGCCTTCGGCGAGCTTGAGGCGCGTCCAGATGTTCATGTTGATCACAATGGCGACGATCTCCAGGATCTCCGCCTCGGTGAAGTGCATGGTCATCTTGTCGTGTGCCTCCTGGACCCGGTCGTTGACGGTGTTGTCCGCGGTTCGGGTCAACGCCTCGGTGTAGGCCAGCGCGGCTCGCTCCTTCTCGGTGAACAGATGCGTCTCCCACCACGCGGTGAGGGTCTCGACCTTGGCGGGCGGGATGTCGGCGGTACGAGCGGCGGCGTGGTGCACCAGGAGGCAGTAACTGCAATTGTTGATCTGCGCGACGCGTAACCGCAGAAGCTGCGCCAGGGCGGGTTCCACCTGGAGTGTCGCGGTGTGGTCGAAAGCCGCCGCCCCGGCGTCGGCCAGCGCCATGAGCTGCTCGTTCGACGCGGCGTTCAGTCGGACGTTCTGGATCCTGGCGTCCACGAGGCGACCTCCTCCAGGTGTTCGTGTAACCGAGCGTGGTAGGGGCCATCACCGACGAACGTTGACGACGGTCTTCCCGGTGACCCGCTCGGTCGGGTTGAGTGCGGCGACGGCGTCGTCCAGGGTCGTGACGGTGCCGATATTCGTCCGTAGTCGTCCGTCCCGCACCCGCCCAACGATCTCAGACAGCTGGGCGCGATCGGACACGACGACGAAATCGACCGCCAGGCCGTCCGCCGGCCGCGCCTCGGACGGGCCGACGACAGACACCAGTGTTCCTCCGGCTCGGATCAGAGCGGCGGAGCGCTTCCCGATGTCACCGCCGATGACGTCGAAGACGAGGTCGACTCCACCGATGTCTTCCAGGGCGTCCTCGCCGAGGTCGACGAACTCCTGTGCGCCGAAGTCGAGCGCGCTCTGCCGGTCGGCAGTGCGTCCGGTGCCGATGACGTGGGCGCCGAACTCACGTGCGAGCTGCGCCACCATCGAACCGACTGCGCCGGCGGCACCGTGCACGAGGACGCTCTGCCCCGACCGGAGGCGGCCGTGTTCGAACAGTCCCTGCCACGCGGTCAGCCCCGAGATCGGCAGGCTCGCAGCCACCGCGTAGTCGACGTCGGCGGGCAGCGGCGCGAGGTTGCGAGCCTCGACCGCCGAATACTCCGCCAGGGTGCCGTCGCGAGTCCAGTCGGTGAGGCCGAAGACCCGCTGTCCGACGGACAACCCGGTCGTGCCATAGCCGAGAGCGGTGACCACTCCGGCCAACTCGTGCCCGGGCACAGACGGCGTCCGGTCACGGCCGAGGCGATCCGTCCAGGTCGAGGGCCAGGCCATCTCGGTCGGCACGAAGCCCGAGGCGTGAACCTGAACGACGACGTCGTTCAGCGACGGTTCCGGCTCGGGCCGCTCCACCAGCGTCATCCCGGCCGTTCCCGCCGCCTCGTCCGTCACCACGATCGCCTTCACTCATTACCTCCTCAATCCAGCCCTCGTTCGCGCCATCACGAGGAGCACGATCGTCAACAGCATCAGCGGTGCCGGGCTCGGCGTCCTGTCACGGCCGTCGGCAGCGCTCGGGGTCACGGGTGTCGAGGAGCGGGCGCGACAGCGGCGGCATCGGCAGCACGGCACCGCGTCGAGACGCCACCCGTCGAGACTCGCGCTCATGACCGGCGTTCTTCCGGGCAGCACCGGGTTCCCCCGAGAGTGGCGGACACACGTTGGAACTCGATGCCGGTGGGTAAGTCGAACCGTCGGTCGCGAGCGAAGGACGACCCGAAGCTAGTCCCGCCAGAACTGGTCCGTCAAGTCCAGTTTTGGGAACGAGGAGTGCCGGTGCGGAAGGGTGCAGGCCAGCTCATCTGCCGTTGGAATGACCCTCCGGGGTGGCTTAGGATTCCTCGCAGCGGGACTATACAGTCCATGAAGAGCGTGATCTGGAAACGAGCCCGGCCTGCGGGGCGCTCGGACTTCTCGCCTGATTAATCGGTTTCGGGTGCTCTGTCCCGTGACCGCGACACCGGTACCAACGACACGTTGAGGAGACGACATGACCACCGAAAAGGCGATCCTCGCCGGCGGCTGCTTCTGGGGCATGGAGGAACTCTTCCGCCACCAGCCGGGCGTCGTGTCCACGCGTGTCGGCTACAGCGGCGGCGACGTGCCGAACGCCACCTACCGCAACCAGGGCACCCACGCGGAGTCCATCGAGGTCGTCTACGACGCCGAGAAGACCGACTTCCGTGCGCTGCTCGAGTTCTTCTTCCAGGTCCACGACCCCTCGACGAAGAACCGCCAGGGCAATGACATCGGTGTCAGCTACCGCTCGGCCATCTTCTACACCACTGACGAGCAGAAGCGCGTTGCCGAGGACACGATCGCCGACGTCGACGCCTCGGGCCTGTGGCCTGGCAAGGTCGTCACCGAGGTGACCCCGGCGGGCGACTTCTGGGAGGCTGAGCCTGAACACCAGAACTACCTGCAGACCTACCCTGACGGTTACACCTGCCACTTTCCCCGCCCTGGGTGGAAGCTGCCGAAGCGGACCGCCTGACGCCGCGGCGATCCGATCCGACTTTCGCCAGGGTGAGGACCGAATAGTCCACCAAAACGCTCCGGCGATCGCTGAAATGGCGAACCTGGAATAGGTGGGATCAGTTGGCACGACGCACAATCGGAGGACTCGAAGGTCCAATTCCCAACTGACTATCCGGTGCGCTGGATAGACTCGGCCGATGAGCGACGAGCAGGTGGCTGTGCCGACGAGTCAGCGGCGGATCAGTCAACGCGGCATCGCGACCCGAGAGCGGATCCTCGAGGCAGCGAACCGGTTGATGTTCGTGCGTGGGGTGAACGCCACGACCCTCGACGACGTCCGCGAGGCCAGCCAGACCAGCAAGTCTCAGCTCTACCGGCACTTCGCCGACAAGCAGGAGCTCGTACGCGCACTGGTCGGGTATCGAGGTGCGCTTGTGCTTCAGCGTGAGCGCGCAGGGCTCGAACGACTGAGGTCCTTCTCAGGGCTGGTCCGGTGGCGCAACGCGCTGGTCCAGGCGAATTCGCTGAACAACGGCAAGTACGGGTGTGGCCTCGGGTCGATGGCTCTCGAGCTGTCCGATCAAGATGAGCAGGCGCGTTCGATGCTGGCAGAGACGTTCGCGGCCTGGGAGAAGCTGATCAGCGATGGTCTGCGCCGGATGCGGGACGCCGGCGCGCTGCGCCGGGACGCCGAGCCGGAGAAGCTGGCCACCGGGTTGATGGCGGCCCTGCAGGGCGGCTACCTGCTGGCGAATGCCGCGCACGACGTCGCTCCCATGGAGGTTGCTCTGGACATGGCGCTGGAGCACATCAAGTCGTTCCTCGTGGAGCCGTCCGGCGAGCCGACCCGGTGAGGCCGGCTATCGGTAGGTGAGTCCACCTGAGTCGCGGGAGGCGACGTCGAGCGCCCGCGCTGGGATCAGGCCGATCACCGCCCGGTGTGGGCATCGCCAGATCTGGCGCCGCACACACCGATCCTCACCCCCCGGAGAACGTGCTCACTGTTTGTTGCGGATGTCGCAGGTCGTGACGACCGCTGCGGGAGGATCAGCTGGCCGAGTTCCTCGGTGCATCGGCAACGGCCGCCGTCGAACTCCCCATCATCCGGTCGACGTCGACCCCGAGGCAGCCTCTGGTGCCCCCGCCCCCTTGAGAGCACGGTGCTTCAGCGTCAGCCGCTCGCCGGCCCTGACCTCCTCGCGCATCCCCAGCCGCGCGGCGAGCCGGGTCGCCTCGCTCAGGGTCGTGGCGGCTTCGTGCACTCGGCCCTGGTCCAGCTGGACGTCGGCGAGGCGGATCAGGAGAGTGGCCAGGTTGGACGCGCTGCCGTGCTCCCGGGTGAAGTCGACCGCCCGTTGGAGCAACGCCGAGGCCGACGCGAGGTTGTCGCGGCGATGCTCGACCACGCCGAGGTTGCCGAGGACGCGTACCGCCCACTCGGGGTCGTACGTCGGAGTCTCGCCGTCGGCCAACGCCCGGGTGACCGCCTCGGGGTCGAACACTCGACTGGTCTCGCGGAAGGCGCGCTCGGCCGCGTCCCAGTCGCCCAGGTCGCGTGCCAGCTTCCCCGCCTCGAACGTCAGGTGGGCCACCAGGCCGGACGCCGCCGGCATGGTGAGGTCGGGCACCAACGCCTGCGCCTGGTCGAGGTGCGCCGCGGCCTCCTCGTGGCGTCCCTCCCGACGGTACGTCTGCGCGCAGCAGACCTGATGGCGTAAGCGTTCCTCGGGCGTCGTCGGTAGGTGCGAGACCCGGTCGAGGGCGAGCCACGCCTGGTCGAACTCGCCTCGCTGTGCGTAGATCCAGTTCTGGTACCAGCCGGTGTGCAGGACGAGCTCGTCGGCAGCCGTGGAGGACGCGTAGCTCTCGACCTCCGCGCAGGTCGCGAGCAGGTCGTCCCACCGGCCCACGGCGTCGAGGTCGGCCAGCACCGCACCGGCGAGCGCCAGCGCGTGGTGGACCTGCCCGCTGTCACGCGCCCAGGCGTACGCGACGTGCAGGTGCGGGCCGAGGGAGCGCAGCCGAGTGAGATCACGCCAGCTCGGATCGGGCAGCCGGTACTGGGCGGCGACCTCCAGCATGGTGGTCAGCCAGGCGGCGCGTACCCGGTCGCGGAGGTCGGGGTGTTCCTCCAGGAGACGTTCGACGTACGTCCGGGTCAGCGGCAGTAGCGTGAACATGCCGGCCCGCAGGTCGATCAGCGACAGTTGGATGAGCGTCTGGATGCCGTCGTCCCGGGCGACGACGTCCTCGCCGAGGCCCGCCGCGCGACCGAGGAGAGTGCGGTCCACGGGATCCTCGAACATGGCGATCGCCGCGAGCACCCACAGCGCCTCCGTGCCCTCCACCGCCCGGACGCTCTCCCGGAAGCAGAAGGCGGCGATGTCGCTGTGACCGGAGCCGAGGCGTCGGAGCACGGATTCGACCGAGTGCCCGAGGTTCATCAGACTCAGGCTCCAGACGATGGCGAGCGGAATACCGCCCGTCTTGCGAGTGAGCGCGGACGCCTCCGCCTGACTCAGCACAAGGTCACGCTGGTCGGCCTGGGCGGCGATCAGCTGCGCCGCCTCGTCCTGCGGCAGCCCGGACAGGCGGAGGGAGTAGGCGACGTCGAGGCGGTGCCGGGACGTGACGATCGCCTTGGTGGGCTGGGGCAGGTCGCGCAGGAAGGCGGCGATCTCGTTGTCGTCGACGGTCTCCAGGTTGTCCAGGACGAGCAGGATCCTGGTGTCACCGGAGAGTAGTTCCCCGATGACGGCCCGCTGTTCGCGGAACGGCATCTGGATCAGTTCGCCGCGTCCGAGCACCGAGCCCATCACTGTGAACAGGTCCCGGAGCACGGCCAGCTCGGGCTGCCGCGTGTTGATGCCGTGTGCGGTCAGCAGAGTCTGTTTCGCCGAGACCCAGATCGCCGCGTCGAACTGCCGTTGCCCTGGGTCGCCGTCGATCAGTTGGTACGCCGCCTCCAGGGCCAGCGACGTCTTGCCCACGCCCCCGATGCCGTCGATCACGACCACCCACGTCCGATCCTCGGGACGCATCCGCTTGAGCACCAGCTCAAGCTCCGTGGCTCGCCCGACGAGTCGGTGGTACGTCCGGTGTGGCAGGTTGTGCCGCGACGATCGGTCGCTCGGTGCCGGGGAGGTCGGCCGAGCCGTCGCGCGCAGCACCTCAAGCTGTTGTTGCTGGTACATCAGGGCGAAGGACGGTTGGAGCTCCGGCAGGTGTTGTAGCTCGTCGCGGAGGCAGCGGACGAGTTCCTGCAGGGCCCGGTCGACTCTCTCCTCGTTCACCGACGGGGCGAAGCGTCGGAGCACCTGGGCGAAGTCGTCGCTCGCCTGGTCCTCCGAGCGGGCCGGGTACAGCACGAGCTGCCGTAGCGCCTCACCGACGCTGGGTAGGTCCAGAACCGGCGCGTCGTCCAGGAGGAACGAGGTCAGTTCCCGGTCGACCGAGAGGTGCCGGTCGCGGAAACGCTCCACCGCCCGCTCTGTGGCCGCCCGTAGCCGCCGATCGAAGTCCCGCTTGCGAAGGTGGGCGCCGACGGCCGTCTCCACGGCTCGCACGAGGACGTCTGCCAGCATGCCTAGCACGGTAGGGCTTCGCTGCCACTTCCTCACCGGTCGGACGGTCGAGATGGGACGGTGCCCTCATCGGGGCCTCGGCAGCAGCATCGTCCGGCGGCCGGGATGGGCCACGGCGTACACCATCGCCCGCTGGACGTCCGCCAGTTCGAAGGATCGGCCCACCAGGTCCTCGGTCGGGATGGCGCCGGACGCCACCAGCGCCGCGGCTGCGGCGAAGTCCTCGCGGGTGTGGCTCACGGAACCGGTCAACATGATCTCTCCGCTGCGCAGGCGCGGCAGGGTGAGGTCGAGCGGAACCGACGGGGTCACGGACTCGAACAGGACCACCTGACCGCCGAGGCCGACGACCTCCATCGCCGTCTCGATCGACGCGCTGCCGCCACGGGTGACGACGGCCGCCGCCACCTCCGATCCGACCGCGGCGCGGATGCTCCGGACCGCGTCCCGCCCGTCCGGCTCGATGATCACATCCGCCTCGACCGGTGCGCGTCCGTCCACGTCGCGGGCTGTCGCGATGCCGACCGTGCGCAGGCCGCGGGCTCGGGCGGCGGCAAGGTGCAGGGCCCCGGTGAACCCGAGGCCGAACACGGCCAGCAGGTCTCCCGGCCGACATCCGCTGCGGTCCAGCGAGTGGACGACGCAGGCCGTCGGTTCGACCAACGCGGCGTCCTGGCACGTCGCCGCCGCTGCGAGGGGGAAGACGTCGACGTGCGGGACCACGAGCAGGTCGGACATCCCCTTCGGTCCGTGGGGCTGCCGGTGCGGGCCGGCGGCCTTCGCGTACGAGCACAGGTTGCTCCGCCCGGCTCGACAGAACGAGCAGTCACCGCACCTCGGAAGTAGCGAGACGGCAACCACCTCTCCCGAACGCAGACCCGTCGAAGCAGGCGCGTCGAGGACGACCGCGCCCACCTCGTGCCCGCCGAGCAGCGGATACTCCGGTCGGACGCCGCGGAACACCCGCTGCTCCCACGTGCAGATCCCGCAGGCGCCGACCGAGACCAGCACCTGCTGAGCAGCCCGCTGGGGCTCGGGCACGTCGCGGACCTCGACTCGGCGCGGTGCCACGAACACCGCCTGCCTCATGCACCACCGGGGCCGGTCGAGGACAGCGCTGTCAGCGGGAGCAGACGCCGACCGGGCGGGCCCGCGGTCGCCGGCGGCGTCTCGGCGTACGGGGTAGGGCGAGCGGCGTCGCGCAACATGGCCGCGGGGAAGTGGCCGCCGTCGTAGAGCACCTGGCAGAGGGGGTACGGCGCGCGCAGGTCGCGGTAGCGGGCGATGGCGCTGGCCCGGCACAACCCGCGACACGACTCGGCGACGGCGCAGTTGCCGCAGACTCCGTGCAGGTCGTCGACCTGCCAGGCCCGGGTGCTGGTGAACAGCGGGCTGTCGTGCCAGATGTCGGCCAGCGAGCGTTCCCGGACGTTGCCGGCCTTGGCCTGGTCGAACTCGTACATGCCCTGACAGATGGCCACGTCGCCATTGGCGAGTACGGCGAGGAAGGACTTGCTCCAACCACAGGTGGTCGTCGCGCCGCCCGGTTGGAAGGCGGGCGGAAGGGTGGTCATCAGCACCGGGGTCCGCGATCGGTGCGGATCCCAGGCGTAGTCCCAGAGGCGCTGCGGTGGTAGGTCGGCCAGGAGCCCGAACAACTCGTCGGCGTCGATGACGTCGCTGGCGAGGCCGTGGCCGCGCCCCAGCTCGTGCACGCTGAGGATCAGCTTCAGTTGGGACGCGCCCAGGTCGCCGGCCAGGTCGAGAATGTCGCGGATCTCGTGCAGGTTGCCCCGCCGGACGACGGTGTGGATGGAGAAGTAGAGGTCGTTGTCACGCAGGCGGCGAATGTTGTCGACAGTACGAGTGAACGCGCCGCGCTGCCCGCGGAAGGATTCGTGTGTGGCCGGTGAAGCACCATCCAGGCTGACGTAGAGGTGCAGACGATCGCCGACCCGGGTGAGCTGCGCGAGCGTCGCGTCGCTCAGGATGGTGCCGTTCGTCTCCAACGAGATCCGGAACCCCTGGTCGTACGCGGCGCGCAGCACGTCGACGAAGCCCGGACGCAGCAGGGGTTCACCGCCGGTGAACTTGACGTGCCGAGCACCCAGACGGCGGGCCTGCGTGAGAACGGAGCGGATCTCGTCATCGTCGAGTTCGCCAGGCTGTGCCGTTCCGGCGTCGACCCAGCAGTGTTGACATGCCTGGTTGCACGCCAACGTCAGAGAGATGGTGAGGTTTTCGAGAGAGTGAGAGCCGGACTCGCGGTCTGTCATGCATGGCCCCTCGCTGTCGGCGGATGGAAGCCTCAGCGGATGGTCCCACGCCCTCACCCGGGTGTGAAGTGTCGTGATTCCGGTTGCGTCGACGACGCTATTCCTGGTGGCGCGCGCCCAGCCAGTCGATCGCGGCGGCTATCAGCGCGGGCAGTTCCGGTGGGGTGTCCAGGTGTTCGACCTCCGCCGCCGAGAACCAGCGGCAGGCGCTGACCTCGTTCAGCTGAGGGCGCAGGGAGCCCGCACCCGGCCGACAGACGTAGATCATTTCGACATGGTGGTGAACCTCGAGGGCGGCGGTCTTCATGTCTATCTCGAGAATGGCGAACGGGGAAGGAATGGTCCGGGCCGCCGGATGGGCGAACGGCTTCCGGTCGACGACGCGGACGTCGATGCCGGTCTCCTCGCGGACCTCGCGTACCGCCGCCTCCGCCGGATCCTCCTGCTCGGCCAGGTGACCCCCCGGATAGATCCACATTCCGATCTTGTTGTGGTGGACCAGCAACACTCGACGGTCGTCGTCGACCACGATCGCGGCAGCTGTGAAGTGGCGGGCGGGTCTCATGAACATCTCCGATACGACTGCGTGCTGCGGCGGCAGATGAGCTGATGCTGCCACGTGACGACCGGGATGACCCCGTGGCGACACGGCCGATCCATGGTCAGCACATTGTGACTCCGCTCGACGCGGTTAGGCTTGTCGATCTGCCGGGAGACGACCGCACCGTGCACGATCAGGTGGCAACGGGGGAACGCGGACCATGAGCTATCACGAAACGCCGGACAGTCGCCTCGTCGTCATCACCGGCGGGCCGGGGTCCGGCAAGACCGCGCTGGTGGATGCGCTGCACCTGGCCGGGTACCGGGCGGTACCCGAAGCGGGTCGCGCCATCGTCACCGACCAGCGTGCGATCGGCGGTAGCCTGCTTCCCTGGAACGATCCCGCTCTCTTCGACGAACTCGTCCTCGCGATGGGGATGCGCGCCCACGCGGACGCGTGCGCGACCGGTGGGACCGCCTTCTTCGACCATGCGATTCCCTGCACCGTCGGCTTCATCAGAGCCCGCGCCGAGCCGGTGCCGGCTCACTTCCGCGCCGCCGTCGCGCGCTTCCGGTATCACCCGACGGTTTTCGTGGCACCGCCATGGCCGGCGATCTACCGGCGTGACGAGGCGCGGTGGGAGACCTTCGAGCAGGCGCAGGGCATCCACGCGGCGATCGTCGAGGCGTACCGTGAGGTCGGCTACCGGTGCGTCGAGCTGCCCCGCGCCGACGTCGCGACGCGGGTGCGCGTGGTCCTTGATCTGCTCGGGGACGGCGACGAGCGTCAGCACGGCGGCGGCCAGCCGCTCGGCCAGCCTTCCGTGTACGAGCAGCGGTCTGGTCTGTGAGTCGGGCAGCCGGTGCCGTTCACAGGATCGGCCCGAACTCGGTCGGGTCGCCCCACACCTGGCCGCCGGTGGAGGTGCCGGGGTATACCCAGACCTGTCCCGTCGCCGCGTCGCCCGCGACCAGGTCGTCGTAGCCGTCCTGATCGAAGCGGAGGGAAGCGAGCTCGTTTCGGCCGGCCCAGCCGCCGCCGAAGACCTCGACCCTGCCGGCGAAGGAGCCGCCTCCAGCGGTGCCGGGGTAGAGCCACACCTTCCCGGTGGCCTTCTCCACTGCCATCAGGTCGTCGTAGGCGTCCCGGTTGAACCGGCCACGCACCACCGCGCCGAGAGTGTTCCAGTCGCCGGAGTCGATGATGCTGCTCGCACCCCAACTGCTGCCGGCGGCGGTGCCCGGGTAGAGGCGCAGCTTCCCGGTGGCCTTCTCCACGGCCACCACGTCGTCGTACGCGTCGCCGTCGAAGCGGCCCGCGGTCAGCCGCTCCAACCCCAGCCAGTTGACGCCGACCGGCTTGGTGCCACGACTGCCCCAGAAGGTGCCGGCCGCCGTGCCCGGGTAGAGCCACAGGCTGCCCGTGCTCACCTCCATGGCGAGCAGGTCGTCGTACTCGTCCCGGTTGAACCGGCCGACCGTGAGATCCCGGTAGCCGTTCCAGCCCGAGCCGACGGCGACTCGAGCGCCCCAGGTGCCTGCGGCGGTGCCCGGGTACAGCCAGAGCCGCCCGGTGCCCTTCTCGACACCGATCAGGTCGGCGTACCCGTCGCGGTTGAACTCGCCGGTCACCGACTCCAGCAGACCGTGCGGCTGCATGACGGGAACGCGGCCGACGGGTGGCACACGGGCGCCGAGAGTGCCGCCTGCGGCGGTGCCCGGGTACAGCCAGACCTGGTCACTCTCGACGGCGAGCAGGTCGTCGTAGCCGTCCGGGTTGAGCTTGCCGGCCACGAGCGCGGTCAGCCCCTTGCCTCCGGTCTGAATGGTGGCCAGCTGTCCCCAGGACGATCCACCGGTCGCGGTGCCCGGGTACATGTGGAGGTCGCCGCTGCTCTTGTCCAGTGCCACGAGGTCGTCGTAGTTGTCGCGGTTGAAACGGCCCGCGACCAGTTCGCGCTTCGTCGTCCACCCGCTGAAACCGATCTCCGTCAGGTCGCCCCAGAGGGTGCCTCCGGCTGACGTGCCGGGGAACATGAGCAGCTTGCCGGTGGAGAGTTGGATGCCCGCCAGGTCCTCGTAGGCGTCCCTGTCGAACCGGCCGACGACCAGGTCGGTCAGGTCCTGCCAGTTGGTGCCGGCCACCAGGCGGTCACCGAAGTCGGTCCCGCCCGCGGTGCCCGGGAAGAGCCACAACGTGTTGGTGGAGACCTCGATGCCCAGCAGATCGTCGTATGCGTCCCCGTCGAACTGGCCGGCGACGAGGTCCCGGTACCCGGTCCAGTTGGTCTCCGGCTCGATCTGGACACGCTCGCCCCAGACCCGGTCCGTCGACGTCCCGGGATAGAGCCAGAGCTTGCCGGTGCCCGGCTCGGCGGCCACCAGGTCGTCGCGTCCGTCGCGGGTGAACTCTCCTGCGACGGTGTTGGACAGCGCGTAGGGCTGAAGACGCAGGGCCTGCCGGAACCACTCGCCCAGGTCGTCGAGCCGGGTCTGGGTGACGCCGGTGCGGGTCTCGGTCTCGCCGAGGCAACCGTGTTGCCAGCTCGAGTTGTTGATCGCCACCAGCTCGATGTCGGCGCCTGACTCACGGAAGGCCGGACCGCCCGCGTCGCCCTTACAGACCGTGGCCGCGGCAGAGGTGCCGGTGACGTCCACTGTCGACGCGCCCACCGCGCCGACGGTGAAGGTGGCGGTGTGCAGCCGATCGGGCGTCCACTCGGTCGCGGTACGGCCGAAGCCGGTGACCCGCAGGGTCTCCGCCGACGTGGGCGGCGTGTCAGACCAGGGAACCGGCGTGACGTCGGTGACCGGCGCGGACAGTTCCGCGAGCAGGACGTTGCGGGTCGGATGCGGAACCAGGGTGGTGACCGCCAGGCGATGTCCTGAGGCGCCGGCGAGATTCGTCCGGCCTACCACGGCGCTCGTGGGTCGGCTCGGCGCGCCCTCGGCGACCGGCGCTGTTCCGTCGGTGAAGCAGGTCTTCGCGGTGACGATCCACCGGCTGGCGACGAGAGCACCGGTGCAGCTGTGCAGGCTCCCGAACGTCACCTTGGCGGTGAACGGGTAGCCGCCGTCGGGCACGTCCTGGCCGCCTGAGACCGCGGACGCGCCGCTGCCGACGAGCACCCCGGCGGCCAGCCCAGCCGTCGCCAGAACGCCGCCCCAGGTGCGTGCAGACCTACTGAACAAGATGATCCCCCGTCATCCAGGTGGCCGACCCGACGTCGGGCTGGTGGTCGAAGGCTATCCATGTCTGCAGGGTGGGAGAGACCCGCGAGAATAAGTCGGGCGAATTGCCCGGGCAGCGGTCACCGTGGTCCGGACCGCTGGCGTAGCCGTGCGGCTCACCCTCCGCCGGGGCCACGACGCGGCTGACCGTACGCGTTCACGAGCGAGAACACGATGAACGCGGGACTGGCGGACAGGCGTTCCGAGACATCCGGGTAGCGATCGCGCAGCTGTGCTGACGGCCGTGGTTCATGCACCCGCTCGATGAGAAAACCAGCTGCGCTGAACTCGTCACACGTGACGTCCAGCGGTTGACGCCAGTAGGCGACGTCCCACCCCTTGTTCCAGCGTTCCCGCACCCTCTCCACGGTGAAGTAGCTCCCGCCCAGACGGCGCCAGTCATCCATGGGGTGATGCGTGGAGACGACCAGCCGGCCGCCGGGCCGCAGCAGACGGGCGATCTCCCGCAGCGCACCGACCCGATCGTCGACGTGAGGCAGCACCAACGGCATCACGGCCACGTCGAACTCCCCATCAGTGGCCCACGACATCGGGGTGTTGAGATCGTGTTGACGGAACTCGACCGGTCCGCGAACCCGCTCGGCTGCCAACCGCACCATCGCCGCGCTGGCATCGACACCGACGACCCGGCTGGCACCCCGGGCCACCAGACTCTCGGCATACAGCCCCGGCCCGCAGCCCACGTCGAGCACCGCGAGGTCACGCACGGAGCCCACGACGGCCAGCACCGCGGGCCGGTCGTAATAGGCGTTGTACGCACCATCACGGGCGTGTTCGAGGAACTCCTCGGCGAAGGCGTCGTACATGCCGGGGTCCGACTGCGGATTCTCGCTCACCGAGCCATGCCTACCAGCGCTGACGCTGCTTGTCGCTCGCATTCCGGTGCCTGCGGCGGCAGATCGAGTAGCACGCCAAGCCGAGGCAGCGCTCGTAGCGGCTGTCCGAGGGCGCGTGCGAGCGGTACCCGCAGGAGTAGATCCGGCCGGCACACGCCATGGCGCCGTCGCGACGGAACCGCGAATCGTGCTGACCCTCGACCATGCCCACCTGGCGGACCTGTGACCCATGGCGATGATCTTCCGGGCCGCGCACCCGGGCCGCCGTCTCGCTCCCTGTCGTATCCGCCTGCCCGGCGGTGACCAACGGTCACCGCCGACCATTCCCCTGCTACCGGCGGCGTCGGGCGTCGGCCTCGGTGTCGAGCAGGTCGTTGAGCGTCAGCGCCGAGTTGATCAGCGAGAGGTGACTGAATGCCTGGGGGTAGTTGCCGATCTGCTCGCCGGTCGACGCGATCTCCTCGGCGTACAGCCCCAGGTGGTTGCTGAAGGTGAACATCTTCTCGAAGGTGAGTCGGGCGTCGTCGAGGCGGCCGGAACGGGCCAGCGCCTCGACGTACCAGAAGGTGCACATGTTGAAGGTGCCCTCGTGGCCTGGCAGACCGTCGGGGGAATGGACCGGGTCGTACCGGTGGACCAGGCTGTCGGAGACCAGGTCGCGCTCGATCGCGGCCAACGTGGACTGCCACAGCGGATCGCTCGGCGTGACGAAACCGACCGCCGGCATGGCGAGCAACGCCGCGTCCAGCACGCTCTCGCCGTACGCCTGTACGAAGGTGCCGCGGCCCCTGTCGTACCCGCGCTCCATGACCTGGTTGTAGATGCGGTTGCGTTGCTCGGTCCAGCCGCTG
Organism: Micromonospora sp. WMMD961; assembly: GCF_029626145.1. Classification (NCBI taxonomy): domain Bacteria; kingdom Bacillati; phylum Actinomycetota; class Actinomycetes; order Micromonosporales; family Micromonosporaceae; genus Micromonospora; species Micromonospora sp. WMMD961. The sequence continues at coordinate 3,015,817 of NZ_JARUBJ010000002.1, forward strand.
ATGTCGCCGGGTCGGCCGGTCCGCAGGGCGAGGCGGACGGCCCGGTCCAGCGCGACCCAGGACATCACCCGACCGAAGGTGTAGTTGCGGGGGTGGTGGCGGCTCTCCCAGATGCCGGCGTCGGCCCGGTCCCAGTGGCGGCAGAGCCAGTCGACAAGCCGGACGGTGCTCTTCCACACCTGGTGTGAGACGCGGATGCCCTGCTCGTCGGCGAGGTGCATGGCGTACAGCGCCTCGCCGTGGATGTCGAGCTGGAGTTGGTCGGCGGCGCCGTTGCCGATGCGCACCGGCCGCGAGCCGCGGTAGCCCTCCAGGTGATCGAGGTTCTCCTCGTGCAGGTCGGACGAGCCGTCCACCCGATACATGATCTTCAGGGGGTCCTGGAGGTCGCCGGCTTCGCGGATCCGCTCGTCCAACCAGTCCATGTACCGGCTGACCTCCTCGGTGAAGCCGAGGCCGAGCAGCGCGTGCACCGAGAACGACGTGTCCCGTACCCAGGTGTAGCGGTAGTCCCAGTTGCGGGTTCCGCCGACCAGTTCGGGCAGCGCGGCGGTGGGTGCGGCGATCATCGCGCCGGTCGGCGCGTACGTCATGAGTTTCAGCGTGATGGCGGAGCGCTCGACCATCTCCCGCCAACGGCCGGTGTAGCGCGAGCGTTCGAGCCAGCGTCGCCAGTAGTCCCGGGTCCACTCGAACATGGCCTGGACCTCTTCCGGCGCGAAGATCCGCGGCTCGGTGCCGTCCGTCTCCAGGACCACGCCGCCGGTGTCGCCCTGGCTCAGGGTGCCGTACGCGACCAGGTCGCCGTTGTCGAGACGGATGTCGCCGCGTTCGGAGATCAACTGCCGGACCGGGTCGACGGGGTTGAACGTGAGGCTCGCCGACCGGCCGCGGAAGACGTAGCCGTTGCGGTGGGTCTCCAACTGGTGCTCTTCGCGGGCGTAGTCGAACCGGGGCCGGCACTCGACCTTGAAGCGCATGCTGCCGCGGACCATGGTGACGAGGCGGACCAGGCGGTGCGCGTCGGTGGCCCGCTCGCCGGTGACCGGCATGAAGTCCATCACCTCCGCCACGCCGTCCGCGCTGATGAACCGGGTGATCAGGATGGGTGTGCCGGGAAGGTAGAGCTGCTTGGTGACGTACCGAACCTCGCAGGGTGCGATCCGGAAGTAGCCGCCCTTGTCCTTGTCGAGCAGCGCGGCGAAGATGCTCGGCGAGTCGAAGCGCGGCGCGCAGAACCAGTCGACCGTCCCGTCACAGGTCACCAGCGCGGCGGTCTGCAGGTCGCCGATGAGCCCGTGATCCTCGATCGCCGGATAGCTGTCCACGTCTCTCCCCGGTTCGGCGGCGTCCTGCGCATCGAACCTAGGGGAGAAGTTGTCGGGTTAGGCGTGTTTCATGTTCCGCCACCCTGTCGCGTACCCCGATGGGGTGGCGTCCTGCTGGTCCGTGACCCTGGAGGACGCGTTGGGTCGTGCGACCAGGGTCATCGGGCGGCTGGCGGCGCGGTGCTGCCACGGACGACGAGGGTCGTGCCGAGGTCGTACCGTTCCTGGGCGCGGGACGAGACTTTCGCGAAACCTGTCGGCGCATCTTGACGAGCGGTATACGAATCCACGAAAGTCGATGTGGGCATGGTGGCGCTCCGGCTGGGAGCACGGGCGCCGTCCAGACATCGACGATTTCAGCGCTGGGTGCGACGGGCCGCCCCTGTTAGCGCTAACGACGATTTTTGCAGCCGACCTGACCAGGGTTTCGGTTCGCCCACGGCGATCGATCGACCACTGCCGGGCCCGGTCATGGGCGTCGCGGTCCCTGCCGGCACCTCGCCGGCGACGTTCGGGTTCACCGCCAACGGCAGTGCGACGACACCGTCCCTCGCCGGTGGCCGCCTCTGGTCCGGGCGGCTCCCAACCCCCAGGAGAATGTCGATGAGAAGACTGAGAAAGACCAACCTGGCGCTGACGTCGGTGGGTGCCGTCCTTGTGGCATCGACGGCGGTGGCCACAGCGGTGCCGGCCGGGGCCGCGGCCGCCGGTTGTTCGGTGGACTACGGCGTGTCGTCGCAGTGGCAGGGCGGCTTCGGGGCCAACGTGGCCATCACCAACCTCGGTGACGCGCTGTCGAGTTGGACGTTGACCTGGTCCTACGGTGCCGGCCAGACGGTGACGCAGGCGTGGAACGCGACGGTGACCCAGAGCGGTGCCGCGGTGACCGCGAGGAACGTCAGTTACAACGGAGGCGTCCCGACCAACGGCACGGTCTCGTTCGGCTTCAACGGCTCGTGGACCGGCAGCAACCCCGCTCCGACCAGCTTCGCGTTGAACGGGGTGGCCTGCACCGGTGCGACGACGCCGACCACACCGCCGCCGACGACTCCGCCTCCGACGACCCCGCCGCCGACGACTCCGCCCCCCAACGGGCCGGCGGACATCACGGTGAACAGCGCGACCAGGTACCAGACCGTCGACGGGTTCGGGGCGGCGCAATCCATCTGGGGCAGCGCGTGGTCGACGGCCGAGACGCAGACGTTGGTCGGGATGGGCGCCAACCAGTTGGGGCTGTCCATCGTGCGGACCGGACTCTCGCCGGTGTCGAGCGAGTGGGCGACGCATGTGAACTCGTTGAAGACGGCGAAGTCCTCCGGATCGAACGTGAAGATCCTCGCCTCGCCGTGGACCGCTCCGGCGGCATGGAAGACCAACAACAGCCGGGTCAACGGCGGGAAGCTGAGGACCGACTACTACGACGACTACGCCAACCACCTCAACAGCTACGTCCAGTACATGCGTGGCCAGGGTGTGACCATCGACGTGACCTCGGTGCAGAACGAGCCGGACTGGCACCCGGACTACGACTCGATGGACTGGAACGGCACCGAGCTGCGCACCTTCGTCCGCGACCAGGGCGCCAGGGTGCAGAACACCAAGCTGATGGTCGCCGAGGCGGTGAACATGAACTACAACTTCACCGATCCGACCCTCAACGACGCGACCGCCCGCAACAACATCGGCTACATCGGAGGGCACCTGTACGGCACTGAGGAATCCGGCCGGCTGCGGCCGTACTCCCTGGCCGAGCAGCACAACAAGCCGGTCTGGATGACCGAGTGGAACCTGCACGCCGCAGACGGTGGCGGCTCCAACATCTGGGGCAACCCCGCCAACACGGCGGTCTGGAACGAGACCCTCGACGACATCATGCGCACCGTGCACAAGTCGATGGAGGCCAACTGGAGCGCCTACATCTGGTGGTACGGCAAGCGCTACTACTCCTTCATCGGTGACGGCGAGTCGGCGTTCGGCACCGTGGCGGGTGCTCCGCTCAAGCGCGGGTACGCCTTCTCCCAGTACGCCAAGTACGTGCGCCCCGGCTACCAGCGGGTCGCCCTGACGAAGAGCTCGAAGGCCTCCCCACTGGAGGTGACCGCCTACCAGGGTGACGGGAAGATCACGCTGGTCATCCTCAACCGCTCGAACAGCGCGGTCAACAACGCCGTCGTCCAGGCCCCGCAGAACGTCAGCCGGGCTGAGCACTACCTCACCTCGCAGAACGCCAACGCCGCCAGTCAACCGACCAGCGTCAACGGGGGGCAGGCCACCATCAACGTCGGCGCACGCAGCATCTCCACGCTCGTGTTCACCCTCTGAGGTCGCCCGCCGGCGTCTCGTCAGGCGGTCGGGCTGGTGCGGTGCGCACGATCAGTCGCACTCCACCGGCCCGACCGGTCGGCAAGCTCTGGCCTGCGCCAGGACGGACACCGCTACCGCGGGGGCCGTCCTGGCGAACTGCCCGCTGGTCAGCTCAACACGAAGGTCACGTCGTCGACGTCGAAGGCCGTGGCGCCGTTGCCGGCCACCTCGCTGGCCAGGAAGCTGGCCGTCGCGGTGCGCTCGGTGGCCGCCGTCCCGGTCGACATGGTGTACTGCCGCCACTGTGACCCGCCGTCGAAGGCCAGCGAGAACCTCGTCTTCGGGGGTATCCCGGTGACCGCCAGCCCGACGTTCAGGTAGTCGCCGCGGGTGGTCTCCGTGGTGGTGGTCCGGACCCAGAAACGGACAGTCAGGTCGCAGTTCGCGGGCACCGTGACGGTGGCGCGCAGCAGGTCGGTACGCGTCACGTCCAGACCGGCGAAGGTGGCGTACGCGCGGCCGGTGTGTGCGGGCCGGGCCTCGTCGCCGAACACGACGATGCGGGGGCCGGCGGTCCAGCCGGTGGTGCCGCGCTCGAACCCCGGGTTCGCGTGGATCTGCCCGGCGCACGGCGCGTCGGCCGCCGGCCGGCCGTGCGACGCGCCGCCCGTGGCCAGGAGTAGCAGTGCAGCGGCCGAGACGGTGGTGACGAAGGCCTTCATCAGTCCTCCCGCATTCGTCTAGACATTCGAGACTGTCGATGCCTGATCGACCATGCGTGATGGGCCTCGGCTCGTCAAGTCCTTCCCGGTGCCAGCGCTGCCTGGAGGTGGTTGGTTGCGGACAGTGTGCTACGCGGACCAGCCCAGAGGGTGAGGGCGGGCCCGCGCGGCGGTGGTTGGCTAGTGCCTGCGACGGCCGTAGGTGCGGTCCAGGATCGCGACGCCGGCCACGGCGAAGGCGAGCTGCAGGCCCAGCTCGATCCAGTCGACGCCGGAGGTGTCGTCGACGCCGAGGGCGCCGGCGAGCAGCGTACCGACGATCGCGGCGACAACGCCGACGGCCAGGGTGACCAGGAACGACAGGTTCTGCTTGCCCGGCAGGATCAGTCGTCCCAGGACACCGATGATCAGGCCGATGATGATTGCGCTGAAGAAGCCAGCGATTTCCATGGTCTTGTTCCTCCCACCGAGTTCTCGTCGGGCTGGTCACTGCCCCGGCCCGCGCGCCGGCAAACCCCGGCGACGCGTGCCGAGGCGCTCGCCACGGGTACGCCGCCGGCATCGGTGTTCGGGTCGCTGCCGCGCCGACGGCACGGCAGCCACCCGACGGGTCCTGGAGGTTACCGCCCGCGCAGACCCGACTCCGCTGCGGACGAACGCTGGAGTTTTCACTCAGTGAAAGCTCCGGTCTCCGCTGCGGAGGCCGCACGGGATGATTCGACCCTATCGACGGTCGTCTGGCTGGAGGGTCGCATGGCATTCGCTCGTAACCAGTGGTACGTGGCGGCCTACGGCAGTGAAGTCGGTCGGGACCTGCTCGCCCGCACGGTGCTCGGTGAACCGCTGGTGCTGTACCGCACCGCCGCAGGGCAGGCGGTGGCCCTCGCCGACCGGTGTGTGCACCGGCGTTTCCCGCTGTCGGAGAGTCGCCTCGACGGCGACACGATCGTCTGCGGCTACCACGGTTTCACCTACGACCCGACCGGCGCGTGTGTCTTCGTACCCGGTCAGCAGCGCATCCCCCGCACCGCGCGGGTCGTCTCCTTCCCGGTGGTGGAACTGGACTCCTTCGTCTGGGTCTGGATCGGCGACCTGGACCGGGCCGATCCGGCCGCGATTCCCCGCGCGCCGTGGCTGGCGGACCCGCGGTACGCGGTGGTGAAGGGCATGGCGCCCTTGAACGCGCGGTACGGCCTGCTGGTGGACAACCTGTTGGACCTGTCCCACGAGACGTACCTGCACGGTGGTTACATCGGCACGCCGGAGGTGGCGAACACCCCGATCACCACCACCGTGGACGAGGACCGGGGCATCGTCCACGTCAGCCGGCACATGGACGACGCCGAGTGTCCGCCGTTCTACGCGCGATCGACCGGGATCCAGGGCCGCATCACCCGGTGGCAGGACATCGAGTACCACCCGCCCTGCCTCTACCTCCTGCACAGCCGGATCGCTCCGCAGGGCGTCTATCCGCCGACCGAGGGCGACGACACCGAGGCCTTCCACGCCGAGATCGTGTACGCGATCACCCCGTCGACCGAACACACCACCTACGACTTCTGGGCCGTGGCGCGTGACTTCGCGATCGACGACGAGTCGGTCAGCGAGTACCTGCACGACAGCAACCACACGGTGGTCATGCAGGACGTGACGGCGCTCAACATCCTGGAGCAGGTGATCGCCGCCGAGCCGGACCGGTACCAGGAGTTGAGCATCAACATCGACACCGGGGGCCTGGCCGCCCGGCGGCTGTTGGCCCGGCTGGTCGGTTCGGGGACGGTGGGAGTGCCGCGGTGAGTTCCCACTCCGGGGAGCGGGTCTACCGGGTGCACTGGTTGCCGGGCACCGACATCCTGCGGGGCAGCTGTCACTGCGGCGCCGAGCGCCTCGCCGAGGAGCCGATCGAGCTGTGGGAGTGGCTGCTGGCTCACCCGCAGGGCCACCAGGCCGCGGCCGTGCCGGCGCCCGACCCGCCGACGCGGGTGGCGATGCCAGCGTGACGGTGGACGAGTTGGCCGGTGTGGAGCTGGTGGTCACCCGCCGGGACCAGGTGGCGACGGAGGTCGTCGCGATCAGCCTGGGCCGCCCGGATCGCGGCGACCTGCCTGACTGGACGCCGGGCGCGCACATCGACCTGGAGCTGGGCACCGGACTCACCCGCCAGTATTCGCTCTGTGGCGACCCGGCCGACCGGTCCGTCCTGCGGATCGCGGTACAACGCGAACCGGACGGGCGCGGCGGCTCCCGGCTGGCGCACGAGCGGCTCACCGTCGGCGCGACCGTCCGGGTGCGGGGGCCCCGCAACACCTTCCGGCTGGTCGCGGCCCGGCGATACCTCTTCGTCGCCGGCGGTATCGGCATCACCCCCATCGCACCGATGGTCGCCGCCGCCGACGCCGCAGGCTCCGACTGGCAGCTGGTGTACGGGGGACGTAGCCGCGCCACCATGGCCTTCGCCACCACCCTGCGGGAGCGGTACGGCGACCGGGTGAGCCTGTGTCCGCAGGACGAGACCGGGCTGCTCGACCTGGCCGGGTTGCTGGGTCGGCCGGACGACCGGTTGGTCTACTGCTGCGGCCCTGAGCCACTGCTGAAGGCGGTCGAGGAGCGGTGCCTCGGCTGGCCGCCCGGCCGGTTGCACGTCGAACGTTTCACCCCGCTGGCCACCACCGGCGGGGAGGAGACGTCGATCGAGGTCGAGCTGGTGCTCTCCGGGCGGACGGTCACCGTGCCGCCGGGCACACCGATCCTGCAGGCGGTGGAGGAAGCCGGGGTGACAGTCCTGTCGTCCTGCCGGGAGGGCACCTGCGGCACCTGCGAGACGCCGGTGCTCGACGGTGTGCCGGATCATCGCGACAGCCTGCTCACCGCGCAGGAGCGGGCCGCCGGGGACACCATGATGATCTGCGTGTCCCGGGCCCGTACGCCCCGGCTCGTGCTGGAGCTGTGACCTGCCGGCGCGGGCGGGGATGATGGCGGAGTGCGCGCGCAACCGGGGCGGTCGGTGACGAGCAAGGTGCTGGCCCTGCTCGACGCGTTCAGCCCGGCCACCCCTGCGTTGACCCTGAGCGAGCTGGCCCGTCGCGCCGGGCTGCCACTGCCCACTGTGCACCGACGGGCCGCGGAGCTGGTCGAGTGGGGTGCGCTGGAGCGCGGCGACGACGGGCGGTACCGGATCGGCCTGCGGTTGTGGGAGGTGGGGTCGCTGGCACCGAGAGGTCTGGGGTTACGGGAACTCGCCCTGCCGGTGATGGAGGACCTGTACGAGGTGACCCACGAGAACGTCCAGCTCGCCGTCCGGCAGGACCTGGAACTCGTCTTCATCGAACGGATCTCCGGGCGGCACGCGGTGCCCGTGCTCACCCGGGTTGGTGGCCGCTTCGCGTTGCACGCCACCGGAGTCGGGCTGGTCCTGCTCGCCCACGCACCTGGCGACGTGCAGGAGCAGGTGCTGGCCGCGCCGTTGGAGCGGTACACCGACATGACGATCACCGACCCGAGGCGGCTGCGCCGCTGCCTCGCCGAGGTGCGCCGGGCAGGTTACGCGGTCAGCGACCGTCAGGTCACGATGGACGCGCTCTCGGTGGCGGCGCCGATCCGCGTACCGGAGGGTGTGGTCGCGGCGATCTCGCTGGTGGTCGCCCACGAGCGGGCGGACCCGGTGGCGCTGGCCCCGCTGGTGCGGGCGGCGGGTCGGGCGCTCTCCCGGGCGCTGGGAAAGACTGCAGATCGTTGACGCCCGATCAAATTCTGCATTACGTTTCCGGTGCGCGTGTTACCCGGAGGTCCGGCACCGACGAGAGGGAGCACTCATGTCTCTGCACGGCAAAGTCGCCATCGTCACCGGGGCCGGGCGCGGTCTGGGCCTCGCCTACGCACAGGAGTTGGCGCGGCGCGGCGCCGCGGTCGTGGTCAACGACGTCGACGCCGAGGCCACCGCCGACGCCGTGACGGCGATCCACGCGTCCGGCGGCCGGGCCGTCGCGGTGGTCGCACCGGTCGGCCCGACCGAGACCGCGAAGGAACTGGTCAGCACCGCGGTCGAGCACTTCGGGCGGCTGGACATCCTCGTCACCAACGCCGGCGTCCTGCGCGACACGGTGCTGTGGAAGATGAGTGACGACGACTTCGACACCGTCATCAACGTGCACCTGCGCGGCACGTTCACCACCGTGCGCGAGGCGGTGCAGCACATGCGGCAGGCCGGTGAGGGCGGGCGGATCATCTGCGTCGGGTCACCCACCGGGCAGCGGGGCACCTTCGGCCAGACCAACTACGCGGCGGCCAAGGCGGGCATCGTCGGCATGGTCCGTACCTGGGCGCTGGAGCTCAAGCGGGCCGGTATCACCGCCAACACGGTCGTCCCGGTCGCCGCGACCGCGATGACCGCCACCGTCCCCTACTTCGCGGCGGCGGTCCGGGCCGAGGCGAACGGGGAACCGATGCCCGCTTTCTTCCGACACGACCTGGGGTTCGGCACCGCGGACGACGTGGCCGGGCTCGTCGCGTTCCTCGGCTCCGACGCGGCGGCCTCGGTGACCGGCCAGGTGATCGGTGTCGGCGGGGACCGCCTGCAGATCTGGACCCACCCGGAGGCGGCGTTGACCGCGCACCGCGAGGGCGGCTGGACGTACGACGCGCTCGTCGACGCCTGGCCGACGACCTTCGCCGGTGCCGCGCAGAGCGTCGGCGAACGGTTCCCGAAACTCCCCGAGGAGTTCGAGCCCGCCACGTCCTGACCCGCCCGACGAAGGTTGGCCCCATGTACCAGCCCGCGATCGACCTCGACACCATCACGGCGATCGACATGCACGTGCACATCGAGGTCGACGACCACGGTCACGCCTCACTGCCCGAGCCGCTCGTGGCGGCGGCGTCGGCGTACTTCCGGACGGACGGCCCACGGCCCGCTGTCGGCGCGGTGGCGCAGTACTACCGCGAGCGGAGCATGGCGGCCGTCGTGTTCACCGTGGACGCGCGTACCCAGCTGAGGCACCCACCGCTGTCGAGCACCGACATCGCCCGCGCGGCGGCCGAGCACGCCGACGTGCTCATTCCGTTCGGCTCGGTCGACCCGCGCACGGGGGAGGCCGCCCTCGAACTGGCCAGCCGGCTGATCGAGGAGGAGGGCGTACGCGGAATCAAGTTCCACCCCACCGTGCAGGGCTTCGACCCCAGCCACCACGAGTACGCGCCGCTGTGGGGTCTCCTGGAGCGGGCCGGCGTCCCGGCGCTGTTCCACACCGGGCAGACCGGCATCGGCGCGGGCACCCCGGGCGGCTACGGCCTGCGGCTCGGCCTGTCGAATCCGATCCTGCTCGACCCGATCGCGGCCGACTTCCCCGACCTGCAGATCATCATGGCGCACCCGTCGGTGCCCTGGCAGGACGAGGCGTTGTCGGTCGCCACGCACAAGCACAACACCTGGATCGACCTGTCCGGCTGGAGCCCGAAGTACTTTCCGGCCGAGTTGGTGCGCTACGCCAACTCGGTGCTGAAGCGACGGGTGCTCTTCGGCACCGACTACCCCCTGCTCACCCCCGACCGGTGGCTGCGCGACGTGCAAGCGACCGACCTGAAGCCGGACGTGCTCCCGGGCATCCTCAAGGACAACGCGGCCCGCCTGCTGGGCCTCGCCGGGTGACGACGAGAGGAACCGCCATGACGACGACCATCACCTACGACCGGCTGGGCGACCTCGCCGGCACCGATCTCGGCCACACCGGATACCGAACGGTCACCCAGGACCAGGTGGACCTGTTCGCGGACGCCACGGACGACCACCAGTGGATCCACGTCGACCCCGAACGGGCCAAGAACGGCCCGTTCGGCGCGGCCATCGCGCACGGCTTTCTCACCCTCTCCCTGGCCGTGCCCTTCTGGACCGAGTTGCTGGAGGTCAAGGGCGTCACCACGAAGGTGAACTACGGCCTGGACAAGGTGCGCTTCCCCGCGCCGGTAGTGGTCGGGGCGCGGGTACGCATGCAGGCCACCGTCGTCGAGGTCGTCGAGGTCCGCGGTGGCTACCAGATCGCCGTCGACCAGACGATCGAGATCGAGGGCGGGAGCAAGCCGGCGGTGGTCGCGCGAGGTCTGTACCGCTTCTACGCCTGAGCCCGGGCGTCCGCCGAACCGGGTGAGCACACCACCTCCACCACCAGGAGACTGATGATGCACCAGCACGGAATCGGCGCCTGGATGGCCAAGCGCCGGCTCAAGTCCCCGGACAAGGTCGCCCTCATCCACGGCGACGGGTCGACGATGACGTACGGCCAGTTCGCCGACGCCACGGACCGGATCTCGGCACTGCTGCGGGAGTGGGGCGTCGGTAGGGGTGACTCCGTCGCCTACCTGGGAGAGAACAGCCCCGAGTTTCTTCAGGTGATGTTCGGGGCGGCGCAGGTCGGGGCCGTCTTCGTGCCGGTGAACACCCGGCTCGCCGCACCCGAGATCGCCTACGTCCTCGCGGACTGCGACGCGCGGGTGCTGATCCACGATCCGGACCTCGCGGTGCCGGTGTCCTCCGCCGCGCCGACCGTCCCGCCCCCGTACGTCGTCGTCAACGGCGCGGGCACCGCGGACCGGCCCGGGCTGGCTCACCTGGCGCGGGCCGCCGCCGGTTTCACCGACCACGCCGACACCGCCCACCGGGATCCGGCGGCGATCGTCTACACCTCGGGTACGACCGGCCGGCCCAAGGGCGCCGTGCTGACCCACGGCAACCTCACCTGGGTGGCGCTCAACTGTGTGGTCGACTACGACGTCGTCTCCACCGACGTCGCGCTGATGATCTCGCCGCTGTTCCACGTCGCCTCGCTCGGGATGGGCGCCCTGCCCGTCATCCTCAAGGGCGCCACGATGGTCATCGAGAAGGGCTTCGAGCCGGGCCGCGCGCTCGCGCAGATCGAGCGGCACGGAGTCACCATGCTCAGCGGTGTGCCGACCACCTATCAGCTGATGGCCGACCATCCCGCCTGGGCGTCGACCAACCTGTCGACGTTGACGAAGCTCACCTGCGGAGGTTCGGCGGTGCCCGCTCGCATCCTCAACGCGTACGAGGCGCGGGGTCTGTCGTTCTCCCAGGGTTACGGCATGACCGAGGCCGCGCCGGGCGCGACCGCGCTGCCCTCGACGATGACCCGCGTCAAGCAGGGCAGTGTCGGTCTGCCGCACTTCTTCACCGACGTGCGGATCACCGATGCGACAGGCGCCGTGCTACCCACCGGCGGTGTCGGTGAGATCGAGGTGGCCGGACCCAACGTCTTCCCCGGCTACCACGGGCTCCCGGAGGCGACCGCCGAGGCGTTCACGGCCGACGGGTGGTTCCGCTCCGGCGACCTCGGCCGCCTGGACGCCGACGGCTACCTCTACATCTCCGGCCGCCTCAAGGACATGATCATTTCGGGGGGCGAGAACATCTACCCACTCGAAGTCGAACAGCTCCTCACCGAGATCGACGGGGTGACCTCGGCGGCGGTCATCGGGGTGCCGGACGAGCGCTGGGGGGAGGTGCCGTGGGCGATCGTGACCGTGCGGGAGGGGGCATCGGTGGACACCGCCACCGTCCGGGCGGGCCTCGACGGCAGAATCGCGCGCTACAAGCTCCCGAGGAACGTGGTCATCGTGGACGAGCTGCCGCGGACGGCGTCGGGGAAGGTGCGGAAGGCCGATCTGCGGACCCGTTTCGGCGCCTAGTCGTGGGCCGGGCAGCGACGAGCGCGGCGAACTCCGCAGTCGACGCCGCGGCCAGCTTCTCGTGCACCCGGCGGTAGGTCTCCACCGATCTCGCGGCGGGCCACTCCGCGTCCATGAATTCGGCCGGCAGCCTCGGGTCGGCGCGTAGCAGCGCGAGCCAGTCCGCCACGAGCATCGTCCGTACGGTCAGGGCGCTCGACGCCATCGCTGTCGCGGACGGATCGGCCCACACGTCGATGAAGGCGAGGTGCGCACGCCGGATCGCCTCGATGTCCCACGCGGCGCGCACGCTCTCACCGATCGGGAACCCGGCGAGTTCACGGGCGTGGAAGGCGACCACCGTGTTGGGCGCGAGGTCCTGGCGCAGCGGCTCCAACGACCCGGCGAGGTCGACCTCGCCGGGCGCAAGCCAGAGCCCGTCCCGGATCGGCGCGAAGCCCTCCCAGGTGAGGATCGAACGCAGCCGGTGCCGCAGCGTCCGCTGACCCTCCGGAATGGAGAAGGTCACGAGCGTCCACCCGCTGCCCTGCGGGTCGAACGGCCGCGGCCCGCGAACGCGGGACTTCGCCTCGCGCAGCACCGCCACGCCGTGCTCGGTCAGCGAGAACAGGGTCTCCCGGCCACTCCTGCTGCGGGCCAGGATGCCGCTGTGCACGAGGCGGTCGAGGGTCGCGCGGGTGGCCGGCGCGGCGACGTCGGCACCCTCCAGCACGGTGATCAGGACGCTCGCCCGGATCGGGCCGGTGGCGCCGTCGACGACATGCTCGCCGAAGAAGGCGAGCAACAACTGCTTCGGCTGACGACTACCCACAGCCCTTCCCTTCGGGGAACTCGTTGGCCTGGCCGCCGATCACCGCGCGGATCGCGGGGCCACAGCCTGCCCGCGCTTGGCCCGCTGGATCTGGTCGTAGACGTGCGTCCGCAGTTCCGTGAAACGGGGCAGAGCGCGGGTCGTGATCTGATCGCGCTCCGGCGGCAGGTCGATCGCGAGGTCCTCCTGGACCCAGGTCGGCGAGGTGGACAATACTAGAACCCGCTGCCCCAGATACACCGACTCGTCGATGTCGTGGGTGACGAAGACAACCGAGATGGTCCGGCTGGCGTGCAGCTCGCGGACCAGGTCCTCCAGATCGGCCCGGGTCTGCGCGTCCACCGCCGCGAACGGCTCGTCCATGATCAGCACGTCCGGCTGGTAGGCGATCGCCCGCGCGATCGCCACGCGCTGTTGCATCCCCCCGGAGAGCTGCCACGGGTGGCTTCGCGCGGCGTGCGCCAGGCCCACCGCCTCCAGGGCATCGGCGACCAGTTTGTTCCGGTCCGCGCGGGGGAGCTTCTTGTGCCGCAGCGGAAGCTCGACGTTGCCCCGCACCGTCAGCCAGGGGTAGAGGCTGCGACCGTACTCCTGGAAGACGACGGCCATGGCCGGGCTGGGCCCGGTCACCGGCGAGCCGTCCATCTCGACCACGCCGCTGGTGGGCCGCAGCAGGCCGGCGAGGCACTTCAGGAGGGTGGTCTTGCCGCAGCCGGACGGCCCGACGATGCAGACCAGCTCGCCGGCGTCCATCGTGAAGCTGATGTCCCCGATCGCCTCGACGTTCCCCGTCGGCGACTCGTAGACCTTCCGCAGATGCTCCACCCGCAGCAGGGCGCTCCGATCAGGCACGGTTGACCTCCCTGATTCCGTGGTACCAGCGCAGGACGCGCCGTTCGACGAGACCGAAAGCTACGGCGAGGAAGACGCCGACGAGACCGAGCAGGAGGATGCCGCTCCACATCTCGGCGATCAGGTAGTTGCGCTGGAAGTAGGCGATCCGGTAGCCGAGGCCGGAGGACGAGGCGAACATCTCGGAGATGACCATCAGGATCAGCGCGACCGAGAGGGCCTGCCGCACCCCGGCCATGATGCGTGGGCTGGCGGCCGGAAGCACGAGGAACCAGAGCCGTTCCCACCAGGAGACCTGGAACGACTCCGCGGTCTCCGTCATGACACTGTCCGTCGCCCGGACACCCTCGATCGTGTTCAACAGGATCGGCCAGACCGCCCCGGAGACGATCACGACCACCTTCATGGTGTCGGTGATCCCGAGCAGGAGCATGGCCACCGGAATCAGCACCGGTGGCGGGATGGCCCGGAGGAACTCCAGCAGCGGTTCGAGGAGTTCCCGCAGCCAGTGGGTCAGGCCGATGACGGTGCCGGCGGCGATGCCGAGCACGATCGACGCGGCGACACCGAGGCCGAGGCGGGCGAGGCTCGGCAGGACGTCCTCGACGAACGCCGGGCCGACCCAGGTCTCCCGGAACGCTTCGGCGATCGTCAACGGGTCGGGGAAGAACTGACTCCTCGCCCTCGTCGCCACCAGACCCCAGACCACCAGGAGGAGCGTCGGCAGCCCCAGCGTGTAGAGGAGACTCACCGCGATCCGGGTTCCGACCTTCCGGCTGCGCGGCGCGGTGGCGATCCGGCCGGTGTACGCGGTCACCGCGCCTCCTCTCCTCGAATGGACTGGTGCCACGACAGCACCCGACGCTCGACGAACCGGAAGACGATGTTCACCATGAGCCCGAGCAGGCCGGTGACCACGACCAGCGCGTACAGGCCGGCGGCGTCTCCGGCGGACCGGGACAGCTCGATCATGCGCCCGAGACCGGGGTTGCCGATCACCATCTCCGCGGTGATGGCGAGGATGAGCGCGACCGCCGCCGCGAGTCGCAGGCCCGTCATGAGGTACGGCAGGGTGGTCGGCAGGACGAGGTGCGACAGCTGCTCCCGCCGGGTCAGACCGAAGCTGCGGGCGGTGTCGCGGGCCACCGCGTCGACGTCGGCGACGCCGTAGATCACCTGCACGAACACCTGCCAGAACGACGCATAGATGATGATGACGAGGGCGGCCTGCATCTGGATGCCGAACATCAGCACGGCGAGCGGGATGAGGGCGACCGACGGGATCGGTCGAAGGAACTCGACAGCCGTGTGGGTGCAGCGCCGTAGGAACGGCACCAACCCGACGACCGTGCCGAGGACGACCGCGGCGATCGTCGCCACCGTCAGGCCGATCGCCCAGGACGTCATGGTGCTGCCCAGCCGCCGCCAGAACGCGAGGTCGACGAGCTGCTCGAACAGCCGCGCCAGGACGTCCGTCACGTACGGCAGATACAGCGGGTTGACCAGTCCCAGTGTCGGGAGCAGCTGCCAGACGACGAGGAAACCGGTCAGGCCGACGACGCCCAGCATCGCCTTGCGTAACGCGCGCCGGCGTCGGGTGGAAAACACGCGCATGTCACTCCCGTCGTCAGGCGGGCGGCGAGGCCCTCCCCGGTCCGCAGGCAGGGGAGGGCGGGATCGCGCCGGCTACTGCTGCTGGATGAGACGGTCGAAGTTCGGTTGCTTGTCGAGCACCTTGTACTTCAGCGCGAGCTCGGCGAGCGTCTGCAGGCTCGACCGGTCGACCTCCCAACCGAAGGCCGGGAGCCGCACCGAGTCGGCCACCGGCGGGGGCAGCTCCAGGTTGTCCTTGATGGCCTGCCGCAGGGGTGCCACGTTGGCGGGGTCGTTGGCCCACTGCAACGTATCCTTCATCGCCGCCGTGAAGTCTTCGACCAGCTTGGCGTCCTTCTCCGTGCGTTCCTTCGTGGTGATCGTGGTGAGGGTGGCCAGGCCGGGCACCACCGCCTGGTACGGCGCGACGACGAAGGTGTCGCCACGGGCCTTCAGTTGCGTGACGAACGGCTCCGGCACCCAGGCGGCATCGATGTTGCCGGACTCGAGTTGGGCCGGGGCGTCCGGGAAGGCGACCTCGACGAACTTGATCGTCTTGGGGTCGCCGCCGTCCTTCTCGACCGCCGCCATGATGGTCACGTCGCCGGCCGCGCCCAGGCTGTTGACCGCGACCCGCTTGCCCGCGAGGTCGGCCGGCCGCTTGACGCCGGACTTCGCCGAAGCCACCACGGCGTTGATGTCGTCGCCGTCGGCGTACGAGGAGGCGTAGTTGCCGATGATGACGACGCCGAGGTCGCGCAGGTCGGCCCGGAACGGGCCGAAGGGCTGGCCGATCGCGAAGTCGATGTCGCCGTTCATCAGCGCGGGAATGGCCTGCGCGCCACCCTGGGCGGGCAGCACCTCGACCTGGAGCCCGCGTTCGGCGAAGAGGCCCGCCTTGATGCCGCCCCAGAGCGCGGCGGTCTCGGTGATGGGCAGCGCCGCGACCCGGACCTTGCGTAGATCGCCTGAGGTCTGATCGGACGGGTTGGACGCGTCGGAGTCGGTACATCCGGTGAGGGCGATCGCGGTGGCGGCGATCAGCCCGAGAACCATGACCTTCTTCATTGACGAGGCCCTTCCTGGGCGGGGGTGGTGGGTGCGTCGGAAGTCGGCGGATGCCTCGGATCTGCAGGTGGACTACCGCTGCGTGGGGGCGCACGCCGGTGTGTTGGCCATGGTCAGTCACCTCGGCATTGAAAGTCAATAATTTCTGACGCCCGTCATGAATAAGTTGAATAATGCTCCGCGGCGCGGCGGCGCTCAGACCTCGGGCAGGCCCACGTAGTTCTCGGACAGGCTCGTGGCGTACGCCTCGGACGTGGCGACGTACCTCAACGTGGCGGTCTGCAACTTCGTCTCGTACGGGTCGTCGCGCTCCAGCCGGTGCAGCATCGAGGTCATCCACCAGGAGAAGTGCTGGGCCCGCCAGACCCGGCGCAGCGCCGTGGCCGAGTAGCTGTCCAGCAGATCGGTGCGCCCCCCGTCGTACCAGGCGGCGAAGGCGTCCCCGAGCAGCGCGACGTCGGCGAGGGCCAGGTTCATTCCCTTCGCGCCGGTGGGTGGGACGATGTGCACGGCGTCCCCGGCCAGGAACAGTCGCTCCCACCGCATCGGCTCCACCACGAAGCTGCGCATCGGCGTGACGGACTTCTCCAGGATCGGCCCCTCGTTGAGCGACCAGCCCGGCACCGTCTCCAACCGCGCCCGCAACTCCGTCCAGATCCGCTCGTCCGGCCAGTCGGCGATGTCCTCGTCCGGCGCGACCTGCAGATACAGCCGGGACAGCTCCGGGGAGCGCATGCTGTAGAGGGCGAAACCCCGTTCGTGGTTGGCGTAGATGAGCTCCCGCACCGCGGGCGGGGCGGCGGCGAGGACCCCCAACCAGGCGAACGGGTACGCCCGCTCGTAGGTGGTCAGCACCCCGTCGGGCACCGCCGCGCGGCTCACCCCGTGGAACCCGTCGCAGCCCGCGACGAAGTCGCAGTGCAGCTCCTCGTCCCGCCCGTCGCGTCGAAAGTGGACGACCGGCGCGTCGGTGTCCAGACCGTCCAGGCGTACCACCTCGGCCTCGAAGAGCACCGAGCCGCCGACGGCGAGCCGGGCGGCGATCAGGTCCTTGACCACCTCCTGTTGGCCGTAGACGGTGATCGCCCGTCCGGTCAGATCGGTCATCGGCACCCGGTGCGACTCCCCGGCGAAACGCAGCTCGATGCCCTCGTGCCGCAGCCCTTCCCGTTGCAGCCGCTCGCCGACACCGGCACCGCAGAGCAGGTCGACCGAACCCTGTTCGAGGACTCCGGCCCGCAGTCGGTGCTCGACGTGGTCGCGGCTGCGGCTCTCCAGCACCACGGACCCGATCCCGCGCAGGTGCAGCAGGTGCGACAGCATGAGTCCCGCCGGCCCGGCGCCGACGATGCCGACCTGGGTACGCATCTTCCCTCCCGGTGTCAGAACGGGTACCGCGTGATGTCGCCCTGCACGGTGAGCCACTGGGTCTCGGTGAACGCCTCGACGTTCGCCGCTGCCCCGCCGAACCGCGAGCCGGTGCCCGAGGCACCGACCCCGCCGAACGGCGCCACCGCCTCGTCGCTGACCGTCTGGTCGTTGATGTGCACGATCCCGCTGGGGATCCGGTCGGCGAGGGCCATCGCCCTCATCACGTCCCGGCCCAGGATGCCCAGCGACAGGCCGTACTCGGTCTGCCGGGCCAACTCCACCGCCTCCTC
This sequence comes from Micromonospora sp. WMMD961, assembly GCF_029626145.1. Lineage (NCBI taxonomy): Bacteria > Bacillati > Actinomycetota > Actinomycetes > Micromonosporales > Micromonosporaceae > Micromonospora > Micromonospora sp. WMMD961. The sequence continues at coordinate 3,033,851 of NZ_JARUBJ010000002.1, forward strand.
CTGGTCGGCGAAGGTGGTCACCGGTGCGACCGGGCCGAAGACCTCCTGGGCATACGCCGGGGTCGCGGGGGTCACGTCGGCGAGGACCGTCGGCCGGTAGAACAGCCCCTCGTAGGTGCCTCCGGCCGCCAGACGGGCGCCCGCGTCGACGCTCGCCGTGACCAGCGCATGGATCTTGTCGCGCTGGCGCTCGTCGATGATCGGCCCGAGCGCCACCTGTTCCTTCGCCGGGTCGCCGACCGGCAGGTGGTCCGCCTTCTCGGCCAACCGCTCCACGTACCGCTCGGCCAGGCTCTCGTGCACCAGGTGCCGACCGGTGGTCATGCAGATCTGACCCTGGTGCAGGAAGGAGCCCCAGGCGCCGGCGGAGACGGCGAGGTCCAGGTCGGCGTCGTCGAGCACGATGAGCGCCGAGTTGCCACCGAGTTCGAGGTGCGCCCGCTTGAGGTGGCGTGCGGCCGCCTCGCCGACCTTGCGGCCGGCCGCCGTCGAACCGGTGAAGCTGACCACCCGCACGTGCGGGTCGGCCACCAGCGCCTCGCCGACGTCGACCCCGCCGGGAAGGACGTGCAGCAGGCCGTCGGGCAGGCCGGCCTCCTCGAAGACCCGGGCGATCGAGACACCACCGCAGACCGCCGTGCGCGGATCGGGCTTGAGCACCACGGCGTTGCCCAGCGCCAGGGCCGGAGCGACGGAACGGGTGGCCAGGATGAGCGGGAAGTTGAACGGCGCGATGACGCCGACGACGCCGACGGGCAACCGGCGGGCCAGGCTCAGCCGCGGTTGCGCGCTCGGGATGATCTCGCCGAGCGGGTGCGAGGCCAGCGCCGCCGCCTCGTAGCACTCCTGCGCCGCGGTGTCGGTCTCGACACCGGCCTTGGGTGGGATGGACCCGGACTCCCGCACGATCCAGTCGCCGATCTCGGTGGCGTGCCGTTCGAACAGCTGCCCGGCCCGGCGCAGCACCGCGGCCCGCTCGGCGTAGCCGGTGGCGGCCCAGGCGCGTTGGGCGGTGGCGGCGCGGGCGCAGGCTCGCGTCACGTCGTCGGAGTTCGCCACGCCAACCTGGCCGATCTCCTCGCCGGTGGCGGGGGAGCGCACGGACGCCGTGCCGCCGGCCGGCTCCACCCAGCCGCCGCTGTGCACCGTGCCGTGCCAGGTCGTGGCGTCCAGCAGTGTCATGGCGGTCCTCCTGGGAGCGTGGGGCGGTGGGGTGGTCCCGGGCGTGACCGGGCGTGCCGTGGTTCCGCTCACGACGACCCGGGGTGTTCGCTTACCGAACGGCCGTTCTCTCCATGAACGTTGGCACGTGGTCCGGCTCGCGTCAACGCATCGGCCGGCGTGACTTGGCAGCGCTGGACGGCCCGCACCAACCTGTCGTTGACGGAGAGTCTCGCCCGCCGTACGTTCGATGTGAGTACAGCGGTCCGCATAGCGAACAAGGGCGGGGAGGCTCATGGCGAAGCTCGTCTCGCTGGCCGAGGGCGTGGCGCACCTGGTCCGCGACGGTGACGTGGTGGCCCTGGAAGGGTTCACCCACCTCATCCCGTTCGCCGCCGGTCACGAGATCATCCGCCAGGGACGGCGCGATCTGACCCTGGTGCGGATGACACCCGACGTCATCTACGACCAGCTCATCGGCGCGGGTTGTGCCCGTCGCCTGGTCTTCTCGTGGGGCGGCAACCCGGGCGTGGGGTCGCTGCACCGCTTCCGCGACGCCGTGCAGCACGCCTGGCCGTGCCCGCTGGAGTTGGAGGAGCACAGCCACGCCGGCATGGCGAACCGCTACGTCGCCGGGGCGTCCGGGCTGCCGTTCGCCGTCCTGCGCGGCTACACCGGCACCGACCTGCCCGAGCACACCACCAACATCCGTCCCATCACCTGCCCCTTCACCGGCGAGACGCTCACCGCCGTCCCCGCCCTGCGCCCCGACGTGACGGTGGTGCACGCCCAGCGCGCCGACCGCGACGGCAACGTGCAGATGTGGGGCATCACCGGGGTGCAGAAGGAGGCGGTGCTCGCCGCCGACCGTTCCCTGGTCACCGTCGAGGAGATCGTGGACGAGTGGGAGCCCGTACCCGGGCAGGTGGTCCTGCCCGGCTGGGCGGTCACCGCGGTGGCCGAGGTGCCCGGTGGAGCACACCCCTCCTACGCGCACGGCTACTCGGTCCGGGACAACGACTTCTACCGGGCCTGGGACGCCGTCAGCCGGCACCGCGACACCTTCCGCGCCTGGCTGGACCAGCACGTGCACCGGGCGGGGGCAGCGGCGTGACCGACGAGACCACGACCACCGGCTGGACCGCGGACGAGATGATGACCGTCGCCGCCGCCCGGCAACTGCGCGACGGCACGGCCTGCTTCGTCGGGATCGGGTTGCCCAGCACCGCGGCGAACCTCGCCCGCGCGACCCACGCTCCGAACCTGGTGCTCATCTACGAATCGGGCTGTCTCGGCGCGAAGCCGGGCCGACTCCCGCTGTCCATCGGCGACGGAGTCCTCGCCGACACGGCGGACGCGGTGGTGTCGGTGCCCGAGGTGTTCAACTACTGGCTCCAGCCCGGCCGGATCGACGTGGGCTTTCTCGGTGCCGCGCAGCTCGACCGGTACGGCAATATCAACACCACGGTCGTCGGAGGCGACTACCACGCCCCGAAGGTCCGGCTGCCCGGCGCCGGCGGCGCCCCGGAGATCGCCGCCTCCTGTGGTGAGGTCGTGGTGATCGTCCGGCAGGACCTCCGGACGTTCACCGAACGGGTCGACTTCGTCACCTCGGTCGGGTACGGGAACGGCCCGGGCGACCGGGAGCGACTCGGCCTGCGTGGCGGAGGTCCCCGAGTGGTGATCACCGATCTCGGCGTCCTCGAACCCGATCCGGCCACCTGCGAGCTCACCTTGACCCGCCTGCACCCCGGTGTGACGCGGGAGCAGGCGCGGGCGGCCACCGGTTGGGACCTCGCCGTCGCCGAGGGGCTGACCACGGGCGATCCGCCGACGGCGCGGGAACTCGCGGTGCTGCGGGCGCTGGAGGCGACGAGGTCCGACGGGAGACGACAATGACCACTCAGGACACCCGGGCCGGCAGTGGCCTGGTGCTACCGAGCTACCGGCGCGACGACGTCGACGCCCACCCACCCCTGCTCAGCCCCGGCTACAAGTCGACGGTGGTGCGGGCGCCGAGACACCCACTGGTCCACCTGCCGCAGCGGCTGACCGAGGTCACCGGACCGCTGCTGGGGGAGGGGCGGCTCGGCGAGCTCGACCACGACCTGACCCGCCAGCACGACGGCGAGCCGCAGGGACAGCGGATCATCGTGCACGGGCGGGTCCGCGACGGTGACGGTCGACCGGTGCCCCGCACGCTCGTCGAGATCTGGCAGGCCAACGCCGCCGGCCGGTACCGCGACTCCCGGGACACCTGGCCCGCGCCGCTCGACCCCCACTTCGAAGGGGTGGGCCGGGCGCTCACCGACGACCAGGGGCGGTACCGGTTCGTCACCGTGCAGCCCGGCGCCTACCCCTGGCGTAACCACGACAACGCCTGGCGGCCGGCGCACATCCACTTCTCCCTCTTCGGCCGGGCGTTCACCCAGCGGCTGGTGACACAGATGTACTTCCCGGGCGACCCGCTCTTCTTCCAGGACCCGATCTTCAACTCGGTCCGCGACCCGAAGGCCCGGGAACGGATGATCGCCCGGTACGACCACGCCGCCACGACACCGGAGTGGGCGCTGGCGTACGAGTTCGACATCGTGCTGCGCGGCCGGGAGAGCACCCCCTTCGAGGACGGCGACGACGATGAGTGAGCAGTTGGGCGTCATGCCCGCGCAGACCGTCGGACCGTACCTGCACATCGGTCTGCACTGGCCCGACGGCCCGTACGTCGTACCCGAGGACACACCGGGCGCGTTCTGGATCAGGGGTCGGATCTTCGACGGCACCGGGGCGCCGGTGGTCGACGCGATGGTGGAGAGCTGGCAGGCCGACCCGGACGGCCGGTTCGACCACCCGGACGACCCGCGTGGCGCCCGGCCGCCCGCGCTCGCCGGTTTCCGAGGATTCGGGCGCAGCGAGACCGACGGGCAGGGCTGGTACCGGCTGCTGACCGTCAAGCCGGGTTCACTACCCGCGCCGGGCGGCGGCACCGAAGCGCCCCACCTGGCTCTGTCGGTCTTCGGGCGTGGGCTGCTGCACCGCCTCGTCACCCGGATCTACTTCCCCGACGAACCGGCGGCGAACGCCGCCGACCCCGTGTTGCGCAGCGTCGACGCCGCCCGCCGTGACACCCTGCTGGCGAAACCCGCGACGGACGGGCTCCGGTTCGACATCCACCTGCAGGGAGACCATGAGACCGTCTTCTTCGCCGTCTGACGGCCTGCTCGGCGGCGTCTCCGGTGCCCCGGACGTCGACACGGAACTCAGCGACAGGTCCCTGCTCCAGGCGATGCTCGACGCGGAGGCGGCGCTGGCCCGGGCCACGGCGGACGTCGGCATCCTTCCCACACCGGCGGCGGATGCGATCGTCGAGCAGTGCCGCGCCGACCGGTACGACCCGGGGGCGCTCGGCCGGGCGGCCGACGACACGGGCAACCCCGTCGTCCCCCTGGTGGGCGCGCTGACCGCCGCCGTGCCCGAGCACGCCCGAGGCTGGGTGCACGTCGGAGCGACCAGTCAGGACGTCCTGGACACCGCGCTGGTCCTGGTGGCCGTCCGGGCACTCGAGCCGCTGCTGCGTCACCTCGACGCCGCGGTGGACGCCGCCGCGAGGCTGGCCGACGCACACCGGGGCACCGTGCTGGTCGCCCGAACACTCGGACAGCAGGCGGCACCCACCACGTTCGGGCTCAAGGCCGCGGGATGGCTGACCGGTCTGGTCGAGGCCCGGGGCCGGCTGCGTCAGGCCGGTGCCGCCCAGCCAGCGCAGCTCGGCGGTGCGGTCGGCACCCTGGCCGCGTTCGGCCCGGCCGGCACGGAGGTCGCCGAGCGGTTCGCGGCGCACCTGGGCCTCCCGTCGAGCCCTCTGCCCTGGCACACCCGCCGTCAGTCCTGGCTCGACCTGGCCGCCGCCCTCGGTGGACTGCTGGTGAGCACCGGCAAGGTCGCGCTCGACGTCGGGTTGCTCGCCCAGAACGAGATCGGCGAGGTCGCCGAGGGTGGCACCGGTCGGGGCGGCTCGTCGGCCATGCCGCACAAGCGCAACCCGGTCGACTCCATCCTTGTCACCGCCGCGGCGCGACGCGGGCCGGGGCTCGTCGCCACAGTGTTCGCCGCGGCGGTGCAGGAGCACGAACGGGCCGCCGGTGCCTGGCACGCCGAGTGGGAGCCCCTGCTCGACCTGCTGCACGTGTCCGGCGGGGCCGCCGCCCGGTGCGCACGGATGCTGGCCGGGCTTCAGGTCCACCCGGAGCGGATGCGGGAGAACCTCGACGCGACCGGCGGTCTCCTGCTCGCCGAGGCCGTCGCGGCGCGACTGGCACCCGCCGTCGGTCGCGGCGTCGCACACGACCTGGTTACCCGCGCCGCCACCGAACCCTCGTTCCGCGCCGCGCTGCTCGCCGACCCCGAGATCCGCGCCCACCTGTCCGAGGCCGAGATAGCCGAGGCGCTCGACCCGTACCGTTGGCTCGGCTCGGCCGGCCGGTTCGTCGACCGGGCCCTGGTCGCCGCTCGGGGAGCGGCCCGGTGACCTCCCTGTTGCACCTCGCCGTCGACGGCCCACACGACGCGCCGCCGCTGCTGCTCGGCAGTTCCCTCGGCACCGCCGCCGCGATGTGGGAACCGCAGGTCCCGGCGCTCGCCGCGCGGTTCCGGGTCATCCGGTACGACCACCTGGGTCACGGCCGTTCGGCGGTGCCGTCCGGGCCGTACACGATTGACCAGCTCGGCCGGGAGTTGCTGCGGACGCTGGACGACCTGGACGTGCCGTCGGTCCACTACGCGGGGCTGTCCCTCGGGGGCATGGTGGGCATGTGGCTCGCCGCGCACGCGCCCGACCGGGTGCGGCGGATGGTGCTGCTCTGCACGTCGGCGTCGCTCGGGCCGCCCGGGCAGTGGCACCACCGGGCGGCGACGGTACGGGCCTCCGGTCTGCCGGCGATCGCCGACGCGGTGGTGGCCCGTTGGTTCACCCCGGCCTTCGCCACCGCCCGGCCGGACGTGGTCGCCGCCCACCGCGCGATGCTGACCGCGACGCCGCCGGACGGCTACGCCGCCTGCTGCGAGGCGATCGCCGCGATGGACCTCCGACCCGACCTCGGCCGGATCACCGCGCCGACGCTCGTCGTCGCGGGCGCGGACGATCCGGCCACCCCGGTCGAGCACGCCCGCGAGATCGTCGGCGGCATCCCGCGGGCCCGTCTGGCCGTGGTCGGCGCGGCGGCGCACCTGGCCAACGTCGAGCAACCCGAGCAGGTGCGTCGACTCCTGCTGCAACACCTCCACGAGGACCCGGTGACAGATGAACGACAGTGAGCGGCACGAGGCGGGCATGGCGGTACGCCGACAGGTGCTGGGCGACGCCCACGTGGACCGCGCGATCGACGGCACGGACGAGTTCACCGCCGACTTCCAGGACTTCATCACCCGCTACGCCTGGGGGGAGGTGTGGAGCCGCCCGGGCCTCGACCGGCGTACCCGCAGCTGCATCACCCTCGCCGTGCTCGCCACCCTGCACCACGACGACGAGTTGGCGATGCACGTGCGCGCCGCGCTGCGCAACGGGCTGAGCCCGGCCGAGGTGGCCGAGGTCCTGCTCCAGGTCGGCGTCTACGCTGGCGTACCGGCGGCGAACCGGGCGTTCACTGTGGCCCGGGAGACCCTGCGGCAGGAGGCCGGGTGAGCGTGAGCGAGGACGCGGCGAGGTCGGCGGAGTTCGTCCAGTCACTGGAACGCGGGCTCGCGGTGATCCGGGCGTTCGACGCCGAACACCCGCAGCTGACCCTCAGCGAGGTGGCCCGCAGGACCGGGCTGACCCGGGCCGCGGCGCGTCGGTTCCTGCTCACCCTGGTCGAGTTGGGCTACGTGCACACCGACGGTCGGCTCTTCTCGCTGCGCGCGCGGATCCTCGAACTCGGCTACGCGTACCTGTCGAGTCTGAGCCTGCCCGAGGTCGCGCGGCGGCACATGGAGGCGCTGGTCGCGCAGGTGCACGAGTCCTGCTCGGTGTCGGTGCTCGACGGCGACGAGGTGGTCTACGTGGCCCGCGTTCCCACCAAGCGGATCATGACAGTGGGGATCAGCGTCGGCACCCGGTTCCCCGCCTACGCCACCTCGATGGGTCGGGTGCTGCTCGCCGCGCAACCGGTGGACTGGCTGGACGACTACCTCGCCACCGCGGAGCTGCGGCCGTTGACCCGGCGCACCGTCACCGACCCGGCGAAGCTGCGCGGCGTCCTGACGAAGATCGCCGCCCAGGGGTACGCCATCGTGGACCAGGAGTTGGAGGAGGGGTTGCGCTCGGTGGCCGCCCCGATCCGCGGCGAGAACGGGTCGGTGGTCGCGGCGGTGAACGTCTCCGCGCACGCCACCCGAGGATCCTTCGAGATGATCCGCCGCGAACTGCTCCCGCCGCTGCTGGTCGCCGCGAAGCGGATCGAGGAGGACGTCCGGGGCGGCCCGGGCCACCGTGCCGGTCAGGCGTAGCCGAACAGCGGCGGGAAGACCAGCACCACGAACCACGCCCAGCCGGCGTACACCGGCAGGTAGCCGGTCTGCCACCGTTCGAGCGCCGCGAACGGTGCCCGGCGGCGGAGGAAGGTCAGCAGGAGCCACGCCGACCACGCCAGGTTGACCAGCAGGATGACGTTCTCGCCGAGCGCGGCCGCCCGGTTGGGCGTGCTGCCGTAGTCGTCGGTGAGGCGACCGGTGATCTCCACCAGCACGAGCACGTCGATGGCCAACGCGCTGACCACGAGCGCCAGCTGGAGTTTGTCGAACGGCCCGGGCGGGGCCAGTGGATCACGGGCGGACAGCGAGTAGAGCAGCAACCCCAGCACCACGACCAGCAGCAGGTCGAACAGGATCAGGGTCTCGCGTTCGACGTCGATGCCGTGGCTGGTCCACACGACGGCGACGAGGAACGCGAGGAGGGCGGCGGTGAAGAGCGGGGTGAACAGTCGGGTGAGGACCGGCGCGATGTTCTCGACGACGCTCTGCTTGGCCTCGACGAGCCACCCGGCCACGACGACCGCGGCCGCCGCGCCGCAGGGCAGCAGCCACTGCGAGATGAACTCCTCCGGGGCGATGCCGATGGCCGCGAACGTGTTGAACAGGAACGCGGAGAGGACACCGCCGCCGAGGGCCATCAGCACCAGGTAGATGAACCACTCGCCGGTGAAGCGGATGAAGTCCATCCGTCGCCGGGAGGACCGCCAGTCGTCGGCGACGTACGCCAGACCGACGACCAGCCACAGGGCGATGGGGAGGTGGATGCCGGTGACGACGACGGACTGCGAGTCGTCTGCCAGCGGATAGACGTTGGCCGCCACGGCGCCGAGGACGAACAGCGCCACCAGTGTCACTATCACCGACCGTCGGGCGCCGCGTCGCCAGGCCAGGAATGCCGCGAGCCAGGGCAGCGCGAACAGTGTGAAGTTCCGCGCGTAGAACGAGCCGTCGTCGTCGAAGCCCAACCCGAACAGCGCCGGCACCTTGACCGACGCCACCGCGCCCGCCGCGCAGACGAGCATGACCCACAGGTCGCGCCGAGAGCGGCTGCCGGCCGTCGGGCTGCTCGGGTCGCCGGTCAACACCAGCTGCTTCCACAGCCGTTCCGAGTGCTCCCGGGCGAACTCGCGAGAGAGCTCGTCGAGGCTGCCCATGCGTTTGACAGCGACCAGGAACGCCTCGTCCGGACTCAGTCCTCTCGCCACGAGTTCGTCGACCGAGCCACGGAGGTGGTCTTCCAGCTCGTCGGCGTCCGTCGGCTGCAGCTCCCGGCGGCGGAGAACGTACCGGCGCCACTGTTCGAACTGGGCCTCCAGCTCGTGCTGCCCGTCGTGGTCGGTCATGCGAGGCCCTCCAGTGGGTCCACCGTCAGTGGCACCCGGTCATGCCAGATCTCCTTCAACGCGCCCACCACGGTGTCCCACTGCCGGCGCTGCTCGGCCAGCTCGGCCAGGCCCGTCTCGGTGATGCGGTAGTACTTGCGCCTGCGCTCGCCGGTGACCGACTGCCAGCTCGACTCGACATGACCGAGGCGCTCAAGCCGGTGTAGCAGCGGGTAGAGCAGCCCCTCGGTCCAGTCGAGCTCGCCCCCGGACAGCTCGTTGATCCGTTTGAGGATGGCGTAGCCGTAGCTCTCGCCCTCGGTCAGGATGCCGAGCACCATCGGCGTGGCCGAGGCGGCCACCAGATCCTTCGCGACCTTCACCAGACGTCACCTCCACTTGTAAGCCTAGCGGTGCAAGGCATAATACTGCTAGGTATTGGCGCGGCACAACGGCCGGTGTGGCCACGGCCCGTCCCCGCTCGGAAGCCTGAGGGACGGGCCGTGGCCACGGAGGGTGGACGGGCGGCGGTGAGCCGACGATCAGATGGTGAAGCCACCGTCGACGTTGACAGTCGCCCCGGTGATGTAGCGCCCGCCCGGGCCGGCGAGGAAGGCCACCGTGGCCGCCACGTCACTCGGCTCCGCGAAGTGGCCGAGGGCGGTGAAACCGTTGATCGTGTCGGCATTGGGGCCGTCGGCCGGGTTCAACTCGGTGTCGGTGGCCCCAGGGTTGACCAGATTCACGGTGATCGCCCTTCCGCCGAGTTCGCGTCCGAGCGCCTTGGTCAGGCCGATCAGTGCGGTCTTGCTCATCGCGTACAGCGCGAAGCCGGGGAAGACCGACCGCTCGGCCATGTTGCTGCCGATGTTGATGACCCGACCGCCGGCTCTCATGTGGCGTACCGCCGCCTGCGCGGCGACGAACGGCGCCCGGACATTGACCGCGACGGTCTGATCGAACTCCTGCAGGCTCAACTGCTCCAACGGGCCGAGCAGGAACGCGCCGGCGTTGTTCACCAAGATGTCCAGTCGGCCCAGTTCGCCGACGACCCGGTCGACCGCGGCGACCACCGCCGCCGGGTCGGAGCTGTCCGCCTGCATGGCGACAGCCCGCCGTCCCACGGCCTTGATCTGGTCCACCACGCCGTCCGCGCGTTGCTGATTCTGCTGGAACGTCAATGCCACATCGGCGCCCTCCTCCGCCAGGCGCAACGCCACCGCCGCGCCAATACCACGACCACCACCGGTGACCAGGGCCACCTTGCCGTCAAGTGTGTTGTTCATGACGGCAAGCCTGGTCGGCGAGAGACCATCCGTCTGGCGATGATCGGACGTCGCGTTCCGACGCGTTGACGAGCAGATGCCGCCTCGGCTGTGCGACAGGCCCCGCGTTGTTGCTCCGCTCGCTCGATGGTCAACCCGGGTCAGGTCGTAGCCGACTGGCGAGGGGCCCCGGCGCCCACCACGCCGACGATCAGGAGCAGCGCCGCCGGCAGGAACGCCACACCCACGCCCAGCCCGAGCAACAGCCCCCACCCGGCGATGACCAGCGCGGCCACCATGTCGGCGATCACGGCCCACCTGCCGAACCGCTGCGCGAGAACCGGTAGCACCGCGGCGACGACGGGCACCCCGAGCAGGTAGGCGGCCGCGGCCCCGGAGTCGTCCACCGTGTAGGGGGTCAGCGCGGCGGCGACCAGCACGGTGATCGCCAGTGCCGACCAGCGGACCACCCGCCGAACGTCGGCCGGCCTGCGGACCAGGACCACGACACCGACGAGCAGGACGGCGGCGACCGCGCCGATGGCCACCAGACCGACCATGATGCCCTCCTCGACCGCATGCGGGCTGTCATCGACGGTAGCAAGTGCGCGGACGGTAGCAAGGCAGCGCGACGAGGTGCCGGTGGTCAGCCGAACCGGTCCGCACCGCAGCGGATTAGGCTTCGGCAATGATCGGTGTGCCGAGTGCTACCCCGGACGCGGCGAATCCCCTTCGCCAGCTCACCATCGCCCAGCTCCGCCAGCGGACGAGCCTCAAGTGGCGGGAGTACCCCGACGACGTGCTGCCGCTCTGGGTGGCGGAGATGGACGTGCCGCTGGCCGAACCGGTGGCGCGGGCGATCACCGACGCCGTCGCACGCGGCGACACCGGCTACACCGCCGGCACGGCGTACCCGCAGGCACTGGCCGAGTTCGCCCACCGTCGGTCGGGTTGGGACGGGTTGGCCACGGAACGCACCGCGCTGGTGCCCGACGTGATGCACGGCATCGTCGAGGCGCTCCGGGTGATCACCAAGCCGGGGGACGCGGTAGTCGTCAACTGTCCGGTCTACCCGCCGTTCTACGACTTCGTGACACACGCCGGCCGCCGGATCGTCGAGGCACCGCTCGGTGAGGACCTGCGGATCGACGTCGGGGCACTGGAGGAAGCGTTCCGGCAGGCCCGGGCCGGTGGCCGGCAAGCCGCGTACCTTTTGTGCAACCCGCACAACCCGACCGGCGTGCTGCACACCGCGGCCGAGTTGACCTCCGTCGCCAGTCTGGCCGACCGGCTCGGGGTACGAGTGGTCGCCGACGAGATCCACGCGCCGGTGGTGGTCGGGGGAGCGCGGTTCGTGCCGTACCTCTCGGTGCCCGGCGCGGAGAACGGCCTGTCGCTGATGTCCGCCTCCAAGGGGTGGAACCTGGCCGGTCTGCGCGGCGCACTGCTCATCGCCGGCCCGGCAGCGGCGGAGGACCTCGCCCGGGTTCCGTTCGAGGCCAGTGTCAGCACCAGCCACCTCGGCGTTATCGCCCACACCGCCGCGTTCCGCGACGGCGGCGAGTGGCTCGACGCCGTGTTGACCGGCCTGGACGACAACCGCCGGCTCCTCGCCGCGCTGCTCGCCGAGCACCTGCCGGCCGTCCGGTACCACCCCGGTCAGGCCACCTACCTCGCCTGGCTCGACTGCCGGGCCCTGGGCCTCGGCGACGACCCCGCCGGCGTGTTCCTCGACCGGGGTCGGGTGGCGCTCAGCTCCGGTACGGCCTTCGGCACCGGCGGCGGCGGCCACGTCCGGTTGAACCTGGCCACCGCACCGGAGCTGATCACCGAAGCGTTACGCCGGATGGCCGCCGCCGTCGCCTGAGAAGTCTGCAGGCACGCTCCAATTCCGGTACGCGGGCGACGGCTGCCAGCCGAGCCGTCTGCTCAGGAGCTGTACGGCAATTCTTCAGAGTCGCATCGATCGATAGACATGATCGACAGAGATGGTTGTCCTCCACCCCGCAGAGGAGGCTCGCCATGTCGACCACCCCATCCGCACCTCGCCGTACGCGCGTGACGCGCCGTGCCGTCGTGCTCGCCGTCAGTGCGCTCGCGATGGCCGGCCTGACCGCCACGAACGCCCAGCCCGGTTGGGCCGCGCCGCCCGGGATCCCGTCCAAGGCCACCGCGCAGTCGCAGCTCAACGCTCTGACGGTGGCGGCGCAGGGCTCGACCAGTGGCTACTCGCGGGACCTGTTCCCGCACTGGATCACGGTCAGCGGCAGCTGCAACACCCGCGAGCAGGTCCTCAAGCGCGACGGCACCTCCGTCGTCGTGGACAGTTCCTGCGCGGCCACCTCCGGCCGCTGGTACAGCCCGTACGACGGCGCGACGTGGACGGCGGCCTCCGACGTCGACATCGACCACGTGGTGCCCCTCGCGGAGGCGTGGCGCTCCGGCGCGAACTCGTGGACCACGAGCCGCCGGCAGAGCTTCGCCAACGATCTGAGTCGTCCGCAGTTGATCGCGGTGACGGACAACGTCAACCAGGCCAAGGGCGACCAGGACCCGTCGACCTGGCAGCCGCCGCTGTCGTCGTACCGGTGCACCTACAGCAAGATGTGGATCACCGTGAAGTACAACTGGGGCCTGACGCTGCAGTCGTCGGAGAAGTCCGCCCTGCAGAGCATGCTCAACACCTGTAGCTCCTGAGCACGACCACGGCCGGCGGGCGTCCCGACGGCGCACCGCCGGCCCCGGCCGCCATGGCACCGGCCCGACTGCCGTACTGAGGTGCGCCGTTGATCGGTGCGGCGTCCTCAGCCCGGCAGGTACGCGATGAGTCGGTCGGCGAGTTGCTTCGGGTGGCTGAGCGCGACAGCGTGCCCACCGACGATCTCGTCCGGGGTGACGCCGAGACGGTCGGCGGCCACCCGGCGCAGGAAGTCCGCCGGGAAGAATCGATCGTCACGGGCGATGAGCACCCTCGTCGGCACGTCCGGCCAGGTGCCCAGCGGCCACGGCTCGCTGCCTTCCGCGCTGACCTGGTCCCGGCCGTGCGCCGCGGCCTGCGCGACGATCTCGGCCGGCACACCGTTGTAGAACTGTTGCTCCTCGCTGAGCCCTTCCACACCCTGGTAGCCGGTGTTGTCCCACCAGTCGCCGGGCTTCTCGCCAGGCTCGGGGATCATCGGTGTGAGCAGGACGATGAGTCGCACCGGCAGCTTGTCGGCGATCAGCGGCGCGGTGAACGCACCGTACGAGTGCCCGACGACGACAAGGTCGCGCCGGTCACCAATCACGCCGACGACCGTGTCGCAGAACTGGGCGAACCCTGCCGACCTGTCGTCGATCGGCAGCTCCGGGACGACCACCTCGTGGCCGAGGCTGGTCAGCTCGGGGACGACGAGGTGCCAGTCCCAGGCGCTGCCCCCGCCACCGTGGATCAGAACGAACGTAGCCATGACCCGAAGCCTCACAGGTGGGTACGACAACCAACCCACGCGTTGACAGGCGAACGAGCCGCCCAACGCCGACAATGGTAAGAGTGGCACCCGCCTTCGTCCTGCATCACCACCGCAAACCACGACCGCACTTCGACCTGCGGCTCGAGGAGGGCGGTGTGTTGCGCTCCTGGGCGGTCCCTCGTGGCCTGCCGGACAGCCCGGACGACAACCGGCTCGCGATAGCCGTGCCCGACCACCACCTCGATCACCTGACCTACGAGGACGCCGACAAGTCGATCGCGGACATCGGCACGTGGGAGGAGCACGACCGCACCGACCGTCGGATGCTGTTCACGTTGCACGGCCGTGCCGGCCGACGGCGCTACGCGCTGATCCGTACCGGCGAGGGGTGGCTGCTCCACCTGACGAAGGAGCAGCCGCCGGACGAGCGCGGATAGCCGGCACGGCCACTGCGTCGGTGGTCCATCGAGGACGCGCGGAGCCGACCGACCTCGCCGCCGACCACGGCACGACTGGATGCCGACTTCTCGGGTGAGGACGCGGTTCCGCGTGCGCTCCCAATTCCGACCCAAGCGCACCGCGATCAGCACGAGAAGTGTCGGTATGCGGCGGCGGCAGTGCTTCCTCTAAGCATAATCAGGGCGTGGAGTCCGAGAATGGCAATCGTCGGTTGGTGCGTCAGCCGGGCCGGCTGATGTCCTTCAGCGATGCGGTATTCGCCATCGCCGTGACACTTCTGGTGTTGGAAATCCAACCGCCGCAGGATTTCCGGCATCTCCTCCGGGGTCTCGGCGCGCTGTGGCCGTCCTACCTGGGTTATGTGTTGAGCTTCCTGCTCGTCGGGCAGGTGTGGGTCAATCACCACGTCATGTTCGACCGTGTCCGGCACGTCGACCGGAAGGTCCTGTTCCTCAACACCCTGCTGTTGATGGTCATCGCCTTCCTGCCGTTCTCCACCTCACTACTCGCCGACGCGATACGCGCGGAGCTGGGGCTGCGCACGGCGGTTGTCGTCTACGGTGCGACGCTGTGGACGGCGGCAGCCCTGTTCAACGTCATCTGGGCCCATCTTCGCCGGGCCAAACTGCTGGACCCCGACCTCGGACCCTCCGGCGTCCGCGCCATTGGCCGCCGGTTCGCACTCGCGCTGGTCTGGATCGGCTCCGGCATCCTCGTCGGCGCCTTCGTGCCGCTCGCGGGCGTCGTCATCATCGCGGGCTTCCTCCCCGCCTACTACCTCCCCATCCGCGGCGAGTACGGCGAGGATGACACGGCCGCCGACCGGCCCAGCTAGACCGGATGGGTTGTCCGATGTCAGGGGAACCGAGGCCATTAGGGGTGGGCCGGCGCCGGGCGGGTCCGTAGATTCAGTTCCGGTTGCGTTCGTGCGGCCACGAGGGGGTCGGGCATGCTGTTGCCGTCGTTGTCCGGAGCTGGGCCCGACCGTGCGGACGCCGTGAGCGTCGACGGCCAGGTCATCTCCCGGGAAGCATTGCGGGCCGGTGCGGGTGCGGTGGCCGCCGACATCGCCGGGGCCTCGACGGTGGCGGTGCTCGCCAGCCCGGGCGTGGCGACGGTGGCCGCGATCGTCGGTGGTCTGCTGTCCGGGGTGGCGGTGGTTCCGGTGCCGCCGGACACCGGCGCGGCCGAGCTGGCCCATGTGCTCACCGACTCCGGGGCCGAGCTGCTGCTGGCCGGTGAACCGGAGGCGCCGGTGTTGGCGGACTGTCCGATACCAGTGCTACCGGTCGACGTTGCCCGACGCGGTGAGCTGTCGAGCGTCGACCCCGACCCGTCCACGACCGGGCTGATCCTCTACACCAGCGGCACCACCGGCCCACCGAAGGGCGTCCTGCTGAGTCACGCCGCGATCCGGGCGGGCATCGACGCTGTCGCACACGCCTGGGACTGGACCGACGAGGACGTCCTCGTGCAGGGGCTGCCGCTCTATCACGTACACGGTCTGATTCTTGGTCTGCTGGGGCCGTTGCGGGTCGGCTCGCCGCTGGTGCACACCCGACGGCCGACGCCGGCCCGGTACGCGGCCGCGCGAGGTTCGATGTACTTCGGGGTTCCCACGGTGTGGGGCCGGGTCTGCGGCGAGCCGGCCGCCGCCCGCGCGCTGTCCGCGGCCCGACTGCTGGTCTCCGGCAGCGCGCCGCTGCCCGCGCCGGTCTTCGCCGAGCTGGAGGCGTTGACCGGGCACCGGCCCGTCGAGCGGTACGGCATGACCGAGACGCTGATAACGCTCAGTACCCGGGCTGACGGCCCGCGGCGAGCCGGTTCGGTCGGCCGTCCGGTGCGCGGGGTGCAGGCCCGACTCGTGGACGACGCCGGTGCACCGGTGCCGTCCGACGGGCGAACCTTCGGGGCGCTGCAGATCCGTGGTGCCACGCTGTTCGACGGCTATCTGCACCTGCCGGAGAAGACCGCCGAGACGTTCACCGCCGACGGCTGGTTCCGCACGGGTGACGTGGCGACTGTCGACGAGGCGGGGGACTACCGCATCGTCGGGCGGGCCAGCGCCGACATCATCAAGAGCGGCGGGTACCGGATCGGCGCCGGCGAGATCGAGGACTGCCTGCTCACCCACCCTCAGGTACGCGAGGTCGCCGTGGTCGGTGCCCCGCACGCCGACCTGGGCCAGGAGGTGGTGGCGTTCATCGTCGGTGAGGAGTCGCTGGCCGCCCGATCGCTGGTGACCTATGTGGAGAAACGGTTGTCCCGGCACAAGCGGCCGCGTCACGTGCACGTGGTGGAATCATTGCCGCGCAATGCCCTGGGCAAGGTGCAGAAGGCAACTTTACTGTCGTTGCTGGAATCGGGCGCCTTGCCGGGCGGTGTCTGACGCATGTCATTCTGATGACCGCCTAGCCGAAAGGTGGAGTTTTGGCTGGGACCTTCGGGCATCTAAACGCCTCTCGTGTTTTCGACCCGTGGTGACTGCTCGTAGTCTCTAGGCGAACACGGGGGGTGAGTCGTGTATCTAGATGTCTCTATCTCCGGGCCGATCAGGCCACGGTCGGAAAGCTCGATCGGTAGCCGACCGGGGGGATGGCACCGAGCGACGACGCCGACGTCGCGTCACCGCGGGGGAGGTGCGCGTGGAGGTACGGGTTCTGGGACCGCTTGAGGTCCTGGTCGACGGCAGACGACTTGACCTGGGCGGCCACCGCCAACAGATCGTGTTCGCCAGCCTCGCGCTGGAGGCCAACCGGGTCGTCCCGGTGGGACGCCTGATGGAGGCCATCTACGGCGACGACCTGCCCAGCACCTCACGTGCCCAGGTGCAGATCTGCGTCTCGGCGCTCCGACGACTGTTCAACACCCACGACCACCCCGACACCATCGTCACCCGGTCCCAGGGTTACCTGCTCCGGGTCACCGACGGGACGTTGGACCTCGACCGGTTCGTCGGTCTGGTCGAGGGCGGCCGGCGTGCTCGCTCCGCGCAGAACGTCGACGAGGCGGTCGGGCACATCCGCGCCGCCCTCGCCCTCTGGCGTGGCCGCGCTCTCTACGGGCTGGAGAGCCGGCTGGTCCAATCAGCGGCCAACCGCCTCGACGAGCGGCGGATCAACCTCCACGAGGACTGCGTCGAACTCGAACTCGAACTCGGCCGGCACCGCGATCTCATCCCGGAACTCTCCGACCTGGTCGAACAGCACCCGCTGCGCGAACGGCTGCGCGGGCAGCTGATGCTCGCCCTGTACCGGTCCGGTCGCCAGGCCGAGGCCCTCGACGTCTACCGTCAGGCTCGCCGCACGATGATCGACGAGCTGGGCCTCGAACCGAACCAGTGGCTACAGCAGCTGGAACACGCGATCCTCACCTCGGACGAGGAACTCGCCGCACCGGTCTCACCCGCGCCAGCGCCGACCGCTCCGGCGCCGCTGCCGCCGGTCCCGCCGGCGCTGGTCGTCGCGCCGGTCGACGACCTCCCCCTCAGCGCGATCACCCCGCCGGTGATCGTCGCCCCCACCGAGCCGGTCGTCCCGGTCACCGTGCCGTGCCTGCTCCCCACCGACATCGCCGACTTCACCGGCCGGTCCAAGCAGATCGACGTCATCGAGCAGCAACTGTTGATGGCCGCGGAGAGCCCGACGCAGTTCGCGGTGCCGATCGTGGTGGCCGCCGGCAAACCCGGCATCGGCAAGACCACCCTCGCCGTGCACGTGTCGCACCGCGCGGCGACCCGCTACCCCGACGGGCAACTCTTCGCCGACATGCACGGCCGCAGCCCGCAGCGGGTCGGCCCGATGCAGGTGCTGGAACGCTTCCTGCGGACCCTCGGCGTCCCCGGCACCGCGATGCCCGAGGTGCTGGAGGAACGCGCCGAGCTCTACCGTGACCTGCTCTCCGACCGCCGGATGCTGATCGTGCTGGACAACGTGGCCGGTGAGAGCCAGGTGCTGCCCCTGCTGCCCGGCACCCCTCATTCAGCCGTGCTGGTCACCAGCCGCAGCCGGCTGGCCGGTCTGCCCGGCGCGATCCACCTCGACGTCGACGTCTTCGACGAAGAGCACTCGCTCGAACTGCTGGCACACGTCGCCGGGCGGGAACGGATCGAGCAGGAGCCCGAGGCGGCCGCGCAGCTCGCCTATCTCTGCGGGAACCTGCCCCTGGCCCTGCGGATCGCCGGTGCCCGGCTCTCCGCCCGGCAGCACTGGACCGTCGAGCACCTCGTCGAGCGGCTCGACAACGAGGCGCGGCGCCTGGACGAGCTGAAACACAGCGGGATGGGGATCAGGGCCAGCATCTCGCTCACCTACGACAGCCTCACCGAGGAGGCCCGCCGGCTCTTCCGCCGGCTCGCCGTCCTCGACGTGCCGTCGTTCTCGGGCTGGGTCAGCGCCGCACTGCTGGACGAGCCGGTGATGGACGCCCAGGATCTGCTGGACGACCTCGCCGAGGCGCAACTCGTGGAGAGCACGAGCATGGGTCCGGGGCAGGTCCCGCAGTACCGGTTCCACGACCTGATCAGGGTCTTCGCCCGGGAACGCCTCGCCGCCGAGGAGACCGTCGCCGACCGCAACGCCGCGCTGTGTCGGGTGCTCGGCGCCCTGCTGTTCCTCGCCGAGGCCGCCCACTGCGGCCTGCATGGCGGGCCGTACTTCGTCCTCAGCAGCGACGCCCCGCGCTGGCCGCTGCCGCAACGACTGACCGAGCAGCTGGTCACCCGTCCGCTGAACTGGTTCGAACGGGAGCGGCACTCGCTCGTCGCCGGAGTCCGGCAGGCCGCGCAGGCCGGCTTCACCGACCTGTGCTGGACGCTCGCCCACATCGCGGTGACCCTCTTCGAGCCGCGCATCTACCTCAACGACTGGCGGGAGACCCACCGCATCGCGCTCGCCGCCAGCAAGACGGCGGGTGACCAGCGGGGGCAGGCGGCCATGCTCTACTCCAACGGCTCACTCTTCCTCGCCGAGCAGCGGTTCGACGAGGCACGCCGCGACCTGGAGGCGGCCGGGACCATCTTCCGCGGCCTCGACGACGAGCAGGGGCTGGCGCTGGTCACCCGGCAGATCGCGTTCGCCGACCGGATCCGAGGTGACCTGCCGGCCGCGGCCACCCGCTACGAGCACGCGCTGGACAGCTTCCGACGCAGCGGCGACCTGGGCGCCGCCGCCTACGTGCTGCACAGCCTGGCGCAGGTGCACATGGAGAGCGGCAATCCGCAGGAGGCGTTGGCCATCCTGCCCGAGGCGCTGGTGATGAGCCGCAGCGCCCGCAGTCGTCGGGTCGAGGCGCAGGTGCTGCACCGCATGGGCGACACCTACCTGAACACCGGGGACCCGCACGCGGCGGCCAGCGCGTTCGCCGAGGCGTTGGCCGTGGTGCAGGACATCGGCGACCCGGTCGGCGAGGCGTACGCGCTGCACGGGATGGGCGTGGCGCACATGACGGCCGGTGACCTGACCGCCGCCGAAACAGCGCTGCAGAGCGCCCTCGGCCTGGCGAGCACGGCCGGTGAACGACTCATCGAGGCGCGGGTGTCGCTGGCGCTCGGCGAACTCGCGCTCGAACACGGCAGCGCGACGCAGGCGGTGGTGCATCTGCACCGGGCACTCGGGCTGTTCCGGGGCATCCGCGCGCCGAAGTTCGAACAGCGGGTGCTGACCAAGCTGACCGAGGCGTACGTGGCGGCCGGGGGCCGGGAACATCCGGCGTCTGCGGCGGCCGAACCGCTGCGGGACAACGTGGTTCCGCTGGTGCGTCAACCTCGGCCGCAACGGCCGGATCGCACGGGCAGCGGTTCCTCGGTGGTGCAGAGCGTTCGTCAGGGCTGAAACTCGGGGTGCGACCGGCCGGCTCGTCAGCCGTACCGGGCTCCCGGGACGTGCGCCCGGTGGCCGTTGATCAGATGGCCCGCCGAAGGCTCACGTGGTGCTGCGTCAGCCCCAGGGCTGGCTGAGGGAGGCGGTCGTGCTCGGCGTGGGGGTGGCCGCCGGCGCCGGGGTGCTGCCGCTGGCGTCCTCGGCGTGTGCGGCGGTCGCTCCGAACAAACCGACCGTGACGGCGGCGGCGGCGAGAGCGATGGCGACGCGGGCCTTGACCGAGAGCGAGACGTTGGTGCGCATGGCGATGTTCCTCCAGGTGAGGGGGGATGTCGTTCCGCCGTGTTCGGCGATGACACAAACGTAGGAACAGGCCCCATCACCGCGTTATCTGTTCGCCTGCCACCCCCTATCACCGCTATCGGAGCGCCACCGATAGCCGGCGATAGAACGGCGAAGGCCAGCCGATAGCCGCTCGGCGCAGTCTTCTGCCCTAGGCCGGGGAATCCGGCAACCAACCGTCGCCGGCTCGCACCGCGGGTCACCGCGGCGGGACCGACTGGCAGGTGACAACACATGAGTGTTTCGGCGCAAGCTTTGGACGGTGTGTTCGGCCGCCCCGCGGCGGGCATCCGGGCGCGATTGGAACGCGCTGACGACGGCGGCTGGAAGCCCGTCGCCGATGCGGAGTCCGACCCCGACGGCCACATCGACGACTGGGCGGCGGAGCTCCTGGAGAGGGGCCCCTACCGGATCGTCTTCGACAGCGACCACTACTTCTCCGGTCTCGGCGTCAGCGCCGCGTACCCGGAGATCGCGGTCACCTTCCGGGTCCAGGACGAGTCCGACACCTGTCAGGTCCAGGTGCTCCTCACTCCCTACTCGTACTCGATGTACTTCGGCACCCGCGGATGAGTCAGGTGGCGGCCGGACCGCACGCGCCGGCTCCGTACAGCGAGGAAAGGAATCCATCGTGAACCCGAGTCGACGATCCGCCGGCCGCTACCTGCCCACCGCCTCGGTGAGCCTGCCGGACCGGACATGGCCGAGCCGTACGGTCACCACCGCGCCCCGGTGGCTCTCGACCGACCTGCGCGACGGCAACCAGTCGTTGGCCAACCCCATGAGCCCGGCCCGGAAGCTGGCCATGTTCCGGTTGCTCGTGGAGATGGGCTACCAGGAGATCGAGGTCGGTTTCCCGGTCGCGAGCCAGGACGACCACGACTTCGTCCGGCTGCTGATCGAGGACGACCTGATTCCGGACGACGTCTGCATCACGGTGCTGACCCAGGCTCGCGACGAGCTGATCCGGCGCACCGTGGAGAGCCTGGCCGGCGCGCCGCGGGCGCGCGTCCACATCTACAACGCCACCTCACCGCTGTTCCGCCGGGTCGTCTTCGGCATGACCCGGGCGGAGTGCCTGGACCTCGCGGTGCAGGGGACGCGCCTGATGATGAAGTACGCGGACCGCACCCTGGCCGGCACCGACCTGCGCTACCAGTACTCGCCGGAGCTGTTCAACGACACCGAGCTGGAGTTCTCCCTGGAGGTCTGCGAGGCGGTGATGGACGTGTGGCAGCCGGAGACGGACCGCCCGATCATCCTGAACTTCCCGACCACCGTCGAGCGCACCATGCCGAACGTGTTCGCCGACCAGATCGAGTGGCTGGACCGCAACCTGTCCCGCCGCGAGCACGTGTGCCTCTCGGTGCACCCGCACAACGACCGCGGCACCGGCGTCGCCTCCGCGGAGATGGCCACCCTGGCCGGCGCGCAACGGGTCGAGGGCTGCCTGTTCGGCAACGGCGAACGGGCCGGCAACGTCTGCCTGGTCACCCTCGGACTGAACCTCTACACCCAGGGCGTCGACCCGGGCATCGACTTCTCCGACATCAACCGGATCCGGCGGACTGTCGAGTACTGCAACGAACTGCCGGTGCACCCGCGCCACCCGTACGGCGGGGATCTGGCGTACACCGCGTTCTCCGGCTCGCACCAGGACGCCATCAAGAAGGGTTTCGACGAGCGCGCCCGGGCCGCGATGGCGATCGGCGCGTCGGTGGACGACCTGCCCTGGGAGGTGCCGTACCTGCCGCTGGACCCGGAGGACGTCGGCCGCACCTACGAGACGGTGGTCCGGATCAACAGCCAGTCCGGTAAGGGCGGCGTCGCGTACGTGCTGGCCAGCCGGCACGGCCTGCTCCTGCCGCGCGACCTGCAACTGGAGTTCGCCGCCGTGGTGCAGGCGCAGGCCGACGCCGCCGGGGCGGAGATCTCACCGACGCGCATCGGGGAGCTGTTCCTCCAGGAGTACGTCGTGCGGCGCCCCCTGTCGGTGCCGCTGCGCTTCCGCGACACGGTCGCCACCGAACTGCACGTCGGGGGCGGCGGCTTCACCGTCGGCGCGGCCCGGGCCGACGCCGTCGAGCAGATCCGCACCACGATGCTGTCCTGGGGGATCGACGTGCGCGCCGTGCACCGCACCGGGGTCGGCGCGGTCAGCGAGCGCGACGACGTGGTCGTGTACGCCGAGTGTCGACTCGGCACCCGTACCGTCTGGGGCGTCGGCATCGACGCTGAGCCGGACACCGCTGCCTTCGCCGCCGTCCGCGCGGCGCTCAGCCGCGCGTTGCGCTCCGGCAACGCCCTGGAAACCGTCGGGGACCTCGACGCCCCCGTGATGCACCCCGCGCCACCCCGGCTGCGCCCGGTCCTGGCCGGCG
The DNA here is from genome assembly GCF_029626145.1 of Micromonospora sp. WMMD961. Lineage (NCBI taxonomy): Bacteria > Bacillati > Actinomycetota > Actinomycetes > Micromonosporales > Micromonosporaceae > Micromonospora > Micromonospora sp. WMMD961. The sequence continues at coordinate 3,056,556 of NZ_JARUBJ010000002.1, forward strand.
CCGTCGGTCTCGACCGGGCCGGCTGAACACCATTCGAGGCCGTTCACCATTATCAGACCTGGGGGAAATCCACATGGGACTCGTTGAGAGAGACAAGGCGGTGACAGGGCTCGAGGGCCTGCTCACCGAGGCGGTCGCGGGTCGCGGCCGGGTGGCGATGATCACCGGTACCGTCGGCACCGGCAAGAGCGAACTTCTGCACACCCTGGCCGACCGGGCGGTCGACTTCGGTGCCCTGGCGGTCACCGCGAGCGGCGCCCACGCCGAGCGCAACCTGCCCCTGGCGCTGCTCAGCCAGCTCTTTCACGACGCGCCCCTGCAGGACCGCGAGCGTGAGCGGGCGATGAGCCTGCTGCACGAGGGCACTGTCGCGGCCCTGGCCGCCGACAACCGGGACGACAACGAGCACATCGACGTGCAGATCGTGCACGGGCTCTGCACCATCCTGCTGGAACTGGCCGAACGCTATCCGCTGGCGTTGCTCGTCGACGACGTGCACCACGCCGACCGCGCCTCGGTGGTCTGCCTGGCGTACCTGGCCCGGCGCGCCCGGTTCGCGCCGGTCCTGGTCGCCTTCACACAGACCGAGTTCGGGCGCAGCGCCGATCCGTCCTGGCAGGCGGAACTGCTGCGCCCCGGGCACGGCAGCCGGCTCAAGTTGGCTCCGCTCACCGGCCTCGGCGTCCAGCAGTTCGCCGCCGAGACGGTCGGCACCGAGGTCGCCGAGCGGCTGGCCGGCCAGTGGTACCAGCTCACCGGCGGCAACCCGCTGCTGGTCGGCGGCCTGCTGGAGGACTACCAGGCGGCCACCGAGGAGACCGGCGCCGCACCGGACGAGGTGGTGGTGGGGGAGCGGTACGCCCAGGCCGTGGTGTCCTGCCTGCGTCGCGGTGAAGCGCAGCTGCTGGAGGTCGCCCGGGGCGTCGCCGTGCTCGCCGACACCGAGGCACTCGACCGGCTCCTGCGGACCGACGCGGGGGTGGTCGCGCAGGCCATGCGGGCGCTGACCACCGCCGGCATCTTCACCCTCGGTGGGTTCCGGCACCCGGTGGCCGCGGCCGCCGTGCTCGCCGGGTTCGACCAGGACGAGCGGGCGGAGCTGCACCGGCGCGCGGCGGTGCTCGCCTACGACGGCGGCGCGTCGGCGCGGGTGGTGGCCGAGCACCTGCTGGGCGCCAAGGAGGCCAGCGAGGCGTGGGGAGTGGCGGCGCTGGAGGACGCCGCCCGGCAGGCCCTGCGTGAGGGCCAGGTGGAGTCGGCCGTCAGCTACCTCAAGCTGGCCTGGCGGGCCTGCACCGACGAACGGCAGAAAATCAAGATCATGACCACTCTGGTACGCGCCGAGTGGCGGGTCAACCCCAGTACCTCCAGCAGCTACCTGCCCGAACTCGCCGGCGCCCTGGACAAGGGCTTCCTGCAGGGCAGCGACGCGGTGATCCTGGCCAAGGCGCTGCTGTGGCACGGGCAGCTCGCCGAGGCGGAGGTGATCCTGGCGCACCTCGCCGCCACCGGGGTGGACCTCGACCCGGCCGCCGCCGGCGAACTGGCGATGACCCGGCCCTGGCTGCGCTGCTCGTACACGCCGCTGGCCCAGCACTTCCGGCCGGCGCCGGTGACCGTCTCCACGGTCTCGGCGAGTCGCCGCCTGGAAGCGGCCAACGCGCTGTCCACGGTGCTCAGCGACACCCCGTCGGAGAGTGTGGCCGGCGTCGTCGAGCGCATCCTGCGCAGCTCCCGGCTCGACGAGATGAGCCTGGACACGGTGGAGAGCGCCCTGCTCACCCTCACCTACGGCGGGCACGCCGAACAGGCGGCGCCCTGGTGCGACCTGTTCATCGAGGAGGCGCACACCCGGCGCGCCCCCAGCCGGCAGGCCCGTCTCGCCGCGATCCGGGCCGAGGTCGCCCTGCGCCTCGGTGACCTGCCCGGCGCGGCCCGACACGCCCGCCTGGCCCTGGAGATCATGCCGCCGAGCAGTTGGGGGGTGGGCGTCGGCGTGCCGCTGGCCAGCCTCGTCACGGCCTGCACCGCGATGGGTCGCTTCGACGAGGTGTCCGAGTGGCTGGACCAGCCGGTTCCGGAGACCATGTTCCAGACCCGGTACGGGCTGCACTACCTGCACGCCCGTGGTCGCTACAGCATGGCGACCGGCCACCTGCCGCTCGCGCTCCGGGACTTCCAGAAGTGCGGTGAGCTGATGACCACCTGGGAGCTGGACGCGCCGGGCCTGGTCGCCTGGCGCACCGACGCCGCCGAGACCCTGCTGCGGATGGGACGCCCCGACCAGGCCCGTCGGCTCATCGAGGACCAGCTGGGCCGCTGCGGCAAGGACATGCCGCGCGTACACGGCTCCGCGCTGCGCCTGCTCGCCGCGACCAGCCAGCTGCGGCACCGGCCGATGCTGCTGCGGCAGGCGGCCGACCTGTTGCAGTCCGGCGCCGACCGGTACGAGCACTCCCGGGTGCTCGTCGACCTGACCGAGGCGTACCACGCGCTCGGTGAGTCGCGGCGGGCGGGAATGATCGGCCGGCGGGCCCGGGCACTGGCGGAGGAGTGCGACGCGCAGCCTCTGCTCCGCCGGCTCTCGCGGGACATCGGCTGGGACGACAAGGAGACCGCCGCGGCGCAGCCCAGCGTCACCGGCAGTGCCGCGATGCTCAGCGACGCCGAACGCCGGGTGGCCGCCCTGGCCGCGATCGGCTACACCAACCGGGAGATCTCCGACAAGCTCTACATCACGGTGAGCACTGTGGAGCAGCACCTGACACGCATCTACCGCAAGCTCGGCGTGGTGGGGCGTACCGACCTGCCGGCGCACCTCGAACTCGACCTGTCCGCGACCGTCTGACCCCACACACCAGGGCCCCGCACCGCGTCACGCGCGGGCGGGGCCCCAGTGTGTGTGCTGTGCGGGAGTGATCGTCGGGCCGCGAGGTCAGGACGGATCGGGCGCGGGAAGGATGACCCGCAGTGGGTCACCGTGCCGGCCGTACAGGTCCTGTTCGCGGGGGTAGCCGAGAGAGACCTCCTCGAACCGGACGCCGTCCTCCACTGTCGTCCGTGGGATGTGCAGATGGCCGTAGACCACCACTGCCGCCCGGTGGTCCAGGTGCCACGTCGCGGTGCCGGTGGTGCCGCACCACTGGGCGAACTGCGGATAGCGCAGCACCCACGTCGGCTCCCGGGTCAGCGGGAAGTGGTTGACCAGCACCGTCGGCAGCGCCGGGTCGCACTGGGCGAGACGCCGCTCGGTCTCCCGCAGCCGGGCCCGGCACCAGTCGTCCGCTCCCGGGTAGGGGTCCGTGTGCAGCAGGAACTCGTCGGTGCAGACGATCCCGGCCGACTCGGCCCAGTGCCGCGCCTGCTCCTTCGTGGTCCCCGGCGGGCGGAACGTGTAGTCGTAGAGCACGAACAGCGGCACCACGACCACCGGGCCGCCGGCCCCGCGCCACACCGGGAAGTCGTCCTCGGGCGTGACGACGCCGAGGTCCCGGCACATCCGTACGAGATCGCGGTAGCGCTGCTCGCCGCGCAGCTGCACCGGGTCGTCGGCGGGCGTCCACAGCTCGTGGTTGCCCGGCACCCAGACGACCTTCGCGAAGCGCTCGGCGAGCAGTGTCAACGCCCACTCGACGTCGGCCATCTTCTCGCCCACGTCGCCGGCGACGATCAGCCAGTCGTCGGTGTGCCCGGGGCGCAGCCCGAGCACCGTCTCCCGGTTGCGGGCATAGCCGACGTGCAGATCACTGATCGCCAACAACCTGCCGTGCGGGACCGTACCGGGAACACTCACGACGCCGATCGTAGGCGCGCGGCGGTACCGGCCGGAACGCCCGCCGACCGGTTCTCGGGCCGTCTGAGCTGCGCTACGGGGCGCTAGGGGGCCGGCTAAGGGTTGTCCGGGCACTGGCCGCTCTCGATGCTGGTTGCGATAGGCGAATGCCGGTACCAGCGCCGTTTCGAGGATTTCCGCCGACGGTGGGATCCCTGTCGAGAGGAGACCACCGATGATCAAGGCGCGGGGTCTGACCAAGACGTTCCAGATCAACAAGTTCACCGTCGAGGCCGTCCGCGGCATCGACCTCGACGTCTCGTCCGGCGAAATGGTCGGCTTCCTCGGCCCCAACGGGGCGGGCAAGTCCACCACCCTGCGGATGCTGACCACGTTGCTGCGACCCACCTCCGGCGAGGCCAACATCGGCGGCTGCGACCTGCTCAGCGACCCCGCCGGAGTGCGCAGGTTGATCGGCTACGTCGGCCAGAACTCCTCGGCCGGCGTCGAGTACAAGGTCCGCGAGGAGCTGATCACTCACGCCCGCCTGCAGGGCCTGTCCGCGTCGGCCGCCCGTACCCGGGTGGGCGAGATGCTGGAGCAGTACGACCTGGCCGGGCTGGAGGATCGCATGATCGGTGCCCTCTCCGGCGGTCAGAAGCGGCGCATCGACATCGTGATGGGCGTGCTGCACCGGCCGCCGGTGGTCTTCTTCGACGAGCCGTCCACCGGGCTGGACCCGCAGAGCCGTAGCAACCTGTGGGACCACATCCGCAACCTGCGCCGCGAGCACGAGACGACGGTCTTCCTCACCACCCACTACCTGGACGAGGCCGACAGCCTGTGCGACCGGATCCTCGTCATCGACGGCGGCCGGATCGTCGCCGAGGGCACCGCCGACGAGCTCAAGGCACAGGTCAACGGCGACCTGGTGACCCTGGAGACCTCCGCACCCGGGCAGACCGCCACCGCCGCCGAACGACTCGACGGCGCGAAGGAGGTCACCGTGGACGGCACGACGGTGCGGTTCCGCATCCCCCGCGGCGACAGTGTCCTACCCGGCCTGCTGCGCGAACTCGACCGCAACGACGTCGACGTGTTCTCGGTGCGAACCAGCCGACCGACACTCGACGACGTGTTCCTGACCGTCACCGGGCGCAGCCTGCGCGACAGCGAGACCGCCCCGGCGTTCCCGGGCCTGTGAAGTGAGGATCCCCATGTCGTTCCTGCGAGACACCTGGTTGACGTTCGACCGGGCGGTCCGTCCCGCCCTGCGCAGCCCCGGCACGCTGATCGTCGGTGTCGCCGTGCCCCTGGTCTACCTGGTCCTGTTCGGGCCGCTGCTGAGCGACACCACCGACGAGAGCGGACTCAGCTCCTGGCAGTGGTTCGTCCCCGGCATGCTCATCCAGCTCGCCCTGTTCATCACCGCCAACGCCGGCTTCTCCCTCATCCCGGACACCCGCTCCGGCGTGCTGGAGCGGATGCAGGTCACCCCGCTCAGCCGGGTCGCCCTGCTCACCGGCCGGGTCCTCAAGGACGTGGTGCTGCTGCTCGTCCAGGCCATCCTGATGATCGGGCTGGCGTTCATCCTCGGCTTCCGGGCCGGCGTCCTGCCGATCCTGGCCGGGCTGGTCCTGCTCGCCATCACCGCGGTCGCGGTCGGCTTCACCTCCTACGGCCTGGCGCTCAAACTCAAGCACGAGTTCGCGCTGGCCCCGGTGGTCAGCGGCATCGTCGTGCCGCTGATGCTGCTGTCCGGGGTGCTGCTGCCGATGGACCGTGCCCCGGACTGGCTGTACTACCTGTCGCGGGCCAACCCGCTCAGCTACGTCGTCGAGGCCGAGCGTGAGCTGATCAGCGGCAACTACGACCAGCAGATCGTGTTGATCGGCGCGCTGGTCGCGGTCGGCCTGCTGGTGCTCAGCACCACCTGGTCCCTGCGGCTGCTGCGCCGCCAGCTCGCCTGACCCGCGTACGCCCGGACGCCGCCGGCCTCGGTGCCATGACCCCCGCGGGGGCCGTGGCACCGAGGCCGGCGGCGTGTCTCAGAAGGCCATCGAGGTACGCATCGACCAGACGAACACGTCGCCCAGCTCCGCGTCGCGCTCGAAGTGCTCGTACCCGTCCAGGTAGCAGATCTTCAGCTTCTCGTTCGCCGCCAGCGTCTTGCTGACGACGAGGCTGCGCGGGATGGCGCTGGGGCCACCGACGAGCATCACCTGCACCACGGAGGTGAGCTGTTCGGCGGTCACCACCGTCCGGGACTGGAAGGCCGCCTTCTCGAAGTCCAGCGGCGGGTTCGTCGCCGGGTTCGCGGCGTCGTGGCTGAAGTAGTGCTGACCCAGGAACCTGCTCAGATCGGCCGGCGGGCTGAACGTGTCGGTAGGAGCATCGATCGGCGTCAACAGTGTCGTGGTCATTGTGTTCTGCCTTCCCGAAGAGTCACCCGGTCCTTCCGGTGGAGCCCGGGTCGGCGCTTCCTCGCTGCCATCCCGCTCTGCTCCGTGCTTTGTGTATTGAGAATGACCGGGGCGGCACCCCCGTAGACATCCCCTACCTACCCCTATCGGTTGGCCGGTATCGGGGTGCCGTCGGGGCGCGCGAGGGTCCGCCGCGAGTCCGCAGGGGTTGTTGGCCCACCAGGGCGACCATAGCGTCCTGATTGCGGATCGTCGTATTCCGGCCCAGCTCATTCCGGGTCGCTCTGCCTTGAAGAGGTGGCATCGTATGGCAAGCGAAGAAACGCTCCGGGACTATCTGAAATGGGTCACGACCGACCTCCACAAGGCGCGTCAACGTATTCGGGAACTGGAATCGGCCGGTTCCGAGCCGATCGCCCTGATCGGAATGGCCTGCCGTTATCCGGGCGGGGTGCACAGCCCCGATGACCTCTGGCAGCTGGTCGCCGAGGGGCGCGACGGGATCGGCGCGTTCCCCACCGACCGGGGCTGGGACCTCGACGGGCTCTACCACCCCGACCCCGACAACCCGGGTACCTGCTACACCCGCGACGGCGGCTTCCTGCCCGACCTGGCCGCCTTCGACGCCGAGTTCTTCGGGGTCAGCCCCCGCGAGGCGATGGCCATGGACCCACAGCAGCGGTTGCTGTTGGAGACCGCGTGGGAAGCCACCGAACGGGCCGGCATCGACCCGCATCAGCTGCGCGGCACCCGGACCGGCATCTTCGCCGGCACTCCGAGCACCCAGGACTACGTCTCGCTGCTTCAGCAGAACCCACCCGAGGGCAGCGAAGGCTACTTCCTCACCGGCACCGCGCCCAGCGTGATCTCCGGGCGGGTCGCGTACCTGCTCGGGCTGGAGGGCCCGGCCGTCACCCTGGACACGGCCTGCTCGTCGTCGCTGGTCGCGCTGCACCTCGCCGGTCAGGCGCTGCGCCTGGGCGAGTGCGACCTGGCCCTGGCCGGCGGCGCCACCATCCTCGCCTCGCCGACCGCGTTCATCGGCTTCAGCCGCCAACGTGGCCTCGCACCGGACGGGCGGTGCAAGTCGTTCGCCGCCGCCGCGGACGGCACCGGCTGGTCCGAGGGGGTAGGCCTGCTCATGCTGGAACGGCTCGGCGACGCCCAGCGCAACGGCCACCCGGTCCTCGCGGTGCTGCGCGGCTCCGCCGTCAACCAGGACGGCGCGTCCAACGGACTCACCGCCCCCAACGGCCCCGCTCAGCAGCGCGTCGTGCTGCAGGCCCTGGCCAACGCGGGGCTGACCACCGCCGACGTGGACGCCGTCGAGGCGCACGGCACCGGCACCGTGCTCGGCGACCCGATCGAGGCCCAGGCGCTGATCGCCACGTACGGCCAGGACCGGCCCGAGGACCGTCCGCTGTGGCTCGGCTCCCTCAAGTCCAACCTCGGGCACTCGCAGGGCGCCGCCGGTGTCGGCGGTGTGATCAAGATGGTCGAGGCACTGCGGCACGAGACGCTGCCCCGGACCCTGCACGTCGACGAGCCGAGCCCGCACGTCGACTGGTCCGCCGGCAACGTACGCCTGCTCACCGAGGAGCGTCAGTGGCCGACCGGGGACCGGCCGCGCCGCGCCGGGGTGTCGTCGTTCGGCATGTCCGGCACCAACGCCCACGTCATCATCGAGGAGGCGCCGGCCGCCGAACCGGTCGCGCCGGTCACTCCGGGCGCCGGGGAGCTGCCCTGGCTGATCTCCGCCGGCACCGCCGACGCCCTGCGGGAGCAGGCATCCCGGCTGGCCGCCCACCTCGACGGCCCCGGCGTCGGCACCGCACCGGCGGACGTCGCGCACACCCTGCGGACCGCCCGCTCGACCCTCGCCCACCGGGCTGTCGTCCTCGGCCCGCGCCACCGCGACGGCCTGACCGCCCTCGCCACGTCCGGCACCGACGCCGACGTCGTCACCGGCACCGCCGTCGCGGACGCCGAGGTGGTCTTCGTCTTCCCAGGCCAGGGCTCCCAGTGGAGCGGCATGGTCGCCGACCTGCTCGACACCGCCCCGGCCTTCGCCGACCGGATCGCCGCCTGCGCCGACGCCCTGGACCCGCACGTCGACTGGAACCTGCTCGACGTGCTCCGCTCCGACGACCCCGGCCTGCTGGAGCGGGTCGACGTGGTGCAGCCGGCGCTCTGGGCCGTGCTGGTCTCGCTGGCCGAGCTGTGGCGCGGTCACGGTGTCACGCCGGCGGCGGTGATCGGCCATTCGCAGGGCGAGATCGCCGCCGCGGTCGTGGCCGGCGCGCTGTCCCTCCACGACGGCGCGAAGGTCGTCGCGCTCCGCAGCCGGGCCCTGCTCCGACTCGCCGGCACCGGCGGCATGGTCTCGGTCAGCGCCCCGCTGAGCACCGTCGAGGACCTGCTGGCCGACGGGTTGACGATCGCCGCCGTCAACGGGCCGTCCGCCGTCGTGGTCGCCGGGCCACCCGACGCCGTGCAAGCCTTCCTGACCCGGTGCGAGAGCGCGGGCGTCCGGGCCCGGCGGGTGGCTGTCGACTACGCCTCGCACTGCTCCGCCGTGGAGTCGGTCGAGGCCGAACTGACCGCCGCGCTGGCCGGCATCACGCCCGGGCCGACGTCGGTGCCGTTCCTGTCCACAGTCACCGGCGTCGCTGCCGACGGCGGCAGCCTCGACGCCGCCTACTGGTATGCCAACCTGCGTAACCCGGTCCGCCTCGACCAGGCCGTCACCGCCGCGGCCACCGCCGGGAACCGGCTCTTCCTCGAGATCAGCCCGCACCCGGTGTTGACCGGCGGGATCAGCGACACGGTCACCACCCCCGTTCTGCACACGCTCCGTCGGGGCGAGGGCGACCGGCGACGGATCGTCCGCGCTCTCGCCGAGGCGCACGTCGCCGGTGTCCCCGTCGACTGGTCCACGGTGCTGCCCGAGGCGCACCGCGCCGACCTGCCCACCTACGCGTTCCAGCGGCGTCGGTTCTGGCCGGAACCGGCACCCGGGCGGATCGCCGCCGACCCGGTCGACGCCGAGTTCTGGGCGGCCGTCGAGGGCGGCGACCTGACCGCTCTCGGCATGGCCCACCTCAACGACGCTGTGGCGCACCTCGGCGAATGGCGCCGGGAACGCCGCGAACACCGGGCCCTGGACACCTGGCGCTACCGGGTGACCTGGCGTCCGCGCACCGACCTGCCGGAGCCGCAACTGCACGGCGGCTGGCTGCTGCTCGTACCGGAGGACACCGACCAGGCTCTGGTCGCCAACAGCACCGACCAGGACCTGGTCGCGACCAGCACCGACCAGAGCCTGGTCGCGGCCATCACCGACCGGATGACCCGGGCCGGCGCGACGGTCACCGTCACTCCCGAGGCGGCGCTCACCGCGGCGCTGGACGGCCCCGCCCCGGTCGGCGTCCTGTCACTGCTCGCCCTCGACGAGCGCCGCACCGACCAGCACCGGGCCCTCACCCGGGGCGCCGCCGCCACCACCGACCTGCTCGCGGCCCTGCGCGACACCCACCCGCAGACCCCGGTCTGGGCCGTCACCCGGGGCGCTGTCTCGACCGGCCCGGCCGACCCGGTACGCCGAGTCCCGCAATCATTCGTCTGGGGTCTCGGCCGGGTCGCCGCCCTGGAACAGTCCGCCTCCTGGGGCGGACTCGTCGACCTGCCGGAAACGCTCGACGAGCGGACCGCCGACCGGCTCTGCGCCGTGCTGACCGGCATCACCGTCGGCGACGGAGTGGAGGACCAGGTCGCGGTGCGCCCCTCCGGTGTGCTCGCCCGACGGCTGACCCGTGCCGCCGCCGGCACCGCGCCCACCTGGCAGCCGTCCGGCACCGTCCTGATCACCGGTGGCACCGGTGGCATCGGCACCGAACTCGCCCGGTGGCTCGCCCGCAACGGCGCCGACCACCTGGTCCTCACCAGCCGGCGCGGTGCCGCAGCTCCGGGCGCCGCCGAGCTGACCGAGGAACTCACCGCCACCGGTGTACGCGTCACCGTCGCCGCCTGCGACGTCGCCGACCTCGACGCGATCACCACGCTGGTACGGCAGTGCGCCGACGCCGGTGACCCGATCCGGGCTGTCATCCACACCGCCGGTGTCGCCCAGCACACGCCGATCGCCGACGTCACACTCGCCGAGTTCGCCCACGTGCTGGACGCCAAGGTGACCGGCGCGGCGAACCTGGACCGGCTCTTCGGCGCGCCCGACGACCTGGACGCGTTCGTGCTGTTCTCCTCGGTCGCCGGGACCTGGGGCAGCGGCGGGCAGATCGCGTACGCGGCCGGCAACGCCTACCTGGACGCGCTCGCCGAGGCCCGCCGGGCCCGCGGCTGCGCGGCGACGGCGGTGTCCTGGGGTGCCTGGGGCGGGGGCGGTATGGCCACCAAACAGGAGACCGCCGACCACCTGCTGCGTCGTGGCCTGCCGCCGATGCCGCCCGAGCAGACCACCGTCGCGTTGGCGCAGGCGGTCGCGCTCGGCGAGGCCACCGTCACTGTCGCCGACGTTCGGTGGGACCGGTTCGCCCCGTCGTTCACCGTCGGGCGGCCCAGCGCGTTGCTCGCCGACCTGGACGACGCCCGCACCGCGCTGACCAACGCGGCCCCCGACGACGACAGCCAGGCGGCCGGGCTGCGCGCACGACTGGCCGGCATGACACCGGGCGAACGGGACACGTTCCTGGTCGACCTGGTCCGCGCCGAGGCCGCCGCCGTGCTCGGGCACGCCGACGCGTCCGCCGTCACCCCGGACCGGGCGCTGCGCGACCTCGGCTTCGACTCCCTGTCGGCCGTCGAGTTCCGCAACCGGCTCTGCGCGGCGACCGGCCTGCGACTGCCCACCACCCTCGCCTTCGACCACCCGAACGCCCACGCCATCGCCCGGCTGCTGCGCGACGAGGTGGCCGGCCCCGCCCCGGCCCCGTCGGTGAACCCCACCACGGCCCCCGCCGGCACCGACGAACCGGTCGCCATCGTGGCGATGAGCTGCCGCCTGCCCGGCGGCGTGCGTACCCCGGACGACCTGTGGCAGCTGGTCCTCGACGGGCGCGACGCGATCGGTGACTTCCCGGCCGACCGTGGCTGGGACGTCGACGCCCTCTACCACCCCGACCCGGACCACCCGGGCACCAGCTACACCCGCTCCGGCGGATTCCTGCACGACGCCGCCGAGTTCGACGCCGCCTTCTTCGGCATCTCGCCGCGCGAGGCGCTCGCCACCGACCCCCAGCAGCGGCTCCTGCTGGAGACCGCCTGGGAGGGCTTCGAACGGGCCGGTATCGACCCGCACGCACTGCGCGGCACCCGGACCGGCGTGTTCGTCGGCGCGTCCAGCCAGGGCTACGGCGCGGGCGTCCAGAACGCCCCCGAGGGCACCGAGGGCTACCTGCTCACCGGCACCGCCACCGCGGTCATCTCCGGTCGCATCTCGTACGCCCTCGGCCTCGAAGGTCCGGCGCTGACCGTCGACACCGCCTGCTCGTCGTCGCTGGTCGCCCTGCACCTGGCCGCCCAGTCGCTGCGCCGGGGCGAATGCGACCTCGCCCTGGCCGGCGGCGTCGCGGTGATCGGCAACCCGATGGTCTTCGTCGAGTTCAGCCGGCAACGCGGTCTCGCCGCCGACGGCCGCTGCAAGGCGTTCGGCGCCGACGCCGACGGCACCGGCTGGGCCGAGGGTGTCAGCGTCCTGGTCGTCGAACGGCTCCGCGACGCCGAGGCGAACGGTCACCAGGTCCTCGCCGTGATCCGGGGCAGTGCGATCAACTCCGACGGTGCGTCCAACGGTCTGTCCGCCCCGAGCGGCCCGGCCCAGCAGCGGGTCATCCGGGCCGCCCTGGCCGACGCCGGACTCACCCCGGCCGACGTGGACGTGGTCGAGGCGCACGGCACCGGCACCGTCCTCGGTGACCCGATCGAGGCACAGGCGCTGATCGCCACCTACGGCGCCGGCCGCGACGGGGACGCCCCGCTGTGGCTGGGCTCGCTGAAGTCCAACATCGGCCACACCCAGGCCGCTTCCGGCGTCAGCGGGGTCATCAAGACCGTCCTCGCGCTCCGAGCCGGGGTGCTGCCCCGCACCCTGCACGCCGACGAGCCGTCACCGCACGTGGACTGGTCCGCCGGCACCGTCCACCTGCTCACCGAATCCCGCGACTGGCCGGACACCGGTCGTCCCCGCCGGGGCGCCGTCTCGTCGTTCGGCGTGAGCGGCACCAACGCCCACGTCATCCTGGAACACCCGGCCGACCCGGCACCGGTGCCGCCGACCCGCGGCGGGCGGCTTCCCGCCGTCCCCGTCGTGGTCTCCGCCACGACCGCCCCCGCCCTGCGGGCGCAGGCGGCGGCACTGCTCGACCACCTCACCGGCGAGCCCGCCGCGCACCTCACCGACCTCGGCTGGTCCCTGGCCACGACTCGGGCGGCCCTCGAACACCGCGCGGTGATCGTCGCGACCGACCTCGACGAGGTACGCCTGAGCCTCACCGCCCTGCGCGACGACACCACGGCTCCCGCGCTCATCGCCGACGTCACCGTCGACGGGCGTACCGCGGTGCTCTTCACCGGGCAGGGCAGCCAACGAGCCGGGATGGGCCGGGAACTGTACGACGCGTACCCGGTCTACGCGGACGCCTTCGACGCGGTCTGCGCCCACCTGGACACCCACCTCGACCGGCCGATCCGCGACCTCGTCCTCGACCCGGCACACGCCGACCTGCTGGACCGCACCGAGTACACCCAGCCGGCGCTGTTCGCCGTCGAGGTCGCCCTGTTCCGGCTCTTCGCGCACTGGGGCGTCGTCCCGGACTACCTGGCCGGGCACTCCATCGGCGAGCTGAGCGCCGCCCACGTGGCCGGTGTCCTCGATCTGGCCGACGCGGCCGCGCTGGTGGCGGCCCGTGGCCGGCTCATGCAGGCGCTGCCCGACGGCGGCGCGATGGCCGCCGTGCAGGCCGACGAGGCGGAGGTGCTCGCCTCGCTCGACGGGGTGGACGGCCGGATCACCGTCGCCGCCGTCAACGGACCGGCCTCCACTGTGGTCTCCGGCGACGAGTCGTCGGTCGAGCAGGTCGGCGCGTACTGGCGCGACGCCGGGCGGCGGACCAAGCGACTCCAGGTCAGCCACGCCTTCCACTCGCCGCACCTGGACCCGATGCTCGGCGAGTTCCGGCGGGCCGCGACCGCGGTGACCTACCAGCCGCCGCAGATCCCGATCGTCTCCACCCTGACCGGGAGACTCGCGACCACCGCCGAACTCACCTCGCCCGACTACTGGGTACGGCACGCCCGGGAGACCGTCCGGTTCGCCGACGCCGTCCGCGAACTCCACCGGCACCAGGTCCGTACGCTGCTCGAACTCGGCCCGGACCCGGTGCTCGCCGCGATGGCCGAGGAGACCCTCGCCGACCAGACCGGCCGCGCGGCGATCGCCGTGGCCGCGCTGCGCGGCGGGCACCCGGAACCGGTCACCGTCCTCACCGCGCTCGCCCGGCTGCAGACCCGGGGCGTCGACCCCGACTGGGCCGCCGTCTACGCGGGCTCCGACGCCCGCCGCACCCCGCTACCCACGTACGCCTTCCAGCACCAGCCCTACTGGCTGCACGGCGACCCGGCCGACGCCGCGTCCAGCGGCACCGGCCACCCGCTGCTGCACACCGTCACGACGCTCGCCGACACCGGCGAGGTGCTGTTCACCGGCCGACTGGCCACCGCCCGGCAACCCTGGCTCACCGACCACACAGTGCTCGGCACCGCGATCCTGCCCGGCACCGCCTTCGTCGAGATGGCCGCGCACGCCGCCGACCACGCCGGCTGCGGCCAGGTCGAGGAACTGACCCTGGAAGCGCCACTGGTCGTCCCGTCCGGTGTCGGGACGAGGCTGCAGGTACGCGTCGGCCCGGCCGACGCCGACGGCCGCCGCGCCCTCAGCGTGCACTCCCGCCCGGACCGGGACGACGACACCCCGTGGACCCGACACGCCGCCGGCACCGTCTCCCCGGTGCCGGTCAGCGAACCCGACCCGGAGCAGACCTGGCCGCCCGCCGACGCCACCCCGATCGACGTCGACTTCCTCTACGACTTCCTGCCCCAACTCGGCTACGGGTACGGCCCTGCGTTCCAGGGCCTGCGCGCGGCCTGGCAGCGCGGCGAGGAGACGTACGCCGAGGTCGCCCTCGCCGAGCCGACCGCCACCGAAGCCACCCGTTACGGCGTACACCCGGCGCTGCTCGACGCCGCCACCCATGCCATGGGACTCGGCACGGCGGCCGAGGCGCAGCAGGGACTGAGTCCCACCCAGAGCCGGATGCCGTTCTCCTGGACCGGCATCAGCGTGCACGCCACCGGCGCCGCCGCGGCCCGGGTCCGGATCACGCCCAACGGCGACGACGGGGTCCGCATCGACCTCGCCGACCAGGCCGGACGACCGGTCGCCACCGTCGGCAAGCTGGTGCTGCGCCCGGTCTCGGTCACCCAGCTGCGGCAACCGGCCGACGAGGCCCCGCTGTTCACCGTCGACTGGACGCCCGTCGAGCCGCAGATCGCCCCCACCGGAGGCCGGTACGCCGTCATCGGCGCACCCGACTCGTTCGTGGCCGACGCGGCAGCCGCCGTGGGATCCCTGGTCGACGACTACCCGGACCTGGACGCGCTGGCCGCCTCGGGTGCCGTACCCGAGCTGGTCTTCGTTCCGGCACAACCCGGCGGGGACACGCCCGGCCCGGCGGTCGACGCCTGGCTGGCGCTCGCCCAGCGCTGGCTCGCCGACCCGGACTTCGCCGGGGCCCGCCTGATCCTGCTGAGTCGCGGCGCGGTCGACCCGGATCCCGCCGCCGACGCCCCCGACCTGGCGCACGCCGCCGCCTGGGGCCTGATCCGCTCCGCCCAGTCGGAGGACCCGGGCCGGATCGTGCTCGCCGACGTGGACGACTCGCCGCTCTCCGCGGCCAGCCTGCCCGGTGTCCTCGCCGCCGGCGAACCGCAACTGGCGCTCCGCGAGGGCCGCGCCTACGCGCCGCGCCTCGCCCGGGCCACCGCCGCGCCGACCGGCCTAAAGACCGACCCGGACGGCACGGTCCTGGTCACCGGCGGCACCGGCGCTCTCGGCGGTCTGCTGGCCCGGCACCTGGTCAGCACCCACGGGGTACGGCATCTGCTGCTGACCAGTCGCCGCGGACCGGACGCGCCGGGCGTCGAGGACCTGACCGCACACCTGACCGAACTCGGCGCGAGCGTCACCGTGGCGGCCTGCGACGCCGCCGACCCCGACCAGCTCGCCCACACCCTCGCCGCCGTCCCCGCCGAACACCCGCTCACCGCCGTGGTGCACGCCGCCGGCATCGTCGACGACGGCGTCCTCGCCTCACTGACCCCGCAGCGGGTCGCCGCGGTCCTGGCGGCCAAGGCCGACGCCGCCCACCACCTGCACCAACTCACCCGGGACCGGAACCTGACCGCGTTCGTCCTGTTCTCCTCCTCGGCCGGCAGCTTCGGCGGCCCGGGGCAGGGCAACTACGCCGCGGCCAACGCCTACCTCGACGCGCTCGCCCGGCACCGCCGCCACCACGGCCTCGCCGCGATCTCCCTGGCCTGGGGGCCGTGGGCGGTCGGCGGCGGCATGGCCGGACAGCTCAGCGACGCCGACGTCAACCGGATGACCAGCTTCGGCATCACCCCGTTCACCGCCGAGACCGGGCTCACCGCGTTCGACGCGGCGGTGGGGGCCGACACCCCCGTCGTCCTGCCGATCGGACTGCAACCGGCCGCCGTCGCCGGCAACGGCTCGGTGCCGCCGCTGCTGCGGGGTCTGGTCCGACGACCCGTTCGGCGGGTCGCCGAGAACACCACCGACGGCGCCGACCCCGCCGAGGCGCTCAAGCGGCGACTCGTCGTCGCCGCACCCGCCGACCGGCCACGGATCCTCCTCGAACTGGTGCAGAGCCAGGTCGCCGCCGTCCTCGGCCATGCCTCCGCGGACGCCATCCAGCCCGACCGGGGCCTGGTCGAGTGCGGCCTCGACTCGCTGGCCGCCGTCGACCTGCGTAACCGGCTCGCCGCCGCCACCGGTCTGCGGCTGCCCGCCACGATCGTCTTCGACCAGCCGACGCCCGGGGCGCTGGCCCGCTACCTCCAGGACGAGTTGCTCGACGAACACGCCTCGTCCGCCCTGTCGGTGCTCGGCGAACTGGACCGCCTCGAAGCGGGCCTGGCCGCCGTCAGCGCCGACGACCCGGACCGGGCCAAGGTCGCCAGCCGGCTCCGCAGCCTGCTCGACACCTGGACGACCGGCGCGAACCCGACACACGACAGCGGCGCCCTGCACGGCGCCACCGCCGAGGAACTGTTCGACCTCCTCGACGACGAACTCGGCATTGCCTGACCGCATGGAACACCGACGGGGAGTGACGTTCTGATGGCCGACGAAGCCAAGCTCCTGGACTACCTCAAGCGCGCCACCAGCGACCTGCGCGACACCCGTCAGCGGTTGCGCGAGATGGAGGAGCGCGACCGCGAGCCGATCGCGATCATCGGCATGGCCTGCCGCTACCCCGGCGGTGTGGAGACCCCCGAGGACCTGTGGCGTCTGGTCGCCGACGAGCGGGACGGCATCACCGAGTTCCCCGTCGACCGTGGATGGGACCTGGAGTCGCTCTACCACCCCGACCCCGACCACCCCGGGACGTCGTACACCCACGAGGGTGGCTTCCTGCACGAGGCGGGCCGGTTCGACCCGGCCTTCTTCGGCATCTCACCCCGTGAGGCGATCGCCATGGACCCGCAGCAGCGCCTGCTGCTGGAGACGTCCTGGGAGACCTTCGAAAGGGCCGGGATCGACCCGACCCGGTTGCGGGGCAGCCGCACCGGGGTGTTCGCCGGCGTCATGTACCACGACTACGCGGTCAACCTGACCAGCATCCCGGACGACGTCGCCGGCTACCTGGGCACCGGAAACTCCGGCAGCGTCGCCTCCGGCCGGGTCGCGTACACCCTGGGCCTGGAGGGGCCGGCGGTCACCGTGGACACCGCCTGCTCGTCGTCGCTGGTCGCGCTGCACCTGGCCGTCCAGTCGCTGCGCCAGGAGGAGTGCTCCCTCGCCCTGGCCGGCGGCGTCGCCGTGATGGCCACCCCGGTCGTCTTCGTCGACTTCAGTAAGCAGCGGGGACTCTCGACCGACGGCCGGTGCAAGTCGTTCGCCGCCGCCGCCGACGGGACCGGCTGGGCCGAGGGTGCCGGCATGCTGCTCCTGGAACGGCTCTCCGACGCGGTCCGCAACGGTCACCGCGTCCTCGGCGTCGTCCGCGGCACCGCGGTCAACCAGGACGGTGCCAGCAGCGCCCTGACCGCCCCGAACGGCCCGGCCCAGCAGCGGGTCATCCGCAGCGCCCTGGCCAACGCCCGGGTCCCCGCCGAGCACGTCGACCTCGTCGAGGCCCACGGCACCGGCACCACCCTCGGCGACCCGATCGAAGCCCAGGCGCTGCTCGCCACCTACGGCCAGGACCGGCCCGCCGACCAGCCACTGTGGCTCGGCTCGATCAAGTCGAACATCGGGCACACCCAGGCCGCCGCCGGCGTCGCCGGCATCATCAAGATGCTGATGGCGATGCGGCACCGGACCATGCCGCGAACTCTGCACGTGGACGAGCCGACGCCGCAGGTGGACTGGTCGGCGGGCGCGGTGGAGCTGCTCACCACGGCCCGGCCGTGGCCGGACGCCGACGACCGACCGCGCCGCGCCGGGGTGTCGTCGTTCGGGGTCTCCGGCACGAACGCGCACGTCATCATCGAGGAACCGCCGGCCGCCGAGCTGTCGCCCCGCGACGAGGCCGTCGTGCCCGCCCTGGTGCCGTGGGTGTTGTCGGCGCGGTCCCCGGAGGCGCTGCGCGCGCAGGCGGCCCGGCTGATTCCCGTGGACGCCGACCCGGTGGACGTCGGGTTCTCGTTGGTGTCGTCGCGGTCGACGCACGCGCATCGGGCGGTCGTGTTCGGGCGCGACGAGCTGGCGGCGGTCGCGGCTGGTGAGCCCGGCCCGGTTGTCGGGTCGGTGGCGCGGGGCAAGACGGCGTTCGTGTTCTCCGGTCAGGGTTCGCAGCGCCGGGGCATGGGCTTGGACCTGGCGTCGTCGTTCCCGGTGTTCGCGGAGGCGTTCGACGCGGCGTGCGCCGAGTTGGACCGGCACCTGGATCGTCCGGTGCGGGAGGTCATCGCCGAGGGCGACGACTTGGACCAGACGGTGTACACGCAGTCGGCGTTGTTCGCGGTCGAGGTGGCGTTGTTCCGTCTGGTGGAGTCGTTCGGGGTGACTCCGGATTTCCTGGTGGGGCACTCCATTGGTGAGATCGCCGCGTCGCACGTCGCCGGGGTGCTGTCCCTGCCCGATGCGGCGAGGCTGGTGACGGCCCGGGGTCGCCTGATGCAGGCGCTTCCGGCCGGTGGGGTGATGGTGGCGGTGCGGGCGACCGAGGCGGAGGTGTTGCCGCTGTTGACCGGCGGGGTGTCGGTCGCGGCGATCAATGGCCCCCGGTCGGTGGTGCTGTCCGGCGTCGCGGACGAGGTCATGGCCGTGGCGGCCCGGTTCGAGAAGTCGAAGCGGTTGCGGGTGAGTCATGCGTTCCATTCGGTGTTGATGGAGCCGATGCTGGCCGAGTTCGCGCAGGTGGCGGAATCCCTGGCCTACGGGTCGCCGCGTATCCCGGTGGTGTCGAACGTGACCGGGCAGGTCGCGTCGTCGCAGGACGCGGCGTACTGGGTGCGGCACGTGCGGGAGGCGGTGCGCTTCGCCGACGGCATCACCACCCTGGAGTCGATGGGTGTGAGCACGTTCGTGGAGATCGGCCCGGACGGGGTGCTCTCCGCGATGGGCGCGGACTGCGTGAGCGACGCGGTGTTCGTACCCGTGCAGCGATCTGACCGGGCCCAACCTGCCACGTTGCTGACCGCGCTGGCGCAGGTCTTCGTGCGCGGTGTCGCTGTCGACTGGACGCCGTGTCTGACCGGCGGGCGACTG
This sequence comes from Micromonospora sp. WMMD961, assembly GCF_029626145.1. Classification (NCBI taxonomy): domain Bacteria; kingdom Bacillati; phylum Actinomycetota; class Actinomycetes; order Micromonosporales; family Micromonosporaceae; genus Micromonospora; species Micromonospora sp. WMMD961. The sequence goes on from NZ_JARUBJ010000002.1 coordinate 3,075,775, forward strand.
GTCGACCTGCCCACCTACCCCTTCCAACGGCAGCAGTACTGGCTCACCTCGCCACCCGCCGAGCGGGCCGAGACGGCTGGCGACCCGGCCGACGGACATTTCTGGTCGGCGATCGAGCGCCAGGACACCGGCTTCCTCGCGGAAACCCTCGGCCTCGGCTCCGACGAGGACCGCGAGACCCTGGAAGCGCTGCTGCCGGCGTTCTCCGCGTGGCGGCGACGCCGGCACACCCACGCGGTGCTCGACACGCTGCGCTACCGGATCGGCTGGGAACCGCTGACCGGTGCACCCCACCCGCCGACGACCGGCCGGTGGATCGTGCTGACCGGCACCGACGCCGACGACACCACGCTGCTGCTGTCCGCGCTCGGCGACGCCACAGTGCTCACCGTGACACCCGATCGCGCCGCCCTCACCGAACGACTGCGCGCCGCCGGGCCCACCGACGGCATCCTGTCCCTGCTCGCCCTGGACCCCACGCTCGACCCGGCCGCGGCCCTCCTGACCGTCGCGCAGGCGTGCGCCGACGCGGACCTGGAAGCGCCACTCTGGGCCGCCACCCGGGGCGCCGTCTCCACCGGCCGCGCGGACCACCTCGACGCGCCCCGCCAGGCCCTGGCCTGGGGCCTCGGTCGGGTCCTCGGCCTGGAACGCCCCCACCTCTGGGGTGGCCTCGTCGACCTGCCGGAGAAGCTGGACCAGCGCGCCGCCGACCGGGTGGTCGCCGCGCTGCACGGCAGCGGCGAGGACGAGATCGCGGTACGCGGCTCCGGCACCTACGTACGCCGACTGTTGCGTCACCCGTACACCGAGGCCGCGCCCTGTCACGCGTGGCTGCCGCACGGCACCGTCCTGGTCACCGGTGGAACCGGTGGCCTCGGTGCTCGGGTGGCGAGCTGGGTCGCCGTCCGGGGAGCCGAACACGTGGTCCTGGTCAGCCGTCGCGGTCTCCAGGCACCCGACGCCGACGTGGTGGCCGCCGAGGTGCGACGCCACGGGGCCCGGGTGACAGTCAGCGCCTGCGACGTCGCCGACCCGGACGAGGTGAACCGGCTCGTCCAGCAACTGCGGGCGGCCGGCGAGCGGGTCGACACAGTGGTGCACGCCGCCGGCGTCGACCATCACACCGATCTCAACACCGCCACCGCCGCCGATCTCGACGCCGTCCTGGCCGCCAAGGTCGCCGGTGCGATCAACCTGGACGCCGCGCTCGGCGACGAGCCCAGCACCTTCGTCCTGTTCTCCTCCATCTCCGGCGTCTGGGGCAGCGGCGGGCAGGCCGCGTACTCGGCCGGCAACGCCTTCCTCGACGCGTTCGCCGAGTGGCGTCGCGCCCGTGGTCTCGCGGCCACCTCGATCGCCTGGGGCGTCTGGGCCGGCGGGGGCATGGCCGACGACCCGGAGATCACCGAGCAGCTACGTCGGCGCGGACTGCTCACCCTCGACCCGGAACTCGCCCTCTCCGGCCTCCAGTCGGTCCTCGACCGCGACGAGACCAGCGTGACGATCGCCGACGTCGACTGGGACCGCTTCCTCCCGATGTACGCGTCCGCCCGGGTCCGCCCGCTGGTCGACGCGCTGCCCGACCACATTCGACTCCAGAGCACCGACGCGACGCCGACCGCTCCCGCAGCCGGCCGGTACGCCTCGATGAGCACCGAGGAGCGGTCCCGCGAACTGCTCGACCTGGTGGTCACCAGCGCGGCTGCCGTCCTCGGGCACAGCGGCGCCGGTCTGATCGACGCCGACCAGCCGTTCAAGGAACTCGGGTTCGATTCGTTGACTGCGGTGGAGTTGCGTAATCGGTTGAATGTGGTGACGGGTTTGTCGTTGCCGTCGAGTGTGGTTTTTGATTATCCGTCGGCGGGTGTGTTGGCGGGTTATCTGGGGTTGTTGTTGGGTGGGGATTCGGGTGTTTCGGAGGTGGTGTCGTCGTCGGTTGTGGTGGATGAGCCGGTGGCGATTGTGGGTATGGCGTGTCGTTTTCCGGGTGGTGTGGGGTCGCCGGATGAGTTGTGGGATTTTGTGGTGTCGGGTGGGGATGGGGTGGTGGAGTTTCCGTCGGATCGGGGTTGGGATTTGGCGGGGTTGGTGGGTGATGGGGAGTCGTTCGGGACGTCGTATGTGTCTGCGGGCGGGTTTTTGACGGGTGTGGCGGGTTTTGACGCGTCGTTTTTCGGGGTGTCGCCTCGGGAGGCGTTGGCGATGGATCCGCAGCAGCGGTTGTTGTTGGAGGTGTCGTGGGAGGCGTTGGAGTCGGCGGGGGTTGATCCGCTGGGGTTGCGGGGTTCTGCGGTTGGTGTGTTCACGGGGACGAATGGTCAGGATTATTCGACGTTGTTGTTGGCGGTGCCGCGGGAGGCTGATGGTTTCTTGGGGACTGGTAACGCGGCGAGTGTGTTGTCGGGTCGGGTTTCGTATGTGTTAGGTGTGGAGGGGCCTGCGGTCACTGTGGATACGGCGTGTTCGTCGTCGTTGGTGGCGTTGCATTTGGCGGTGCAGGCGTTGCGGTCTGGTGAGTGTGGTTTGGCGTTGGCTGGTGGTGTGACGGTGATGTCGACGCCGGGGACGTTTATTGAGTTTTCGCGGCAGCGGGGGTTGGCCGGTGATGGTCGGTGTAAGGCTTTTGCTGCGGGGGCGGATGGCACGGCGTGGGGTGAGGGTGTCGGTGTTCTGGTGGTGGAGCGCCTGTCGGACGCGGTGGCTAATGGGCATCGCGTGTTGGCGGTGGTGCGCGGTAGTGCGGTCAATCAGGACGGTGCGTCGAATGGTTTGACCGCGCCGAATGGTCCGTCGCAGCAGCGGGTGATCCGATCGGCGCTCGCGGCCGCTGATCTCACGACCTCCGACGTCGACGTCGTCGAGGCGCATGGGACGGGCACCAAGCTGGGTGATCCGATCGAGGCGCAGGCGTTGTTGGCCACGTACGGCCAGGACCGGCCGGCCCACCAGCCGTTGTGGTTGGGGTCGGTGAAGTCGAACATCGGTCACACGCAGGCCGCCGCAGGGGTCGCCGGTGTGATCAAGATGGTGCAGGCCCTCAAGCACGGGGTGCTGCCGGCGACGTTGCACGTGGACGAGCCGACCCCGCAGGTCGACTGGACCGCCGGTGCGGTGCAGCTGCTCACCGAGGCCCGGCCCTGGCAGCCCGAGGCCGGCCGACCCCGCCGGGCCGGGGTGTCGTCGTTCGGGTTCTCCGGCACCAACGCCCACCTCATCCTCGAAGAACCACCCACCACCGAGTCCGTCGACTCTCCGGTCGTCGCGCCGAGTGACAGGTCGCTCGGTGCGACCAGCGCGGTGGTGCCGTGGTTGATCTCCGCGCGTAGTGCCGACGCCCTGCGCGCCCAGGCCACCCGCCTCACCCACCACCTCGACCAGCGGCCCGAGATCGGCCCGGTAGACGTCGGGCGTTCGCTGGCCGCCCGCGCCACCCTCGCCCACCGGGCCGTCGTCCTGACTGAGGATCGGCAAGCTGCGCTCACTGCTCTCGCCGCAGGAGCCACGGCTCCCGGTCTGGTCACCGGCACCGCACAGGGCGGGCGCACCGCATTCGTCTTCTCCGGCCAGGGTTCGCAGCGGCCCGGCATGGGCCTGGATCTCTACGACACGTTCCCGGTGTACGCGGAGGCGTTCGACGCGGTCTGTGCCGAGTTGGACCGGCACCTCGATCGACCGATCCGGGACGTGATCGCCGCCGACGCGAAGGCCCTCGACCAGACCGTCCACACCCAGGCGGCGTTGTTCGCCGTCGAGGTGGCGCTGTACCGCCTGGTGGAGTCGTTCGGTGTCAGGCCGAACTACCTGGTGGGGCACTCGATCGGTGAGATCGCCGCCGCGCACGTCGCCGGGGTGCTGTCCCTGCCCGATGCGGCGACGCTGGTGACGGCCCGGGGTCGCCTGATGCAGGCCCTTCCGAGCGGCGGGGTGATGGTGGCGGTGCGGGCCACCGAGGCGGAGGTGTTGCCGCTGTTGACCGGCGGGGTGTCGATTGCCGCTATCAACGGCCCGCGCTCGGTGGTGCTGTCGGGTGTGGCCGACGAGGTGGCCGCTGTCGCGGGGCACTTCGAGAAGTCGAAGCGGTTGCGGGTGAGTCATGCGTTCCATTCGGTGTTGATGGAGCCGATGCTGGCCGAGTTCGCGCAGGTGGCGGAATCCCTGGCCTATGCGTCGCCGCGCGTCCCGGTGGTGTCGAACGTGACCGGGCAGGTCGCGTCGTCGCAGGACGCGGCGTACTGGGTGCGGCACGTGCGGGAAGCGGTCCGGTTTGCCGACGGCATCACCACCCTGGAGTCCCTGGGTGTGAGCACGTTCGTGGAGATCGGCCCGGACGGGGTGCTCTCCGCGATGGGCGCGGACTGTGTCTCCGACGCGGTGTTCGTACCCGTGCAACGATCTGACCGGGACCAACCGACCACGTTGCTGACCGCGCTGGCGCAGGTCTTCGTGCGCGGCGTCGCTGTCGACTGGACGCCGTGCCTGACCGGCGGGCGGATGGTCGACCTTCCCACCTATGCCTTCCAGCACGAGCGCTACTGGCCGAGTGCTCCCGAACCGGTCGCCGCGACCGCCGCCGGCGAGCCGGCCGACGCCGACTTCTGGGCCGCCATCGAAGACGGCGACCTGGCCCGGTTGGGCATCACCGCGGACAGCGCGGGTGACCTGCTCCCCGCGCTGGCCCAGTGGCGCCGCAAGCGCCAGGACGCCGAAGTGGTCGACGGCTGGCGCTACCGGACCACGTGGCGTCCGGTCACCGGCGACACCGCCGACACCCTCGACGGCCACTGGCTGATCGTCGGGGCCGACCCCAGCGACCAGAACCTCGTCGGCTTCCTGGCGCGGACGCTCACCGAGGCCGGAGCCGACGTGCGCCACGCCCACGAGGCGACCGACCTGACCGACCTGTCCGCACCGATCGCGGGCATCATCGCCGTGGCCGACACGGGAGCCGACCTGCTCGCCCTGGTCCAGCAGTTCGCCGACCAGGAGGTGACCGCTCCCCTGTGGGTGGTGACGACAGGTGGCGTGTCGGTCGGGCGCGCGGACGTCGTGTCGCCGGCGGTGTCGGCGGTGTGGGGTCTGGGTCGGGTGGTCGGCTTGGAGATGCCGCACCTGTGGGGTGGCCTGGTCGATGTCCCGGCTGCCCGGGATGCGCGGGTCGGCGCCCGTTTGGTGCGGGTGTTGGCCGGTGGGTTCGGTGCCGAGGACCAGCTCGCGGTGCGGTCCTCCGGTGTGTACGTGCGGCGGTTGGTGCACTCGGCTGCGGTGGCCGGTGAGCAACCGGGTTGGTCGCCGTCGGGGACGGTTCTGGTGACCGGCGGTACGGGTTCGTTGGGTGGCCGCGTCGCGGTGTGGGCTGCCACGCACGGTGCCGAGCACCTGGTGTTGGTGTCGCGGCGCGGCCCGCAGGCCGCCGGCGCGGCCGATGTGGCTACTGCGGTCGAGGCGGCCGGCGCCCGGGTGACCGTCGCCGCCTGTGACATGGGCGACCGCGACGCGGTTCGGGCCTTGCTCGACGGTCTCGACACTCCGGTCCGGGCGGTGGTGCACGCCGCCGGTGTGGAGCGCTCCGCTCTGTTGACCGAGACCACCCCTGAGGTGTGGGACGAGGTGTTCATCGGGAAGACCGCTGGGGCGGTGCACCTGGACGAGCTGCTCCCCGATGACCTGGACGCGTTCGTGGTGTTCTCGTCGATCTCCGGGGTGTGGGGTAGTGGTGGTCAGGGTGCGTACGCGGCGGCGAACGCTTTCCTGGACGGGTTGATCGCGGCGCGGCGGGTTCGGGGTGTGCTGGGCACGGCGGTGTCGTGGGGTCCGTGGGCTGACGGTGGGATGGTCGCGGCGGCGGGTGATGACGGGCCGTTGCGTCGTCGGGGGTTGCCGCCGATGTCGGCGCAGGTGGCGATGGCGGCGTTCGCTCAGGTGGTGGAGTCGGGGGAGCGGGCGGTCACTGTCGCGGATGTGGACTGGGACCGGTTCGGTGCGTCGTTCACCTCGGCCAGGTCGCGTCCGTTGCTGGAGGAGGTGTACACCCCGGTCGAGCAGACGACCGCGCCGAGCACCTTTCTGGACGGGTTGAGCCCGGCGGAGCGGTCGAAGCGGCTGCTGGACGTGGTGCGGACCGAGGCGGTAGCGGTGCTCGGGTTGGGCAGCGTCGCCGACATCGGCGTCGACCGGCCCTTCCGCGAACTCGGGTTCGATTCGTTGACTGCGGTGGAGTTGCGTAATCGGTTGAATGTGGTGACGGGTTTGTCGTTGCCGTCGAGTGTGGTTTTTGATTATCCGTCGGCGGGTGTGTTGGCGGGTTATCTGGGGTTGTTGTTGGGTGGGGATTCGGGTGTTTCGGAGGTGGTGTCGTCGTCGGTTGTGGTGGATGAGCCGGTGGCGATTGTGGGTATGGCGTGTCGTTTTCCGGGTGGTGTGGGGTCGCCGGATGAGTTGTGGGATTTTGTGGTGTCGGGTGGGGATGGGGTGGTGGAGTTTCCGTCGGATCGGGGTTGGGATTTGGCGGGGTTGGTGGGTGATGGGGAGTCGTTCGGGACGTCGTATGTGTCTGCGGGCGGGTTTTTGACGGGTGTGGCGGGTTTTGACGCGTCGTTTTTCGGGGTGTCGCCTCGGGAGGCGTTGGCGATGGATCCGCAGCAGCGGTTGTTGTTGGAGGTGTCGTGGGAGGCGTTGGAGTCGGCGGGGGTTGATCCGCTGGGGTTGCGGGGTTCTGCGGTTGGTGTGTTCACGGGGACGAATGGTCAGGATTATTCGACGTTGTTGTTGGCGGTGCCGCGGGAGGCTGATGGTTTCTTGGGGACTGGTAACGCGGCGAGTGTGTTGTCGGGTCGGGTTTCGTATGTGTTAGGTGTGGAGGGGCCTGCGGTCACTGTGGATACGGCGTGTTCGTCGTCGTTGGTGGCGTTGCATTTGGCGGTGCAGGCGTTGCGGTCTGGTGAGTGTGGTTTGGCGTTGGCTGGTGGTGTGACGGTGATGTCGACGCCGGGGACGTTTATTGAGTTTTCGCGGCAGCGGGGGTTGGCCGGTGATGGTCGGTGTAAGGCTTTCGCTGCGGGGGCGGATGGCACGGCGTGGGGTGAGGGTGTCGGTGTTCTGGTGGTGGAGCGCCTGTCGGACGCGGTGCGCAATGGGCATCGCGTGTTGGCGGTGGTGCGCGGCAGTGCGGTCAATCAGGACGGTGCGTCGAATGGTTTGACGGCGCCGAATGGTCCGTCGCAGCAGCGGGTGATCCGATCGGCGCTCGCGGCCGCTGATCTCACGACCTCCGACGTCGACGTCGTCGAGGCGCATGGGACGGGCACCAAGCTGGGTGATCCGATCGAGGCGCAGGCGTTGTTGGCCACGTACGGCCAGGACCGGCCGGCCCACCAGCCGTTGTGGCTCGGGTCGGTGAAGTCGAACATCGGTCACACGCAGGCCGCCGCAGGGGTCGCCGGTGTGATCAAGATGGTCCAGGCCCTCAAGCACGGGGTGCTGCCGGCGACGTTGCACGTGGACGAGCCGACCCCGCAGGTCGACTGGACCACCGGCCAGGTGCAGCTGCTCACCGAGGCCCGGCCCTGGCAGCCCGAGGCCGGCCGACCCCGCCGGGCCGGGGTGTCGTCGTTCGGGTTCTCCGGCACCAACGCCCACCTCATCCTCGAAGAACCACCCACCACCGAGCCGGACGACGTTCCGGCCACCCCGCCGAAGAGTGTGGTGCCCTGGCTGATCTCCGCGCGCAGCGACGACGCCCTGCGCGCACAAGCCACCCGACTCACCCACCACCTCGACCAACACCCCACCGCCACGATCGACGTCGGTCACACGCTCGCCGCGCACCGCGCCGCCCTGCCGTACCGGGCGGTGTCGATCGGCGCCGACCACCGCGACGCCCTCGACGCGCTCGCGGCCGGTACCGCCTCGACCGGGCTGGTCGTCGGTGAGGTCTCCGACGGCAAGCTCGCGTTCGTCTTCTCCGGCCAGGGATCACAGCGCCCGGGCATGGGCCTGGAGCTGGCCGAGACGTACCCGGTCTTCGCCGACGCGTTCGACGCGGCCTGCGCCGAACTCGACATCCACCTGGACCGCCCGCTCCGCGACGTGATCGCCGACGGCAGCGACCTCGACCAGACCCTCTACACCCAGACGGCGCTCTTCGCGTACGAGGTCGCGCTGCACCGCCTGGTCGAGTCGTTCGGCGTCACAGCGGACTACCTGGTCGGGCACTCGATCGGTGAGATCGCCGCCGCGCACGTCGCCGGGGTGCTGTCGCTTGCCGACGCGGCGACGCTGGTCACCGCGAGGGGCCGCCTGATGCAGGAGCTGCCGGCCGGCGGCGTCATGGTTGCCGTACGAGCCACCGAGGCCGAGGTACGGCCACTGCTGACCGAGGGCGTGGACATCGCCGCGATCAACGGGCCTCGCTCGATCGTGCTGTCCGGTGCCGCCGACGCGGTGGCAGCCGTCGCCGCCCACTTCGAGAAGTCCAAGCGACTGCGGGTCAGTCACGCGTTCCACTCGTCGCTGATGGAGCCGATGCTCGACGCCTTCGCCCGGGTGGCCGGCGGGCTGAGCTACCACCCGCCGCGCATCCCGATCGTCTCGAACATCACCGGACAGGTCGCGACGACACCCGACGCCGACTACTGGATGCGGCACGTCCGCGAGGCGGTGCGCTTCGCCGATGGCATCACCACCCTGGAAGACCTCGGTGTCAGCACGTTCGTGGAGATCGGCCCCGACGGGGTCCTCTCCGCGATGGGCGCGGACTGCGTGACCGGGGCGGCGCTCGTCCCCCTGCAACGCGCCGCCGCCGACCAGGTGTCGACCTTCCTCACCGGCCTGGCCCGAGCCTTCGTCCGCGGTGTGGCGGTCGACTTCACACAGTGCTACCCCGGTGGACGCCTCGTCGACCTGCCCACCTACGCCTTCCGGCACCGTGACTACTGGCCGAGCACCACCCTGGCCGACGTCTTCGCCGGAGTCGACGGCGGGACGACCGGCACCGACGTGCCGGACGCCGACTTCTGGGCCGCCATCCAGGACGGCGACCTGGACCGTCTCGGCATCACTGCGGACAGCACCGGCGACCTGCTCCCCGCACTGGCCGAATGGCACCGCAAGCGGCAGGACGCCCACCTCGTCGACGACCGGCGCTACCGCGTCGAGTGGCGTTCGGCCACCGGGGACGCCGTGACCACGCTGACCGGCCCCTGGCTGGTCGTCGGCCCGACCGGTGTCGGCACCGACATCGTCACCACACTGGCCGACGCCGGAGCGGACGTCATCCGCGTCGAACTGGCCCCGACCGCCGACCGGGCCGTCCTCGCCGCCGTCCTCGCCGACCTGGAGAGCGTGAGCGGTGTCGTCTCGCTCTTCGCCCTGGACACCGAGTTCACCGACCCCGCCCGACCCACCCTCGCCCTGGTGCAGGAACTCGTACGGGCCGACGTGACCGCTCCGCTGTGGGTGGTGACGGCGGGTGGGGTGTCGGTCGGGCGTGCGGACGTGGTGTCGCCGGCGGTGTCGGCGGTGTGGGGTCTGGGTCGGGTGGTGGGTTTGGAGTTGCCGCATCTGTGGGGTGGCCTGGTCGATGTGCCGGCTGTCCGGGATGCGCGGGTCGCGGGCCGGTTGGTGCGGGTGTTGGCGGGTGGGTTCGGCGCTGAGGACCAGGTGGCGGTGCGGTCCTCGGGTGTGTATGTGCGCAGGCTGGTGCGGTCGGTTGCGGTGCGTGGTGAGCAGCCGGGTTGGTCGCCGTCGGGGACGGTGCTGGTGACCGGTGGTACGGGTTCGTTGGGTGGGCGGGTCGCGGTGTGGGCGGCCGAGCGTGGTGCCGAGCACCTGGTGCTGGTCTCACGGCGGGGCCCACAGGCCGAGGGTGCCGCCGACATCGTCGCCGCCGTCGAAGCAGCCGGCGCCCGGGTGACCGTCGCCGCCTGCGACATGGCGGACCGGGACGCGGTCAGCGCATTGGTGCAGAGCTTGGACGCTCCGGTGCGAGCCGTCGTGCACGCCGCCGGTGTGGAGCGGACGTCAGTGTTGACCGACCTCACCCCGGAAATCTGGGACGAGGTCGTGTCCGGCAAGACCGCTGGGGCGGTGCACCTGGACGAGTTGTTGGGCGATGACCTGGACGCGTTCGTGGTGTTCTCGTCGATCTCCGGGATCTGGGGTAGTGGTGGTCAGGGTGCGTACGCGGCGGCGAACGCTTTCCTGGACGGGTTGATCGCGGCGCGGCGGGCTCGGGGTGTGCTGGGCACGGCTCTGTCGTGGGGCCCATGGGCCGGTGGTGGCATGGTCGCGGCGGCGGGTGATGACGGGCCGTTGCGTCGTCGGGGGTTGCCGCCGATGTCGGCGCAGGTGGCGATGGCGGCGTTCGCTCAGGTGGTGGAGTCGGGGGAGCGGGCGGTCACTGTCGCGGATGTGGACTGGGACCGGTTCGGTGCGTCGTTCACCTCGGCCAGGTCGCGTCCGTTGCTGGACGAGGTGTACACCCCGGTCGAGCAGACGACCGCGCCGAGCACCTTCCTGGACGGGTTGAGCCCGGCGGAGCGGTCGAAGCGGCTGCTGGACGTGGTGCGGACCGAGGCGGTAGCGGTGCTCGGGTTGGGCAGCGTCGCCGACATCGGCGTCGACCGGCCCTTCCGCGAACTCGGGTTCGACTCCCTGACCGCCGTCGAACTGCGCAACCGACTGGTCACCACGACCGGCCTGCAACTGCCGTCCAGCATCGTCTTCGACTATCCGAGCGCCGCCACCCTCGCCGGCCACCTGGCCGCGCTGCTCGGCACCAACGACAGCCCCACCCCGCAGACCCGGGCGACGACCATGACGTCCGAGCCGATCGCCATCGTCGGCATGGCCTGCCGCTACCCCGGCGGGGTCGGCTCGCCGGAGGACCTGTGGCGACTGGTCGAGACCGGCACCGACGCCGTCTCGGCGCTGCCCGGCGACCGTGGCTGGGACCTCGACGCCCTCTACGACGCCGACCCCGACGCGCGCGGCACCTCGTACGCCGCAGCCGGCGGTTTCCTCGACGGCGTCGCCGACTTCGACGCCCGGTTCTTCGGCATCTCGCCCCGCGAGGCGCTCGCCATGGACCCGCAGCAACGCCTGCTGCTGGAGACGTCCTGGGAGGCGGTGGAACGCGCCGGCATCGACCCGACCGCACTGCGCGGCACCCACACCGGTGTCTTCACCGGCACCAACAGCCACGACTACCCGACGCTGCTGATGGCGGCGCCGGACGCGGTGGAGGGCTACCTGGCCACCGGCAACGCCGCCAGCGTCATCTCCGGTCGGGTGTCCTACGCGCTGGGTCTGGAAGGTCCGTCCGTCTCGGTGGACACCGCCTGCTCGTCGTCGCTCGTCGCGCTGCACCTGGCCGCCCAGGCACTGCGGTCCGGGGAGTGCGACCTCGCCCTCGCCGGGGGCGCGATCGTCATGGCCACGCCCGGCACGTTCACCGAGTTCTCCCGCCAGCGCGGTCTCGCCGCCGACGGCCGGTGCAAGTCGTTCGCCGCCGCCGCCGACGGCACCGGCTGGGCCGAGGGCGTCGGCGTCCTGCTGGTGGAGCGGCTCTCCGACGCCCGACGCAACGGCCACCAGGTCCTCGCCCTGGTCCGCGGCAGTGCCATCAACCAGGACGGCGCCTCCAACGGCCTGACCGCCCCGAACGGGCCCGCCCAACAGCGGGTGATCCGGGCGGCGCTCGCGGCTGCCGATCTCACGACCGCCGACGTCGACACCGTCGAGGCGCACGGCACCGGCACCAGGCTGGGCGACCCGATCGAGGCACAGGCGCTGCTCGCCACCTACGGTCAGGGCCGCCCCGCCGAACAGCCGCTCTGGCTCGGCTCGATCAAGTCGAACATCGGCCACGCGCAGGCCGCCGCCGGAGTCGCCGGGATCATCAAGATGGTCGAGGCCATGCGCCACGAGACCCTGCCCCGGACCCTGCACGTCGACGAGCCGACCCCGCACGTGGACTGGTCCGCCGGCGCTGTCGAACTTCTCACCGAACCGCGACCGTGGCCGGCCGGCGACCGCCCGCGCCGGGCCGCCATCTCCTCGTTCGGCATGTCCGGCACCAACGCCCACGTGATCATCGAGGAGCCGCCGGCCGCAGCCGACGACGACGAGCCGGCCCCCCGCGCACCGCAGACCGGCATCGTGCCCTGGATGCTCTCCGCGCGCGGCCCCGGCGCGCTGCGCGACCAGGCCGCCCGCCTGCTGACCTGGGTCTCCGGCGAGGACAACCCGAACGCCATCGACATCGGGCACTCGCTTGTCACCACCCGCGCCGCGTTGACCGAACGCCTTGTGGTGCTCGGCCCCCAGCACGCCGACGCCCTGGCGGCGGCCGCCGCCGGCAAGCCGGCCGGCGGCCTGGTGACCGGCGAGACCTCCGACGGCAAGCTCGCCTTCGTGTTCTCCGGCCAGGGTTCGCAGCGCCCGGGCATGGGCCTGGACCTGGCCGAGGCCTTCCCGGTGTACGCGGAGGCGTTCGACGCGGTCTGCGCGGAGCTGGACCGGCACCTGGACCGGCCGGTCCGCGACGTCATCGCCGAGGGCGACGACCTGGACCAGACCGTCTACACCCAGGCGGCGTTGTTCGCGGTCGAGGTGGCCCTGTTCCGGTTGGTGGAGTCGTTCGGGGTGACCCCGGACTACCTGGTGGGGCATTCGATCGGTGAGATCGCCGCCGCGCACGTGGCCGGGGTGTTGTCCCTGTCCGACGCGGTAACGCTGGTCACCGCGCGGGGTCGGTTGATGCAGGCGTTGCCGGCCGGTGGGGTGATGGTCGCGGTGCGGGCCACCGAGGCGGAGGTGTTGCCGCTGCTGACCGGCGGGGTGTCGGTCGCGGCGGTGAACGGTCCTCGTTCGGTGGTGCTGTCCGGTGTGGCCGAGGAGGTCACCGCCGTCGCGGCGCACTTCGAGAAGTCGAAGCAATTGCGGGTGAGTCACGCGTTCCACTCGGTGTTGATGGAGCCGATGCTGGCCGAGTTCGCCTCGGTGGCGGCAACGCTGACCTACGGGACGCCGCTCATCCCTGTGGTGTCCAACCTGACCGGGCAGGTCGCGTCGTCGCAGGACGCGGCGTACTGGGTGCGGCACGTGCGCGAGGCGGTGCGCTTCGCCGACGGCATCACCACCCTGGAGTCGATGGGTGTGAGCACGTTCGTGGAGATCGGCCCGGACGGGGTGCTCTCCGCGATGGGCGCGGACTGCGTCGGCGACGCGGTGTTCGTACCCGTGCAGAGATCTGACCGGGACCAGCCGACCACGTTGCTGACCGCCCTCGCGCAGGCCTACGTGCGCGGCGTCGCGGTGGACTGGACGCCCTGCTACCCCGGCGCGCGGCGCGTCGACCTGCCCACCTACGCCTTCCAGCACGAGCGCTACTGGCCGGAGCACGTACGGCCCGCCGCCGGCCCGCAACCCGCCGACGCCCGCTTCTGGGACGCCGTGGAACGCGCCGACCTCGACCTGATCGCCGGCGACCTCGACAGCGCCGCCCGCGAGGTGCTCGACGCCGCCCTGCCGGTCCTCTCCACCTGGCGGCACCGGAGCAGGCAGCACGACACCGTGAGCACCTGGCGGTACCGGGTCACCTGGAAGCCGTTCCCGTCCGACCCCGCACCGGCCCTCAGCGGCACCTGGCTGCTGGTGTCGCCCACCGACGACACCCGATGGGTACGGGTCGCGCTGGAGGAGCACGGCGCGACAGTCATCACCACGACAGTCGACGACACCACCACCGACCGTGGCGTGCTCACCGACCAGCTCTGGCAGATCGTCTCGGAGACCCCCGACCTGGCCGGTGTCGTCTCCCTCCAGGCCCTGCACGACAGCACCGGCACCGACCCCGCACTGTCCGCGCTGCGCCTGCTCCAGGCGCTCGGCGACAGCGGCGGCGCGGGTGCACCGCTCTGGTGCCTCACCCGAGGCGCGGTCACCGTCGACCGGGACGATCCGCTGCGCCGGCCGTCCCAGGCGACCGTCTGGGGCTTCGGCCGGGCCGTCGCCCTCGACCACCCACGACGCTGGGGTGGGCTGGTCGACCTGCCCGAGCAGATCGACGAGCGCACCGCCGGTGACCTGGCCTCCGTGCTCGCCGCCGGCAACGAGGACCAGGTGGCCATCCGGCGTGGCGGTCCGCACGGGCGTCGCCTCGTCCGCATCGCCACCGACATCGACGGCCCGTCCTGGCGGCCCACCGGCACCGTCCTCATCACCGGCGGTACGGGTGGTCTCGGAGCGCACGTCGCCCGCTGGGCCGCCCGCTCCGGCGCGGAACACCTCGTCCTGACCAGCCGGCGTGGAACGGCCGCGCCCGGCGCCGCGGAACTCTCCGCCGAACTGCAGAGCCTCGGCGCCCGGGTGACCATCGCGGCCGTCGACGTCACCGACCGGGCCGCGGTCGCCGACCTGCTCCTCGACGTGCACGCCGGACCCACCCCGCTGCGGGCCGTCGTGCACGCGGCCGGAGTCGACCACCCCACCCCGCTCGACGAATGCACCGCCGAAGAGTTCGCGGCGGTCACCCGGGTCAAGGTGGACGGCGCGACCCACCTCGACGACCTGCTCGCCGGCCACGACCTCGACGCGTTCGTGCTGTTCTCCTCGATCGCCGGAATCTGGGGCAGCGGCGGCCAGAGCGGTTACGCGGCCGCCAACGCCTTCCTGGACGCACTCGCCGAGCACCGGCGCGCGACCGGACTCCCGGCCACCGCCGTCTCCTGGGGCCCCTGGTCCGGGGCCGGCATGGCGGACGACCCCGCCGTCGAGGAACGCCTACGCCGGCGTGGCCTGCTGCCACTCGACCCGGACGCGGCCATCGCAGCCCTGGCCCGGGCGGTCGCCGGCACCGACGCCACCACCACGGTCGCCGACGTCGACTGGGCGACGTTCACCCCCGCGTACACCATGGCCCGCCGCAGCGGGCTGCTCGCCGACCTGCCGGAGGCCCGCGACGCGCTGGCCGGCGCGGAGGCCGACGGCCCGGCAAGCGGCACCGACACGGCGGCGGCGCTGCGCGACCACCTCACCGCCCTGCCCGAGCAGGACCGGGAGAAGCACCTGCTCGACCTGGTACGCACGGCCGCGGCGACGGTGCTCGGCCACTCCTCGGTCGACAGCATCCCGCCGACCCGGGCGTTCCGGGAACTCGGCTTCGACTCCCTCGCCGCGGTCGAGGTCCGCAACCACCTGAGCCGGGAGACCGGCCTCAGACTGCCCGCCACGCTGGTCTTCGACCGGCCCACCGCGACAGTGCTCGCGCGGCACCTCAAGAACGAGCTCCTGCCCGACACCACGACGGTCCTGCCCACCGCTGCCGAACTCGACCGGCTCGAACTGGCGCTGACCAGCCGCGACGTCGACGACAGCGGACGCGCTCGCATCGTCCTGCGCCTGCAGAGCCTGCTGGCGAAGCTGAACACCGGCGGGGCCGACACCGACGGCGTCCCGGACGCCCTCGCCGACGCCTCCGACGACGAGTTGTTTGACCTGGTCGACAACGACCTCGGTCTGTAACGCCGGACACCCTTCCCCCGCCGGCCCGAGCAAGGAGCGTTCTGATGGCGGACGAACTACGCCTGCGCGAATCCCTCAAAAAGGTGATCAACGAGTTGCAGCGCACCCGCGACCAGGTGCGCGACCTCGAAGCCACGGACCGCGAGCCGATCGCGATCGTCGGGATGGCCTGCCGCTACCCGGGCGGGATCACCACCCCGGCGGAGCTGTGGCGGATCGTCGCCGACGGCGCCGACGTGGTCTCCGGGCTGCCCGACGACCGCGGCTGGGACCTCGCCGCCCTGGCCGGCGACCCGGACGACCGTGGCTCCTCGCACACCGCGCAGGGTGGCTTCATCGACGGCGTCGCCGACTTCGACGCCGCCTTCTTCGGGATCAGCCCCCGCGAGGCCCTGGCCATGGACCCGCAGCAGCGGCTCCTGCTGGAGGTGTCGTGGGAGGCGATCGAACGGGCCGGCATCGACCCGGCGTCGCTGTCCGGGTCGCGGACCGGCGTGTTCGCGGGCACCAACTCGCACGACTACTCGAC
This sequence comes from Micromonospora sp. WMMD961, assembly GCF_029626145.1. NCBI lineage: Bacteria > Bacillati > Actinomycetota > Actinomycetes > Micromonosporales > Micromonosporaceae > Micromonospora > Micromonospora sp. WMMD961. The sequence goes on from NZ_JARUBJ010000002.1 coordinate 3,091,829, forward strand.
ACTGCTGATGGGCGCGGCCGACGACGGCCTCGACGGCTACCTGGCCACCGGCAACGCGGCCAGTGTCGCGTCCGGACGGGTCGCCTACGCACTGGGCCTGGAGGGGCCGGCGGTCACCGTCGACACGGCCTGCTCGTCGTCGCTCGTCGCGTTGCACCTCGCCGCGCAGGCGCTGCGGCGCGGCGAGTGCTCCCTCGCGCTGGCCGGGGGCGCCGTCGTCATGGCCACCCCCGGCACGTTCGTCGAGTTCTCCCGGCAGGGCGGCCTCGCCGGTGACGGACGGTGCAAGGCGTTCGCACGGGCTGCCGACGGCACCGGCTGGGCCGAGGGCGCGGGAATGCTGCTGGTGGAGCGTCTCTCCGACGCCGTCCGCAACGGCCACCGGGTGCTCGCCGTGGTACGCGGCACCGCGGTCAACCAGGACGGCGCCTCGAACGGGCTCACCGCCCCCAACGGACCCGCCCAGGAACGCGTGATCCTCCAGGCGCTCGCCGCCGCCGGACTCTCCACGGCCGAGGTCGACCTGGTGGAGGCGCATGGCACCGGCACCACCCTCGGTGACCCGATCGAGGCGCAGGCGCTGCTCGCCACGTACGGGCAGGAGCGACCCGCCGACCGGCCACTGTGGCTCGGCTCGATCAAGTCGAACATGGGCCACGCCCAGGCCGCCGCCGGCGTCGCCGGGATCATCAAGGTCGTCCACGCGATGCGGCACGAGACGATGCCGCGCACCCTGCACGTCGACGAGCCGACGCCGGACGTGGACTGGTCGGCCGGCGCGGTGGAGCTGCTCGTCGACGCGCGGCCGTGGCCGGCGGGGGAGCGCCCCCGACGGGCGGGGGTGTCGTCGTTCGGCATGTCCGGCACCAACGCCCACGTGATCATCGAGGAGCCGCCGGTCGCACCGGCCGCGCCGGCTCCGGTTGCGTCGACCGCGCCGTGGTTGCTGTCGGGGCGTACCGCGGCGGCGGTCACCGACCAGGCCGACCGGCTGTCGGACGTGGACGCCGACGCATCGTCGGTGGCGTACTCGCTGGCGGTGTCGCGCGCGGCGTTCGTCCAGCGCGCGGTGGTGCTCGGCCCGGACCACCGGGCCGGTCTGGCCGCGTTGGCCGACGGGTTGCCGTCGAGTGCGGTGGTGTCCGGTGTGGCGCGTTCGGCCGGTGTGGTGTTCGTGTTCCCGGGTCAGGGGTCGCAGTGGGTCGGCATGGCGGCCGGGTTGTTGGATGCGGAGCCGGTGTTCGCGGCGCGGATCGCGGAGTGTGCGGCGGCTCTGGCGCCGTTGGTGGACTGGAACCTGTTGGACGTGTTGCGCTCGGATGACCCGTTGGAGCGGGTGGATGTGGTGCAGCCGGTGTTGTGGGCGGTGCACGTCGCGTTGGCCGAGGTGTGGAAGGCCAAGGGGGTGATCCCTGATGCGGTGATCGGTCATTCGCAGGGGGAGATCGCGGCGGCGTGTGTGGCGGGTGTGTTGTCGCTCGGTGACGCGGCGAAGGTGGTCGCGTTGCGGAGCAAGGCGCTGCTCGCGTTGTCGGGCACCGGTGGGATGGTGTCGGTGAGCGCCGGTCTGGACGTGGTGACCCCGTTGCTGACCGAGGGTGTGAGTGTGGCGGTGGTCAACGGTCCGACCAGTGTCGCGGTGGCGGGTGCGGACCTGGACGCGTTCCTGGCTGCTGCTGAGGCGGCGGGGGTGCGGGCCAGGCGGGTGAAGGTCGACTACGCGTCGCACTGCGCGCTGGTCGAGCCGGTGCAGGCGGAGCTGGCCCGTCTGCTCGACGGGGTGCAACCGATGCCGGGGTCGGTGCCGGTGTTCTCGACAGTCGAGGACGGCGGGGCAATGGACGCCGACTACTGGTACCGCAATCTGCGCCAGCCGGTCCGCCTCGACCTGGCGGTCGCGGCCGCCTACGCGGCGGGGCACCGGATCTTCGTCGAGGTCAGCGCGCACCCGGTGTTGACCGGTGCGATCGCCGACACCGCCGACGTGGCGACGGTGGGAACGCTGCGCCGAGGTGAGGGCGGCCCCGAGCAGATCGTGCGAGCCCTGGCCGAGGCGTGGGTGCACGGCGCACCGGTCGACTGGACCACGATCATCCCAGCGACACCGATAGTGGAACTGCCCACCTACCCGTTCCAACACCAACGGTTCTGGCCGCGCCCCGGCACGCGGGCCCACGGCGACGCCTCCGCATTCGGTCTGGCCCCCGTCAGCCACCCGGTCCTCGGCGCGGCCCTCGGACTCGCCGGAGCCGACGGCACGATCTTCGCCGGACGGCTCTCGCTCACCACCCACCCGTGGCTCGCCGACCACCGCGTCTCCGGTCGCCTGGTGGTCCCCGGCACCGCACTGCTCGACCTGGCCATCCGGATCGGCGACCAGCTCGGCAGCGCGACCGTCGCCGACCTCACCCTGGAACGGCCGCTGATCGTGCCCGACCACACCGGCCTGGCACTACAGGCGGTGGTCGACGCCCCCGCAGACGGGCCGGACCGGGCGTTCACCCTCTACGCCCGGCCGGACACCGCCGACGTCGAACAGCAGTGGACCCGACACGCGACCGGCCTGCTCAGCGCCACCCGACCCGACGCACCGCAACCCCTCCCGGTCTGGCCACCGGCCGGCGCGCAGGCCGTGCCGGTGGACGGCTTCTACCCGGACCTGGAAGCCCGCGGCTACGGCTACGGACCGGCGTTCCAGGGGCTGCGGGCGCTCTGGCGCTCCGACGACGACGTGTACGCCGAGGTCGCCCTGCCCCGAGGAACCGACGCCGACGCGTACGGGCTGCACCCGGCGCTGCTCGACGCGGCGCTGCACCCGATCGGACTGGCCCTCGAAGCGGCCGGCGCCGGACAGGGCGGGCTGCTGCCGTTCTCCTGGACCGACGTCGACCTGCTCGCGTCCGGTGCGGAGATGCTGCGCGTCCGGCTACGACCGCAGGGCCCGGACACGGTGTCGGTGCTCGCCGCCGACCAGGGCGGCAGCCCGGTCCTGTCGATCGGCTCGCTCGTGCTGCGCCCGATCGCCGCCGGTGCCCTGGAGACGGCCGACGACCCGGCCCGCACCTCCCTGTTCCGCCTCGACTGGACCCCACTGACCCTGCCCGCCGCCGGTGCACCGGCCCTCGTCGCGGTCCTCGGCACCGACGAGATCGGCGTGTCCGCGGCCCTCAGCGAGGCCGGACACGACGTCGTGGCGTACGCCGACCTCGCCGGTGACCCGAGTCGACGCCCCGACCTGGTCGTCGCGCCGTTCGGCCCGGGTGGCACGGCCGGGGCGGTCGCCGCGACCGCGACCGCCGCGACGCACTCCTTCCTCGCCCTGCTCCAGGACTGGCTCACCGGCCCGGACGCCCGGCTCGTGGTGGTGACCCGACGTGCCGTCTGCACCGGAGCCGAGGACCCGATCGAGGACCTGGTGCACGCCCCCCTGTGGGGTCTGGTCCGCGCCGCCCAGGCGGAGAACCCGGACCGCCTGCAACTGGCCGACGTGGACGGCGACGTCGCCTCGGCCGCCGCACTGCTCGCCGCGACCAGCACCGGGGAACCACAGGTGGCGGTGCGCGGCGGCACCGCGTACGCGCTGCGCCTGGCCCGCGCCGCGACCACCCCGGCCCTGGTCCTGCCGGACGGGGACGAACCGTGGCGTCTCGACGTACGGGAGCGCGGCACCTTCGACAACCTGGAACTGCTGCCCTGCCCGGAGATCGGCTGGGACCTGCCCGACGGACACGTCCGCGTCCGCATCCGCGCCAGCGGCCTGAACTTCCGGGACGTGGTGCTGACCCTCGGCATGGTCCCCGACCAGCAGGTGCTCGGCAACGAGGCGGCCGGTGAGATCGTCGAGGTGGGGCCGGGCGTGCGCGGCTATGCCGTCGGCGACCGGGTGATGGGCCTCTTCTCCGGCTCGATGGCACCGATCGGCGTCACCGACCACCGCATGATCGCCAAGGTGCCCGACGACTGGTCCTACCCGGTCGCCGCGACCGTGCCGGTCGCCTTCCTGACCGCGTACTACGGTCTGGTCGACGCCGGTCACCTCCGTGCCGGGCAGTCGGTGCTGGTGCACGCCGCGACCGGCGGCGTCGGCATGGCCGCGGTCCAGTTGGCCCGGCACTTCGGCGCCGAGGTTTTCGGCACCGCCAGCCCCGGCAAGTGGGACGTGCTGCGCGCCGACGGCTTCACCGACGACCGGATCGCCTCGTCGCGCAGCCTCGACTTCGAGCAGCGCATCCTCGACGCGACAGGTGGCCGCGGCGTCGACGTGGTCCTGGACTCCCTGGCCGGTGAGTTCGTCGACGCGTCACTGCGGCTGCTACCCGGTGGCGGGCGGTTCGTCGAGATGGGCAAGACCGACATCCGCAACGCGGACAGCGTGGCCGCGCAGCACCCGGGCGTCGGCTACCAGGCGTTCGACCTGATCGAGGCCGGTGGCGACCGGATCCGCGAGATCTGGGCCGATCTGATCGCGCTCTTCGCGGCCGGGCACCTGCGCCCGATGCCGCTGCGCACCTGGGACCTGCGCCGCGCGCCGGAGGCGTTCCGCTTCCTCAGCCAGGCCCGGCACATCGGCAAGATCGCCCTCACCGTGCCGCCCCGGCCGGACCCCGAGGGCACCGTCCTCATCACCGGTGGCACCGGCACGCTCGGGGCGTTGATGGCCCGGCACTTCGCCCGGCAGGGTCGCCGCCGCCTGCTGCTCACCAGCCGGCGTGGCCCGCAGGCACCCGGTGCGGCCGAACTGTGCGCGGAACTCGCCGACCTCGGCGCGCAGGCCCGCGTGGTCGCCTGCGACACCGCCGACCGGGACGCGCTGGCCGCACTGCTCGCCGGCATCCCCGCCGAGCACCCGCTCAGCACCGTGGTGCACGCGGCCGGCGTCCTCGCCGACGGCGTGGTCGCCTCGCTGACGCCGGAGCGCCTGGACGAGGTGCTGCGGCCCAAGGTGGACGCGGCCTGGCACCTGCACGAGCTGACCCGGACGGCGTCGGTCGCCGAGTTCGTGCTCTTCTCCGCCGGCGCCGGGACCTTCGGCGGTGCCGGCCAGGCGAACTACGCGGCGGCGAACACGTTTCTCGACGCCCTCGCCCAGCACCGGCGCGACCAGGGGTTACCCGCCGTGGCGCTGGCCTGGGGCCTGTGGGCCGATGCCAGCGGGATGACCGGTCACCTGGACGCGACAGACCACGCCCGGATGGCCCGTGGCGGCATGGCCCCGCTCACCGCCGAGCAAGGGCTCGCCCTGCTGGACGCGGCCCTGCGCCACGACGAGGCGATCCTGGTCCCCGCGAACATCGACACCGGGATCCTGCGGGGGCAGGGCGGTGCGGTGGCGCCGCTGCTGCGCGGCCTGGTGCGCACACCGGCCCGCCGGGCGGCGGCCACCGCCACCGAGACCGGCGACGACCTCGGCCGGCGGCTGGCCGGGCTGGGCGCGGCGGACCAGCAGCGGATCCTGCTCGACCTGGTACGCGGGAACGCCACTGTGGTCCTCGGCCGCCCCGCCTCGGAGCCGATCGAGGCCACCCGCGCGTTCAAGGAACTCGGCTTCGACTCGCTGACCGCCGTCGAGCTGCGCAACCGGCTCAACGGCGCGACCGGGCTGCGGCTGCCCGCCACGCTCGTCTTCGACTACCCGAACGCCCAGACGCTCGCCGAGCACCTCGGCAAGGAACTCACCACCGGCTCCGAGCCGGACGGCAACGCGGTGCACGTCGCCTTCGACCGGCTGACCGGCGCGATCTCGGCGCTGGACGCCGAGGCGCTGGCCGGCACCGGCATCGCGTCCCGGCTACGGGAACTGCTCGCCGCCGTGGAACCGGCCTCGGCCGTGCCCACCGTGACCACGTCCGACGACGCCGACCTCGACGACGCCTCCGCCGAGGACATCTTCGACCTGATCGACAACGAACTCGACTTTCCGTGATCCACCACTTCCGTCCTAGGGGAGGGCCGAACGATGGCCGATGAGCAGCAGCTTCTCGACTACCTCAAGAAGGTCACCGCTGATCTGCGGCGCACCAAGCGGCAGCTGCAGGCCGTCGAGTCACGCGACCAGGAGCCCATTGCGATCGTCGCGATGAGCTGCCGCTTCCCGGGCGGTGTGAACAGCCCGGAAGAGCTGTGGCGGATGCTCGCCGACGGCCGGGACGGCATCACCGAGTTCCCGGCCGACCGGGGATGGAACGTGGAGGAGCTCTACGACCCCGACCCGGAGCACCGGGGCACCACGTACACCAAGCACGGCGGGTTCATCGACGCGGTCGGCGAGTTCGACGCCGCGTTCTTCGGGATCTCGCCACGCGAGGCCCTCACCATGGACCCGCAGCAGCGACTACTGCTCGAATCGGCGTGGGAGACCGTCGAACGCGCCGGGATCGACCCGCTGTCGCTGCGCGGCACCAGCACCGGCGTCTACGCCGGCGTCACCATGCAGGACTACAGCGCCCGGGTGCTGATGAGCGCACCGGACGCCGTCGAGGGACAGCTGCTCACCGGCAGCTCGACGAGCGTGGTGTCCGGGCGGATCGCGTACTCCCTCGGGTTGGAAGGGCCGGCCGTCACGATCGACACCGCCTGCTCGTCGTCGCTGGTCGCCGTCCACCTGGCGGCGCAGGCGCTGCGCCGCGACGAGTGCTCCCTGGCCCTCGCCGGCGGCGTCGCGATCATGTCGACGCCGACCCCGTTCGTCGAGTTCAGCCGGCAGCGTGGCCTGGCCCGCGACGGCCGGTGCAAGGCGTTCGCCGCGTCCGCCGACGGTACCGGCTGGGCCGAGGGCGTCGGCCTGGTGCTCCTGGAGCGGCTCTCCGACGCGCAGCGCCGGGGCCACCCGGTCATCGCCGTGGTGCGCGGCAGCGCCCTCAACCAGGACGGCGCGTCGAACGGTCTCACCGCCCCGAACGGGCCGGCCCAGCAGCGGATGATCCGTCAGGCGCTCGCCGACGCGAAGCTGACCGCCGCCCAGGTCGACGTGGTCGAGACGCACGGCACCGGCACCACCCTCGGCGACCCGATCGAGGCGCAGGCACTCATCGCGACGTACGGCAAGCAGCGCGCCGCCGAACGGCCGCTGCTGATCGGCTCGGTCAAGTCGAACATCGGCCACACCCAGGCCGCCGCCGGCATCGCCGGGATGATGAAGATGGCGTTGGCAATCCAGCACGGGGTGGTCCCGCCCACCCTGCACGTCGACGAGCCCACCGGCCAGGTCGACTGGTCGGCCGGCACTGTCGCGCTGGCCACCGAACGCCTGCCGTGGCCGGACACCGGGCTGCCCCGCCGTGGTGGCGTGTCGGCATTCGGGGTCAGCGGCACCAACGCGCACGTGATCCTGGAGGAGGCCCCGGCACCGGCGTCCGACCCGGTGACCCCGGCGCCCGCCACTGCGGTGCTGCCGTGGGTGCTGTCCGGGCGTACCGAGGCGGCGGTGCGGGAGCAGGCCCGCCGGCTCGCCACCCACCTGGACACCGTGGGGCCCGTCGACCCCGCCGACGTGGGCTTCTCCCTGGCTACCACCCGGGCGGCCCTGGAACACCGGGCCGTGCTGGTCGGCCGTGATCTGGTCGGTCTGCGCGAGCGTCTGGACACGCTCGCCGCCCAGGGGCCGGACGCCGCGGACGCGTACGCCTGCCGTGGTGAGGCCGCCGGTGCGGTGCTCGTCTTCCCAGGTCAGGGCTCCCAGTGGGTCGGCATGGCCGCCGAGCTGATGGAGACCGCACCGGTGTTCGCCGCGCGGATCGAGCAGTGCGCGGCGGCTCTGCGGCCGTACACCGACTGGTCCCTGCTCGACGTGCTGCGCTCCACCGACCCGGCCGTGCTGAAGCGGGTCGACGTGGTGCAGCCGGCGCTCTGGGCGGTCATGGTCGCGCTCGCCGAGCTGTGGCGCTCGTACGGTGTCGTCCCGGCCGCGGTCGTCGGCCACTCCCAGGGTGAGATCGCCGCCGCCGTCGTCGCCGGAGCGCTGTCCCTGGAGGACGGCGCGAAGGTCGTCGCGTTGCGCAGCCAGGCCCTGTCGGCGTTGTCCGGGCTGGGCGGCATGGTCTCGGTCGCGGCACCCGCCGACGCGGTACGCCGACGACTGGAGACCTACCCCGGGCGGATCAGCGTCGCCGCTGTCAACGGGCCGGCGTCGGTCGTGGTGGCCGGCGACGCGGACGCCCTGGAGGAGCTGCTCGCCGAGTGCGAACGCGACGGCGTCCGGGCCCGGCGGATCAACGTGGACTACGCCTCGCACTCCGCGCACGTCGAGCGGATCCGCGACGCCGTACTGACCGCCCTGGAGGGGTTGACCCCCGGCCCGGCGGAGATCCCGTTCTACTCCACGGTCACCGGCGAGCCGCTCGACACCACCACAGTGGATGGTGACTACTGGTTCCGTAACCTGCGCCAGCAGGTCCTCTTCGCGCAGACCGTGGATCGGCTGCGCGCCGACGGGCACCAGGTCTTCGTGGAGTGCAGCCCGCATCCCGTGCTGACCGGCGGGCTCACCGAACTGCTCGGCGGCGCGGACGAGGCCGCCGCGGTCATCGGCAGTCTGCGCCGCGACGAGGGCGGGCTGGCCCGCTTCACCCGGTCACTGGCCGAGGCCCACGTGCACGGCGTCCGGCTGGACTGGCCGGCGGTGTTCCCCGGCGCGCGTACCGTCGCCCTGCCCACCTACCCGTTCCAGCACCAGCGCTACTGGCTGGAGGTGGAGTTCGGCGCGGCCGACCCGGGCACCGGCACCGGCGGCGGCACCCCCGCCGAAGCCGGTTTCTGGTCGGCGGTGGACCGGGCCGACGTGGGCGCGCTCACCGCCACCCTCGGCGTCGCCGACGAGGTGGTCGAGCCGATCCTGCCCAGCCTCACCTCGTGGCACCGGGGCAGCCGGGACCAGGCGACCGTCGACTCGTGGCGGTACCACATCGCGTGGCGTCCGCACCCGGGCGGCGCAGACGGCACCCCCGCCGGCACCTGGCTGGTCCTGGTCCCGACCGGGCGACGCGGTGACGACCAGGTCTCCGCCGTCCTCGACACGCTCGGCCGGCACGCCGCCGGGGTGATCGCCGTCGAGGTCGACACCCGTACCGCCGAACGGGACTCGCTGGCCGACACCCTGCGTGGCACCCAACCCGGCGGCATCCTGTCCCTGCTCGCCCTGGACGAGCAACCGCTGCCGGACCACCCGGACGTGCCGGCCGGCTTCGCCGCCACCGTCGCGCTCACCCAGGCGCTCGGGATCGCCGACCTCGGTGCGCCGCTGTGGTGCGCCACCTCGGGCGCGGTGTCGGTCGGTCGTACCGACCCGGTCACCAACCCGGCCCAGGCGTTGGTCTGGGGCTTCGGGCGGGTTGCCGCGCTGGAGCACCCGGACCGGTGGGGTGGGCTCGTCGATCTGCCCGTCGACCTGGACGAGCGCACCCGGGGCCTGCTCGCCACGGTTCTCTGCGGCGCTACCGGCGAGGACCAGGTGGCGCTGCGCAGCAGTGGCGTCTTCGGCCGCCGGCTGGTCCGCGCGCCGCTCGCCGGGACCGCCCCGACCCGCCGTTGGAACCCCGAGGGCACCGTCCTCATCACCGGCGGCACCGGTGCGCTCGGCGGACACATCGCCCGCTGGCTGGCCCGCTCCGGAGTCGGGCACCTGCTGCTGCTCAGCCGCCGCGGACCGGACGCCCCGGGCGCCGCCGACCTCGCCACCGAACTCACCGAGCTGGGCACCACGGTCTCCGTGGTGGCCTGCGACGCCGGTGACCGGGACGCGCTGGCCGCGGTGCTCGCCGACGTGCCCGCCGCGCACCCGTTGACCGCCGTGGTGCACACCGCCGCCGCCATCGACGACACGGTCGTCGACGCCCTCGACGTCGACCGGATGTCCCGTGCCCTGCACGCCAAGATGACCGCAGCGGCGAACCTGGACGAGCTGACCCGCGACCTGGACCTGTCCGTCTTCATGCTCTGCTCGTCGGTGGCCGGCACCCTGGCCAGCTCCGGCGTGGGCAACTACGCCCCCGCGAACGCCTACCTCGACGCGCTCGCCCAGCAACGCCGGGCGTCCGGACGGCACGCCCTCTCGGTGGCCTGGGGCGCCTGGGACGGTGGCGGGCTGGCCGACGGTCGCTTCGGTGACCTGCTGGACCGCCACGGCATGCCCGGCATGGCACCGGCACTCGCCGTCGAGGCGCTGCGCGGCGCTGTGGACCACGACGAGACGTACCTCGCCATCGCCGACATCGCCTGGGACCGGTACTTCGTCGCCTTCACCGCCACCCGGGCGGCCCCGCTGCTCGACGCGGTGCCCGAGGTGCGGGAGCTGCGGTCCCGCACCGCGACGACCGAGGCCGGCGACCCGACCGCGACATCCGCCAACGGGTACGCCCGGCAGCTCGCCGGCCAGTCCGAGGCGGACCAGCGGCGCACGTTGCTCGACCTGGTCCGCACCCAGGTGGCCGCGGTGCTCAGCTACCCGTCGCCGGAGGCGGTCGAACCGCGCCGTACCTTCCAGGAACTCGGCTTCGACTCGGTGACCGGCGTCGAGCTGCGCAACCGGCTGGCCCGCGCCACCGGTCTGCGCCTGCCGGCCACCATGGTCTTCGACCACCCGTCGCCGCACGCCCTCAGCGCCCGTCTGCGCGAGCAGCTCACCGACACCGACACCGGATCGGGCATCCCGGTCCCGACGACCGCCGTGGTGGCGGACGAGCCGATCGCCATCGTCGGCATGAGCTGCCGCTACCCGGGTGGCGTCGGCTCCCCGGAGGACCTGTGGCGGCTGGTCGCCACCGACGGTGACGGCATGGGTGTTTTCCCTGCGGACCGGGGCTGGGATTTAGGGGTGTTGTTCGATCCCGATCCCGACAACGCTGGGACCACATACACCCGGAACGGCGGGTTTCTCTACGACGTAGGTGAGTTCGATGCCGAATTCTTTGGTGTCAATCCGCGTGAGGCATTAGCGATGGATCCTCAGCAGCGGTTGTTGTTGGAAGCCTCCTGGGAGGCCGTCGAGCGCGCCGGAATCGACCCGGCGGGGCTCGCCGGTTCGCGGACGGGCGTTTTCGCCGGCACCAACGGTTCCGACTACTCCGCCGTGCTGTTCGGTGCCTCCGACGGTCTGGAGGGTTACCTGGCCACCGGCAACGCCGGCGCGGTCCTGTCCGGCCGGGTGTCCTACGTGCTGGGTCTGGAGGGGCCGGCGGTCACCGTCGACACGGCCTGCTCGTCGTCCCTGGTGGCGCTGCACCTGGCGGCGCAGGCCCTGCGCAACGGCGAGTGTGATCTCGCGCTGGCCGGTGGCGTGACGGTGATGGCCACCCCGTCGTTGTTCGTCGGTTTCTCCCGGCAGCGGGGTCTGGCCGAGGACGGCCGCTGCAAGGCCTTCGCCGGGGCGGCCGACGGCACCGGATTCTCCGAGGGAGTCGGAATGCTGCTCGTGGAGAGGCTTTCCGACGCGCGCCGAAACGGTCACCGGGTGCTCGCCATGGTACGCGGTTCCGCTGTCAATCAGGACGGTGCCTCGAATGGCCTGACCGCGCCGAACGGGCCTTCCCAACAACGCGTCATCCGGGCCGCCCTGGCCAATTCCGGATTGTCCGCCGCAGATGTCGACGTGGTCGAGGCGCACGGCACCGGAACCCGGCTCGGCGACCCGATCGAGGCGCAGGCGCTGCTCGCCACGTACGGCCAGGACCGCCCCGCCGACCAACCGCTGTGGCTCGGATCGGTCAAGTCGAACATCGGGCACACCCAGGCCGCCGCCGGGGTCGCCGGGATCATCAAGATGGTCGAGGCGCTACGGCACGAAACCCTGCCCCGGACCCTGCACGTGGACGAGCCGACCCCACAGGTGGACTGGTCCGACGGCGCGGTGGAGCTGCTCACGTCGCCGCGACCGTGGACGGCGGGGGAGCGCCCGCGCCGGGCCGGTGTCTCGTCGTTCGGGGTCTCCGGCACCAACGCCCACGTGATCATCGAGGAGGCGCCGGCCGCCGCCGACGACCAGGTCGCCGCGCCGACGCCGGACATGCCGTGGCTGCTGACCGGGCGTACCGCGAAGGCCGTCGCCGACCAGGCGAGGCAGCTCGCCGCGCTGGACGCCCCGGCCGGCGAGGTGGCCTACTCGCTGGCCGCGACCCGGTCGGCGTTCAGCCAACGGGCCGTGGTCCTCGGCCCGCAGCACGCGGCCGGTCTGGCCGCACTGGTCGACGGTCTGCCGTCGAGTGCGGTGCTCACCGGGTCGACGTACCCCGACGCGGAGGTCGTCTTCGTCTTCCCCGGCCAGGGCTCGCAGTGGGTCGGCATGGCGGTGGGTCTGCTCGACGCCGAGCCGGTGTTCGCGGCCCGGATCGCCGAGTGCGCCGCTGCGCTCGATCCGTTCGTGGACTGGAACCTGCTGGACGTGTTGCGGTCCGACGACCCGTTGCAGCGCGTCGACGTGGTGCAGCCGGTGTTGTGGGCGGTGCACGTCGCGCTGGCCGAGGTGTGGCGCGCGAAGGGGGTGACACCGAACGCGGTGATCGGTCACTCGCAGGGCGAGATCGCCGCGGCCTGCGTCGCCGGCGTCCTCTCGCTCGGCGACGCCGCCAAGGTGGTCGCGTTGCGCAGCAGGGCGCTGCTGGCGGTCGCCGGCACCGGCGGCATGGTCTCGGTCAACGCCGGTCTGGACGTGGTCACCCCGTTGCTCACCGACGGTGTGACGGTCGCGGTCGTCAATGGCCCGACCAGCGTGGTCGTCGCCGGGGCACCCGCCGACCTGGACGTGTTCCTGGCCGTCGCGGAAGCGGCCGGCGTACGGGCCAAGCAGGTCAAGGTTGACTACGCCTCGCACTGCGCGCTGGTCGAGCCGGTCGAGGCCGAACTGGCCCGACTGCTCGACGGTGTGACACCACTGGCCGGCGAGGTGCCGGTCTTCTGCACTGTCGACGGTGGTGGTGTCATGGACGCCGCCTACTGGTACCGCAACCTGCGCCAGCCGGTGCGCCTGGACCTGGCCGTCGAGGCCGCGTACGCCGCCGGGCACCGGATCTTCGTCGAGGTCAGCGCCCACCCGGTGCTCACCGGCGCGATCGCCGACACGGTCGACGCGGCCACCGTCGGCACCCTGCGCCGCGGCGCGGGCGGCACCGACCAGGTCGTCCGAGCCCTCGCCGAGGCGTGGGTACGCGGCGCGCCTGTCGACTGGAGCACCGTCATCCCGGCCACCCGGGTCGTCGACCTGCCCACCTACCCGTTCCAGCACCAGCGCTACTGGCCCACCGGTGGCGGTGCGATGACCGCCTCCGACCCCGTGGACAGCCAGTTCTGGCAGGCCGTCGAGGACGGCGACCTGACCCCGCTGGGCATCACCGGCGACGGCGTCGACCTGCTGCCCGCACTCGCGGCCTGGCGGCGCACCCGCCGGGAGCGGGGCACCACCGACACCTGGCGCTACACCGTCGGCTGGGCCCCGATCCCCGACGCCGGCACCCCACCCCGGCTCGACGGCACCTGGCTGCTCGTCGTACCCGACACCACCGACCAGCACCGGATCGCCACGGACTGCGCCGCCGCCCTGCGCGAGCACGGCGCCGAGGTCCTGGAGATCGCACCAGCCACCACCGAGCGCACCGAGCTGGCCGCTCTGCTGAACCGGCTCTCCGCCATCGACATCCCGATCGCCGGGGTGCTGTCGCTGCTCGCGCTCGACCAACGTCCGGATCGAGAGAACCCGCAGATCACCACCGGGACGACCGCCACGCTGACGCTGCTGCAGACGCTCGGCGACATCGGTTCCCCGGCGAAACTGTGGTGCGTCACCCGTGGGGCGGTTGCCGTCGCCCCCGGCGAGGACGTGCCGCATCCGGCCCAGGCGATGCTCTGGGGCCTTGGACCCGTACTCGAGGCCGAGGACCCGCAGCGCTTCGGCGGGCTGATCGATCTGCCCGACACTCTCGACCCGGTGGCCGGAACCCGGCTCGCCGCCACCCTCCGCGGCGAGCCGGGTTCGACCGGCGAGAACCAGGTGGCGATCCGCGCCACCGGGGCGGTCGCGCGACGCCTGCGGCCGGCCCCGCTCACCGTCACGACGCCGACTACCGGCTGGTCGCCCACCGGCGCCACGCTGGTCACCGGCGGCACCGGCGCGACCGGGGCACACGTGGCGCGCTGGCTGGCCGGTCGCGGCGCCGAGCACCTGGTGCTCACCAGCCGTCGAGGCCCGGACGCCCCCGGGGCCGGCGACCTCCGTACCGAGTTGGAACAACTCGGCGCCCGGGTGACGATCGCCGCCTGCGACGTCGCCGACCGTGACACCCTGCGCGCACTGGTCGACGGCATCGACGACCTGACCGCCGTCTTCCACCTCGCCGGGACCCGCGACTCCGGCCTGCTGACCGGGCTCACCGGTGACCGGCTCGCCGCCGTCGCCGCCGGTCGGGCCACCGGCGCCCGGTACCTGCACGAGCTGACCCGTGACCACGACCTGACCGCGTTCGTGCTGTTCTCCGCGCTGTCCGGGACGCTCGGCGGCACCGGACAGGGCGCGTACGCCGCCACCAACGCCTACCTCGACGCCCTGGCCGCCCGGCGTGCCGCCGCCGGCCTGCCCGCCACCTCGATCGCCTGGGGCGAATGGGCGCGCAGCGAGGCCGCCGGTGGCGATCCCGCCGCCACCCCGCTGCCCACAGCGTCCGCGCTGACCGCGCTGGGCCAGGTCCTCGACCACGGCGAAACCCGGATCGTGCTGGCCGACATCGGCTGGGACCGCTTCGCCGAGCAGTACCCGGCCGGCCCGCCACGTCTGGTCGGCGACCTGCCGGCGGTGCGCGCCGCGTTTGCCGCCGGCACCGGCGACCCGTCCACCGCGCCGTGGCTGCGCCGCATCGACGGGCTCGACCCGGCCGACCGGGACGCCGTCCTGCTCGACCTGGTCCGCGCCCAGGCGGCAGCGGTGCTCGGCCACCCGGACAGCACCGCTGTCGAACCGGACCGGGCGTTCAAGGAACTCGGCTTCGACTCGCTGACGGCGGTGCAGCTGCGCAACCAGATCAGCGCGGCGACCGGCGTGAAACTGCCGGCGACCCTGGCCTTCGACCACCCCACCGCCCGGGCCCTCACCACCCACCTGGTCGGCCGGATCGTCGGTGACTCGGACGCCGAGCTGCCGCTGCTGGCCGAGGTGGACCGGCTCGCCGGGCTGATCGCCGGGCGAACCCTCGACAAGGGCGCCCGGGCCCAGCTCACCGCCCGACTGCAGGCACTCCTGGCCGACGTGCACGGCACCACCGAACACACCGGCGACACCGTCACCGAGAAGCTCCAGTCGGCCAGCGCCGACGAGATCTTCGACTTCATCGACACGCAGCTCTCGGTGTCCTGACACCGGACGCCGCGCGCATCCGAAGGGGTTGGCAAGCGATGCTGACTGAAGACAAGCTCCTCGACTACCTGAAGCGGGTCACCGCCGACCTGCACCAGACGCGGCAACGGCTGCGCGAGGTCGAGGCGGGCGAGCAGGAGCCGATCGCCATCATCGGCATGGGCTGCCGTTTCCCCGGCGACGTGCGTACCCCCGAGGACCTGTGGCAGCTGTTGCTCGACGGCCGCGACGCGATGGCCGAGTTCCCGGACGACCGGGGCTGGGACCTGGCCGCGCTGTTCGGCGACGGCTCCGGCGCGGCGGGCACCTCCGACGCACGCCAAGCCGGCTTCGTCTACGACGCGGCCGACTTCGACGCGGCCTTCTTCGGCATCTCACCACGCGAGGCCACCGCCATGGACCCCCAGCAGCGGATGCTGCTGGAGGTCACCTGGGAGGCCCTGGAGCAGGCCGGGATCGACCCGGTGACGCTGAAGGGCAGCCAGACCGGCGTCTTCGCCGGCACCGCCGGCCAGGACTACGGCACGCTGCTGCTGGGCGCATCCGTTGGGCTGGAGGGGCACCTGCTCACCGGCAACGCGGCGGCCGTCGTCTCCGGCCGGATCTCGTACTGTCTGGGCCTGGAGGGCCCGGCGGTCACCGTCGACACCGCGTGCTCGTCGTCGCTGGTGGCGTTGCACCTCGCCGCGCAGGCCCTACGCCAACAGGAGTGCGGGCTCGCGCTCGCCGGTGGCGCCACCGTGATGGCCACGCCGGGCGCGTTCCTCGAGTTCTCCCGCCAGGGCGGTCTCTCCGGCGACGGGCGGTGCAAGGCGTTCGCCGCCGCCGCCGACGGCACCGGCTGGGCGGAGGGCGCCGGTGTGCTGGTCCTGGAGCGGCTCAGCGACGCGCAGCGCAACGGCCACCGGATCCTCGCCGTGATCCGTGGCTCGGCGGTCAACCAGGACGGCGCCTCCAACGGGCTCAGCGCCCCGAACGGCCCGGCGCAGCAGCGCGTCATCCAACGGGCACTGGCCAACGCCGGCCTCACCCCCAGCCAGATCGACACGGTCGAGGCACACGGCACCGGCACCAGCCTCGGCGACCCGATCGAGGCGCAGGCCCTCATCGCCACCTACGGCCAGGACCGCGACCCCCAGCGCCCCCTGTGGCTCGGCTCGATCAAGTCCAACCTCGGGCACACCCAGGCCGCCGCGGGCGTCGCCGGGATCATCAAGATGGTCCTCGCCATGCGCGCCGGCATCCTGCCGCAGACGCTGCACGTCGACGAGCCGACCCCGCAGGTCGACTGGTCCGAGGGCGCCGTCGAACTGCTCACCAGCCGACAGCCGTGGCCCCGGACCGACGAGCCACGCCGGTCTGCGGTCTCCTCGTTCGGGGTCAGCGGCACCAACGTGCACGTCGTCCTCGAACAGGCCCCGGACGTCGCCGACGACACCGCACCGGCGGCGAGCACCGCACCGGACGGACCGTGGCTGCTGTCCGGGCGTACCGAGCGGGCGTTGCGGGCCCAGGCGGCGAAACTGCTCGCCCGGGTGGCCGGCGACGACCGGGTCGGCCTGCGCGATCTGGCGTACGCCCTCACGGCCGACCGCAGCACGTTCGACCACCGGGCCGTGATCCTCCCCGGTGACCGCAACGACCTGGTGCACCGGCTCGCGGCGCTGGCGGAGGGGCGCCACGACACCGCAGTGCTCACCGGTGGGCGGCAGCCCGTACGGACCGCGTTCCTGTTCTCCGGACAGGGTTCCCAGCGCACCGGCATGGGTGGCGACCTGTCCGCGACGTACCCGGTCTTCGCCGCCGCGTTCGACGAGGTCTGCGACGCGCTCCAACCGCACCTGGACCAGCCGCTGCGCCGGGTGATCGCGGAGAACCCGGACGGCCTGCTGGACCAGACCGCCTACACCCAGGCCGGTCTGTTCGCCGTCGAGGTGGCGTTGTACCGGCTGGTGGAGTCCTGGGGGATCGTCCCCGACCACCTGATCGGCCACTCGATCGGCGAGCTGGCCGCCGCGCACGTGGCCGGGGTGCTGTCCCTCGCCGACGCGGCGACACTGGTCGCCGCGCGCGGCACCCTGATGCAGGCGCTGCCCGCCGGCGGGGTGATGGTCGCGGTACGGGCCACCGAGGCAGAGGTGCTGCCGCTGCTGACCGAGGGCGTCTCGATCGCGGCGGTCAACGGCCCGCGCTCGATCGTGCTCTCCGGTGGACAGCAGGCGGTCGAGGCGGTCGCCGCGCACTTCGGCAAGACCAGGCGGCTGACCGTCAGCCACGCCTTCCACTCGGCGCTGATGGAGCCGATGCTCGACGACTTCCGCCGGGTCGCGGAGAGCGTCACCTATCACGAGCCGCGCATCCCGATCGTCTCCAACGTCACCGGCCGGCTCGACGAACGGCTCGACGCCGCCTACTGGGTGCGCCACGTCCGGGACGCGGTCCGCTTCGCCGACGGCATCGCCGCGCTGGTCGACGTCGGTGTCACCACACTGGTGGAGATCGGCCCGGGCGGTGTCCTGACCGCGCTGGCCGAGGAGTGCCTGACCGGTGACCAGGTGGCCGTCCCCGCGCTGCGCAAGGACCGTCCCGAGCCGGTGGCGCTGCTCGCCGCGCTCGGCCGCCTGCACGTGCACGGGGTGTCAGTCGACTGGCGTACCGTGCTCCCCGCCGGACGGCCGGTGCACCTGCCCACGTACGCCTTCCAGCACGAACGGTACTGGCCGGACACCTCCCGCCGGTGGACCGGCGACCTGACCAACGTGGGCGTCCGCCCGGCGGGGCACCCGCTGCTCGGCGCGGCCGTCGCGCTCGCCGACGGCGGCGGCTTCCTCTACACCGGCCGACTCAGCCTCGACCGGCACGCCTGGCTCGCCGACCACGCGGTGCAGGGCACCGTGCTGGTGCCCGGCACCGGTTTCGTGGAACTCGCGTTGCGCGCCGGTGCGCAGGTCGGCGCCGGCCACCTGCGGGAACTCACCCTCCAGACGCCGCTGGTGCTGGCCGAGCGCGGCGACACCGAGCTGCAGGTGTCGGTCGGCCCGGCCGAGGAGGACGGCTCCCGCCCGGTCACCATCCACTCCCGGGCGGTCGACACCGCCGACCCGGACAAGCCGTGGACCTGCCACGCCGCCGGTGTGGTGCAGGTCGCCGAGGCGTCCACCACGGACTGGCGGGACTTCACCACCTGGCCACCGGTCGACGCCCGACCCGCCGACCTGACCGGCTTCTACGACCGGCTCGCCGCGCAGGGCTTCACCTACGGGCCCGCGTTCCAGGCACTCCAACGAGCCTGGGTGGCCGGCGAGTACGCGTACGCCGAGGTGCGCATCCCGGACGGCGGCGGCACCGACCCGGCCGACTTCGGTCTGCACCCGGCGCTGCTCGACGCGGCCATGCACGCCACCGGCCTGCTGCCGGCCCGGACCACCGAGCAGGGCAACCGGCTGCCGTTCGCCTGGAACGACGTGGCGCTGCACTCGGCCGGCGCCACCGACCTGCGGGTGCGGGTACGGATCGCGGAGAACGCCGACGTGAGCGTGGCCGCCGCGGACGCCACCGGCGCGCCGGTCGCCGAGGTACGGATGCTCACGCTGCGTCCCATCTCCGCCGACCAACTCGCCACCCCCGACGACACCCTCTTCCACGTCGACTGGCCGAGCGTCACGACCACCGCCGTCGACAGCGGCCGGATCGCGATCCTCGGCGACGACCTGCCCGAACTCGCCGACGTCGACGCGGACCGCTACCCGGACGTCGCGGCCCTCGGTGTCGCACTGGCCGGTGGCGCGGACCGCCCGGACCTGGTCCTGGCCGGCTGCTCCGCAGCGGACGACGACCCGGAGTCCACCCACGCCACCACCGTCGCGGCGCTGGTCACGGCCCAGCACTGGCTGGACGACAGGGCGTTCGACGGGGCCCGGCTGGTGGTGGTCACCCGCCAGGCGATAGCCGCCGGCCCGGACGAGGACGTGACCGACCTGTCCGCCGCCCCGGTCTGGGGTCTGCTCCGCTCGGCCCAGTCGGAGAACCCGGACCGGTTCGTCCTGGCCGACCTGGACGGGCACCCGGGCAGCGCGGCCCGCCTGATCGAGGCGGTCACCTCCGGCGAACCGCAGGTCGCCGTGCGACGCGGCGTGGTGCGGGTGCCCCGGCTGGCCCGGCTCGCCCCGCCCCGCGAACCGAACCCCCCGCTCGACCCGGACGGCACCGTCCTCATCACCGGCGCCACCGGCACCCTGGGCGGCCTGCTGGCCCGACACCTGGTCACCCGGCACGGCGCGCGGCACCTGCTGCTGACGAGCCGCCGGGGCAGCGCCGCCGAGGGCAGCGCGGAACTCTGCGCCGAACTGACCACACTGGGCGCCGCGGTGACCCTGCGGGCCTGCGACACCGCCGACCGCGCCGAGGTGGCCGCGCTGCTCGCCTCGGTACCCGCCGAGCACCCGCTGACCGCTGTGGTGCACGCCGCCGGGGTTTCCGACGACGGCGTGGTCAGCGCGCTCACCCCGGGACGGGTCGGCGCGGTGCTGCGGCCCAAGGTCGACGCCGCCCACCACCTGCACGACCTGACCCGGGACGCGGACCTCAGTGCGTTCGTCCTGTTCTCCTCGCTCGCCGCGACCCTCGGTGGTGGCGGCCAGGGCAACTACGCCGCGGCGAACGCCTACCTGGACGCGCTCGCCCAGCACCGGCGGGCGGCCGGGCTGCCCGGCGTGTCCCTGGTGTGGGGCCTCTGGGACGCCCGCAGCGGCATGTCGGAGCACCTCGACGACACCCACTTTTCCCGCATCGCGCGCGGCGGCATCGTCTCCATGCCGTCCGCCGACGCGCTCGCGCTCTTCGACCGGGCGATCGCCGCGCCCGTACCGGTGGTCGCGCCGGCCCGGCTGGACTTCGCCGCGCTGCGGGCGCAGGCCGCCCAGGGTGGCGTGCCGGTGCTGCTGCGCGGGCTGGTCCGGGTGCCGGGAGGCAAGCCGGGCGCCAAGACCCGCGCCGGCACCGCGTTCCTCACCCACCTCGCCGCCCTCGCCGAGGCAGACCGGGAGCGCACACTGCTCGATCTCGTACGCGGACAGGCCGCCGCCGTCCTGGGCCACTCCGGTCCGGCGGCCGTCCCGCCGCTGCAGCCCCTCTCCGAACTCGGCGTCGACTCGCTCACCGCTGTGGAGATCCGCAACCAGTTGGGCGGTGCCACCGGGCTGCGCCTGCCGGCCACCCTCATCTTCGACTACCCGACCCCGCAGGCCATCGCCGGATATCTGCACGACCAGTTGGGCGGCATCGAGGCGCCGGCGGCGGCGATCCCCGAGGCCACGCCGGTCGCCGCGGACGAGCCGATCGCCATCGTCGGCATGGCCTGCCGCTACCCCGGCGGGGTGCGGACGCCCGAGGACCTGTGGCAGTTGGTCGACCTGGGCACCGACGGGATCACCGGGGTGCCGGAGGACCGGGGCTGGGACATCGCCGGCCTCTACGACCCCGAGGCGGACCGGCCGGGCGGTTTCTACGTCCGGGAGGGCGGCTTCCTCGACGGCGCCACCGACTTCGACGCCGCGTTCTTCGGGATCAGCCCCCGCGAGGCGGTAGCGATGGACCCGCAGCAGCGGGTGTTGCTGGAGGTGTCCTGGGAGGCGATCGAGCGGGCCGGCATCGACCCGGTGTCGTTGCGGGGCAGCCGGACCGGGGTGTTCGCCGGCACCAGCGGCCAGGACTACGGCGGGGTCCTCGGGCGTGACCCGTCCAGCGTCGGCGGTTTCGGCCTGACCAGCACCACCGCGAGCGTCATCTCCGGCCGGGTGTCGTACGCGCTCGGGCTGGAGGGCCCGTCGCTGTCGGTGGACACCGCCTGCTCGTCGTCGCTGGTCGCCCTGCACCTCGCGGCCCAGGCGCTGCGGCAGGGGGAGTGCTCCCTCGCGTTGGTCGGTGGCGTGATGGTGATGGCGACCCCGGCCGCGTTCGTCGCGTTCAGCCAGCAGCGCGGACTGGCCCCGGACGGGCGGTGCAAGTCGTTCGCCGGGTCCGCCGACGGGATCGGCTGGGCCGAGGGCGCCGGTGTCCTGGTGGTGGAGCGGCTCTCCGACGCCCGGCGCAACGGCCACCACGTCCTGGCCGTGGTCCGTGGCAGCGCGGTCAACCAGGACGGCGCCTCCAACGGGCTGACCGCACCGAACGGTCCCTCCCAGCAACGCGTCATCCGCGCCGCCCTGGCCAACGCGGGACTGCGCAGCGCCGACGTCGACGTGGTCGAGGCGCACGGCACCGGTACGGTGCTCGGCGACCCGATCGAGGCGCAGGCGCTGCTGGCCACGTACGGTCAGGGCCGCCCGGCGGACCGGCCGCTGCGACTGGGGTCGATCAAGTCGAACATCGGGCATGCGCAGGCCGCCGCCGGTGTCGCCGGGATCATCAAGATGGTCGCGGCGATCCGCAACGAGACGATGCCACGCACCCTGCACGTGGACCAGCCCACACCCGAGGTGGACTGGTCGGCCGGTGCGGTCGAGCTGCTCACCGACGCGAGGCCGTGGGAGGCGTACGGGCGGCCACGGCGGGCCGGCGTCTCGTCGTTCGGGGTCTCCGGCACCAACGCCCACGTGATCATCGAGGAGGCGCCCGCCGAGCCGGCCGCCGAGCCGGCCGTGGTGTCGCCGGACGTGCCGTGGGTGCTGTCCGGGCGTACCGCCAAGGCCGTCGCCGACCAGGCCCGCCGACTCGCCGGCGTGGAGTGGGCGCCGGCCGAGGTCGCCCACTCGCTGCTGGGCCGATCCGAGTTCGTCCAGCGCGCGGTGGTGCTCGGCCCGGACCACCGGGCCGGTCTGGCCGCGTTGGCCGACGGGTTGCCGTCGAGCACGGTGGTGTCGGGTGTGGCGCGTTCGTCGGGTGTGGTGTTCGTGTTCCCGGGTCAGGGTTCGCAGTGGGTCGGCATGGCGGCCGGGTTGTTGGAGTCCGAGCCGGTGTTCGCGGCGCGGATCGCCGAGTGCGCCGCGGCTCTGGCTCAGTTCGTGGACTGGAACCTGCTGGACGTGTTGCGCTCGGATGACCCGTTGGAGCGGGTGGACGTGGTGCAGCCGGTGTTGTGGGCGGTGCACGTCGCGTTGGCCGAGGTGTGGAAAGCCAGGGGTGTCACCCCTGATGCGGTGATCGGTCACTCCCAAGGTGAGATCGCCGCGGCGTGTGTGGCGGGTGTGTTGTCGCTCAGCGACGCGGCGAAGGTCGTCGCGTTGCGCAGCAGGGCTCTGCTGTCGATCGCGGGCAGCGGTGGCATGGTGTCGGTCAGCGCCGGCCTGGACGTGGTCACACCCCTGCTCACCGAGGGTGTGAGTGTCGCGGTGGTCAACGGTCCGACCAGTGTCGCGGTGGCGGGCGCGGACCTGGATGGGTTCCTGGCTGCTGCGGAGGCGGCGGGGGTGCGGGCCAGGCGGGTGAAGGTCGACTACGCCTCGCACTGCCCGCTGGTCGAGCCGGTGCAGGCCGAGCTGTCCCGTCTGCTCGACGGCGTGCAGCCGCTGTCTGGTGACGTGCCGGTGTTCTCCACTGTCGAGGACGGCGGTGTGATGGACGCCGGGTACTGGTACCGCAACCTGCGGCAGCCGGTGCGGCTGGATCTGGCGGTGCAGGCGGCGTACGCGGCCGGGCATCGGATCTTCGTGGAGGTCAGCGCGCACCCGGTGCTGACCGGGGCGATCGCCGACAGCGTGGACGCCCCCGCCGTCGGGACGTTGCGCCGGGGTGAGGGCGGCAGCGAGCAGATCGTGCGAGCCCTGGCCGAGGCGTGGGTGCACGGCGCACCGGTCGACTGGAACACAGTCATCCCGACGACCCGGACCGTCGACCTGCCCACCTACCCCTTCCAACAGCAGCGGTTCTGGGTCGACGAGGTCAACCTCCCGACCACCGCCGACATCGCCACCGCCGGCCTCAACGCGGCGAACCACCCGATGCTCGGCGCCGCCATCCCACTGCTCGACTCCGACGCGGTCCTCTTCACCGGCCTGCTCTCCGTCGAGGCCCACCCCTGGCTCGGCGAGCACAAGGTGATGGGCGCCAACGTCATGCCCGGCACCGCCTTCGTCGAACTCGCCCTGCACGTCGCGGGTCAGACCGGCTGCCGGCGGCTGGAAGAACTCACCCTGCTCACCCCGCTGATCGTGCCCGAACGCGGTGCCCGCCAACTACAACTCTGGGTGGGCCCGCCGGACGGCAACGGTCGACGCGTCGTCAACGTCCGCTCCCGCTCCGACGACGGCCAGGGCGACGACCCGTTGAACGGCGCCGGCTGGATCCACCACGCCACCGGAGCGATCAGCACCGCCGCCGATCCGACCGGGCCGGCCGACCTCACCACCTGGCCGCCACCCGGCGCCCGACCGGTCGACCTCAGCGAGTTCTACGAGGCCGTCAGCCGGACCGCGTTCGACTACGGACCGATGTTCCAGGGCCTCCGCGCCGCCTGGGTCACCGAGGACGACGTGTACGCCGAGCTGTCCCTGCCCGAGTCGGGCCGGGCCGCCGCCGGCGCGTACGGCATGCACCCGGCCCTGCTCGACGCCGGCCTGCAGGCCATGTCGCTGAACACCTTCCTGACCCGGATGGGCGACGGCGAACCCGCCGAGCGCAGTCGCCTCCCGTTCGTCTGGAGCGGCATCTCCCTGCACACCACCGGCTCCTCCAGCTTCCGGATCCGACTCAAGCCCGCCGGCGCCGTCGGCGTCTCGTTCACCGTCGCCGACAGCACCGGCGCCCCGGTCGCCGAGATCGACTCGCTGATCATGCGGCCGGTGTCGGCGGACCGGCTGGCCAGCGCCCGCGGCGGCGACCACGAGTCGCTGTACCGGCTGGACTGGACCCCGGTGCTGCCCGGGACGGTGCCGAGCACCACCGTCGTCGGCGTCGACCCGTACCAGCTGACCCGCGTCGCCGGGACCGGATATCCGGACCTGGCCGCGCTGGTGGACGCCCCGGTCGTACCCGAGATGGTCTTCCTGACGCTGCCGGCGGACGCGCAGGCTACGGCCGAACCGGGCACCGGCGCGCGGCGCAGCACCAAGGCCGCGCTCGACCTGGTGCAGCGCTGGATCGCCGAGCCCGCGTTCGGGGCGTCGCGGCTGGTCGTGGTCACCCGGGGCGCGGTCGCGACGAACACCGACGACCCGGCCGGTGACCTGGCGGCAGCCGCCGCGTGGGGCCTGATCCGCACCGCGCAGGCCGAGAACCCGGACCGCTTCGTCCTGCTCGACCTCGACGACGATCCCACCTCGCTGACCGTGGCCGTCCCGGCGGTCGCCTCCGGCGAGCCGCAGGTGGTGGTCCGTGCCGGTCGGCCGCTGGCCCCACGCCTGGCACCGGTCCCGGTGGCCCCGGAACCGCGCACCGACATCACCGGCGGCGACCCGGACGGCACCGTGCTGATCACCGGTGGCACCGGCACCCTGGGCGGGTTGCTCGCCCGGCACCTGGTCACCGAGCACGGGGCCCGGCGGCTGGTGCTGACCGGACGTCGCGGACGCGCCGCCGACGGGGTGGACGCCCTCCTCACCGACCTCACCGAGCTCGGCGCGGAGGTCACCGTGCAGGCCTGCGACGCCACCGACCGGGACGCCCTCGCGGCGGTCCTCGACGGAATCCCCGCCGACCGGCCGCTGACCGTCGTGCACGCGGCAGGCGCGCTGGACGACGGTGTCGTCACCGCGCTGACGCCGGACCGCATCGACGCCGTGCTGGCACCGAAGACCGACGCCGCGTGGAACCTGCACCTGCTGACCAGGGACCGCAAGGTCGCCCGGTTCGTGCTCTTCTCCTCGGCGGCCGGCGTCCTCGGCGGCGCCGGACAGGGCAACTACGCCGCCGCCAACGCCTTCCTCGACGAGTTGGCCCGGCACCGGCGGGCGCTCGGCCTACCCGCCGAATCCCTGGCCTGGGGCCTGTGGGAGCAGGCCAGCGGGATGACCGGGCACCTGGACGGCGCCGACCTGCGCCGGGTGGCTCGCGGCGGGGTCCGGCGACTGCCGACCGCCCGCGCGCTCGCCCTGTTCGACACGGCGGGAGTGCTGGACGAGCCGCTGCTGGTCCCGGCCGACCTGGACCTGGCCGGCCTGCGCAACCAGCCGGTGGAGACCGTACCGGCGCTGCTGCGCGGTCTGGTCCGTGGCGCGGCCCGGCCGGTCGCCGAACCGGCCGGCGGTCCGTCGGTGGTGGGCCTGGCCCAGCGCCTCGCCGGTCTCGCCGACGAGGACGCCGACGCCCTGGTCCTCCAGGTGGTACGCGCCAACGTCGCCGCCGTCCTCGGCTACCCGGGCCCCGACGACGTGGACCCGACCCTGCCGTTCAAGGAACTCGGCTTCGACTCGCTGACCGCCGTCGAGCTGCGCAACCGGCTCAACGTCGCGACCGGCCTGCGGCTGCGGGCCACCCTCGTCTTCGACTACCCGAACGCCCACTCGCTCGCCGCGTACCTGCGGGCGCAGGTGGTGCCGGACGAGGCCGGGGCGGCCGAGCCGCTGCTGGCCGAGCTGAGCCGGATCGAGGCGGCAGTGGCCACCCTGCCCGGCGACGGATCGGTACGCGAGCAGGTGACCAGCCGCCTGCGCGACCTGCTGGCCGGGCTGGAGCCCACCGGCGCCGCGGACGTGGCGCAGGACCTCGAGTCGGCCACCGACGACGAGATGTTCGAGTTCATCACCCGAGAGTTCGGAGTGTCGTGATGGCAGACGACGAGAAGCTTCGCCATTTCCTCAAGAAGGTCACCACCACCCTTCAGGAGACCAAGCAGCAGTTGCACGAGGCTGAGAACCGTGACCGGGAACCGATCGCGATCGTCTCGATGAGCTGTCGGTTCCCCGGCGGCGTACGCGGTCCGGAGGACCTCTGGCAGATGCTCGTCGACGAGCGCGACGCCCTCGGCCCGCTGCCCGCCGACCGGGGCTGGGACCTGGAGTCGCTCTACAGCCCGGACGCGGACGCACCCGGCCAGAGCTATGTCCGGGAGGGCTCGTTCCTGGACGACGCCGCGGACTTCGACGCCGCGTTCTTCGGGATCAGCCCGCACGAGGCGCTCGCCATGGACCCGCAGCAACGGCTGTTGCTGGAGGCGTCCTGGGAGGCGATCGAGCGGGCCGGCGTCAACCCGCAGAGCCTTCGCGGCAGCCAGACCGGCGTGTTCGTCGGCATCACCCAGCAGAACTACGGCACCGCGTTGCACGAGGCGCCCGAGGGCGTCGACATGTACCTCGGCACCGGCACCACCACCAGCGTCGCGTCCGGCCGGATCGCGTACAGCCTGGGCTTCGGCGGACCAGCCGTCACCGTGGACACGGCCTGCTCGTCGTCGCTCGTCGCGATGCACTGGGCGGTCCAGTCGCTGCGGTCGCGTGAGTGCGACCTGGCCCTGGTCGGCGGCGTCACGATCATGGCGGCACCGGGGGCGTTCATCCTGTTCAGCAGGCAGAAGGGGCTGGCCCCGGACGGGCGGTGCAAGCCGTTCGCCGAGGCCGCCGACGGCACCGCCTGGGGAGAGGGTGTCGGCATCATCATGGCCGAGCGGCTCTCCGACGCGCAGCGCAACGGCCACCCGATCCTGGCGATCGTGCGGGGCAGCGCGACCAACCAGGACGGCGCGTCCAACGGCCTCACCGCCCCCAACGGCCCGGCCCAGGAGCGGGTCATCCGGGCCGCGCTCGCCAACGCCCGACTCACCCCGGACCAGGTCGACACCGTCGAGTCGCACGGCACCGGCACCACACTGGGCGACCCGATCGAGGCGCAGGCGCTGCTGGAGACGTACGGCCGGGGCCGTCCGGCGGAGCACCCGCTCTGGATCACCTCGGTCAAGTCGAACATCGGGCACACCCAGTCGGCGGCCGGCATCGCCGGGCTGATCAAAGCGGTGCTCTCCATCCAGCACGGGGTCCTGCCGAAGACGCTCAACGTCGACGCGCCCACCTCGCACGTGGACTGGTCGACCGGCGCCGCGCAGGTGCTCACCGAGACGATCCCGTGGCCGCAGACCGGGCACCCGCGCCGGGCCGGGGTGTCGTCCTTCGGCGTCTCCGGCACCAACGGGCACATCATCCTGGAGCAGCCGCCGACCGAGACCCCCGCCGAGACCAGCGACCCCGCCGACGGTCCGGTCGCCGCCTGGCCGATCTCGGCCCGCACCGAGGCCGGTCTCGCCGCGCAGGCCCGCCGCCTGTACGACCACCTGACCCGGCACCCCTCGCTCACCCCGTCGGACGTCGGACACTCGCTGTGCAAGACCCGGGCCGCCTTCGACCACCGTGCGGTCGTCGTCGGCACCACCCGGGAGGAGATGCTGAGCAGCCTCGCCGAGTTCCCCGACGGCAACGCCCCCCGCGCCGACCGGCAGCTCGGCGGCCGACCGCTGTTCGTCTTCCCCGGTCAGGGCTCACAGTGGCTCGGCATGGCCACCGAGCTGCTCGACCAGGAGCCGGTCTTCGCCGCCCGGATCGCCGAGTGCGCCGCCGCCCTCGACCCGTACGTCGACTGGTCGCTGCTCGACGTGCTGCGCTGCACCGACCCGGCGGCGCTGGACCGCGTCGACGTGGTCCAACCCGCGCTCTGGGCGGTGATGGTGTCGCTGGCCGAAACCTGGATCTCCCGTGGCGTACGGCCCGGCGCGGTCGTCGGCCACTCGCAGGGCGAGATCGCCGCCGCGTGCGTGGCCGGCGCGCTGTCGCTGACCGACGCCGCCAAGGTGGTCGCCCTGCGCAGCCGCGCCCTGCTCGCCCTGTCCGGCACCGGCGGCATGGTGTCGGTCAACGCTCCGCTCGCCGCTGTCGAACCGCTGCTCACCGACGGGATCGCCGTCGCGGCGGTGAACGGCCCGTCCAGTGTGGTCGTGGCCGGTGCCGACGTGGCGGCCTTCCTGACGGCGGCCCAGGCGGCCGGCGTCCGCGCCCGGCAGGTGCAGGTGGACTACGCCTCGCACTGTGCCCAGGTCGAGCCGATCGAGGCCGAGCTGGCCCGGCTCCTGGACGGGATCACGCCGACCGCCGGCACCGTGCCGATCATCTCCACGGTCACCGGCGCGCCGATCGACGGCACCGCGATGAACGCCGCGTACTGGTACGACAACCTGCGTAACCCGGTCCGCCTGGACCTGGCCGTCCGTGCCGCCCTGGACGCCGGTCACGCCCTGATCGTCGAGATCAGCCCGCACCCGGTGCTGATCGCCGGGCTCACCGGGCTGGCCGAGGACGCCGGTGGCGACGCCGTGGTGCTGGGCACGCTGCGGCGCGGCGACGGCGGGCTCCGGCGGTTCACCCACTCGCTGGCCTCCGCGTACGTGCACGGTGCCGCAGTCGACTTCGCCACCGTCCACCCGCACGGGCGTACCGTGCCGTTGCCGACCTTCGCGTTTCAGGGGCGGCCGTACTGGCTGGGCGGCCGGCGGCCCCCGGCGCCCGCCGCCGCGACCCCGAGCACCGACGACGCGGTCTTCTGGAACGCGGTGGAGCGGCAGGACGCCGACGTGCTCGCCGAGACCATCGGCGTCGACCCGGCGGCGGTGGGAGACCTGCTCCCGGCGTTGTCGTCGTGGCGGCGGCAGCGGCAGACCGGCTCGACGCTGGACAGCTGGCGCTACCGCGACGAGTGGGTACGCGTCCCCGACCAACCGGCCCGTCTCACCGGCACCTGGCTGGTCGCCGTACCGGCCGGGATCGACTCGCCGCTGCCGGCCGAGGTCAGCTCGGCTCTGCGAGTCGGCGGCGCGCGGGTGGTGCCGGTGGAGATCGACCCGGTCGACGTCCACCGCACCGCGCTGGCCGCCCAGCTCACCCTGGCGCTCGACGCGGCCGGCTGTGACCGTCCCGACGGTGTGCTCTCCCTGCTCGCCCTGGACGAGCGGGTCCTGCGCGACCACCGCTCCACCCCGCGCGGCTTCGCCGCCACCGTCGTACTGGTGCAGGCCCTCGGTGACCTCGGCGTAGGCGCACCGCTGTGGTGCGCGTCCCGGGCCGCGATCGGCACCGGACCGGACGACCCGCCGGCCAACCCGGCCCAGGCGCTGCTCTGGGGCTTCGGCCGGGTGGCCGCCCTGGAACACCCGGACCGCTGGGGCGGCCTGGTGGACCTACCCGCCAGCCTCGACGAGCGCGGTTCCGGTCTGCTCTGCGCCCTGCTCTCCGGCGTCACCGGCGAGGACCAGGCCGCGATCCGACCGACCGGCCTGCTCGGCCGGCGGCTGATGCGCGCCCCGGTCGGCGACCGCGGCCCGGTGCGGAGCTGGCAGCCGCGCGGCACCACCCTCATCCTGGGCGGCACCGGTGGTCTCGGTTCCCAGCTGGCCCGCTGGCTGGCCGCGCACGGTGCCGAGCACCTGCTGCTGGTCGGCCGCCGCGGCCCGGACGCACCCGGCGCACACCAGCTCCGCGACGACCTCACCGCGCTGGGCGCGACGGTCACAGTGGCCGCCTGCGACGCCGCCGACCGCGACGCCCTTGCCGCCCTGATCGACGCGATCCCCGCCGATACGCCGCTGACCACAGTGGTGCACAGCGCGGCCGTCCTCGACGACTGCGTGATCGACGCCCTGCAGACCCACCGCGTCGACGGCGTCCTGCGCGCCAAGGTGGACTCCGCCCGCCACCTGCACGAGCTGACCCGGGACCTGGACCTGGACGCGTTCATCACGTTCTCCTCGTTCGCCGGCACGGTGGCCAGCTCCGGGGTCGGCAACTACGCCCCCGCCAACGCCTACCTGGACGCCCTGGTGCAGCACCGCCGCTCCCTCGGCCTGCCGGGCACCGCGATCGCCTGGGGCGCCTGGGGTGGCGGCGGCATGGCCGACGGCGAGTTCGGTGAGCTGCTGACCCGGCACGGCGTCGCCGAGATGGCGCCCGAGCTGGCGATCACCACGCTGCGGCAGGCGGTGGAGCACGACGAGCCGTTCCTCACCGTCGCCGACATCCGCTGGGAGCGGTTCTTCGTCGCGGTCACCGCCACCCGGCCCAGCCCTCTGGTCGGCGCGATCCCGGAGGCGCAGCAGGTGCTCGCGGCGATCGCCCGCGACGGGGACGGGGCCGGCGAGAGCGCCGCCGCGCGCCTGGCGGGCCTGCCACCGGCCGAGCGGGCCAAGGCCCTGCTGGACACGGTACGGGCGCAGGTCGCCACGGTGCTCGGCTACGCCTGCGCCGACGAGGTGCCACCGAAGAAGGCCTTCCAGGAACTCGGGTTCGACTCGGTGACCGCCGTGGAGCTGCGCAACCGCCTGGGTGCCACCACCGGGCTGCGGCTGCCCGTCACGCTCGTCTTCGACTATCCGAACCCGACCACGCTCGCCGCCTTCCTGGACAGCCTGTGCGGCGGGCCGGGGGACAGCTCCGCGCTGGACGACCTGGACCGCCTGGAAGCGGCCCTGGACAACCTCGAACCGGACGACGTCACGTACGTCCGGCTGATGACCCGGATGCAGGCGCTCGTCGCCGACTGGAAGCACGGGCGCGCCGAGCCGGTGGAGACCGCGGGCGAAGCCCTGGCCGACGCCACCGACGAGGAGATGTTCGACCTCCTCGGCAAGAAGTTCGGCATCGCCTGACCCGCACGCTCACAAGGGGAGACCTACCGATGGCCAACGAAGAGCGGTTGCGCTACTTCCTCAAGCGGGTCACCGCCGACCTGGAGACCGCCCAGGAGCGTATCCGGCACCTGGAGGTACGCGCCGACGAGCCGATCGCGATCATCGGCGTGGGCTGCCGGTTCCCCGGTGGCGTGGACTCCCCGGAGTCGCTGTGGAACCTGGTCGCCGGGGACGGGGACGGCATCACGCCGTTCCCGTCCGACCGGGGCTGGGACACCGAGGCGCTGTACGACCCCGACCCGGACAACCCCGGGACGTCGTACGCCGCCGAGGGCGGGTTCCTGAGCGGGGCGGGCGACTTCGACGCCGGCTTCTTCGGGATCAACCCTCGCGAGGCCCTCGCCATGGACCCGGCGCAGCGCCTCCTGCTGGAGGTGTCCTGGGAGGCGATCGAGCGGGCCGGCATCGACCCGGCGTCGCTGTCCGGGTCGCGGACCGGCGTGTTCGCCGGCACCAACGGTTCGGACTACTCGGCGATCCTGATGGGTGCGTCCGAGGGCCTGGAGGGTTACCTCGCCACCGGTAACGCGGGCGCTGTCATCTCCGGTCGGGTGTCGTACGCGCTGGGTCTGGAAGGGCCGGCGGTCACCGTCGACACGGCCTGCTCGTCGTCGCTCGTCGCGCTGCACCTGGCGGCGCAGGCGCTGCGGGCCGGTGAGTGCTCCCTCGCGCTGGCCGGCGGTGTGACAGTGATGGCCACCCCGTCGCTGTTCGTCGGCTTCTCCCGTCAGCGTGGTCTGGCGGCCGACGGCCGCTGCAAGGCGTTCGCCGGTGCGGCCGACGGGACCGGCTTCGCCGAGGGCGCGGGCGTGCTGCTGGTGGAGCGGCTCTCCGACGCGGTCCGCAACGGTCACCGGGTGCTCGCCGTGGTGCGCGGCAGCGCGGTCAACCAGGACGGTGCGTCGAACGGGTTGACCGCCCCGAACGGGCCGTCGCAGCAGCGGGTGATCCAGGCCGCGTTGGTCGACGCCCGACTGTCGGCGGCCGACGTCGACGTGGTGGAGGCACACGGCACCGGCACCACGCTGGGCGACCCGATCGAGGCGCAGGCGGTGCTGGCCACCTACGGCCAGGACCGGCCCGCCGACCGGCCACTGTGGCTGGGGTCGGTGAAGTCGAACATCGGGCACACCCAGGCCGCCGCCGGTGTCGCCGGGATCATCAAGGTCGTCGAGGCGCTGCGGCACGAGACGTTGCCCCGGACGCTGCACGTGGACGAGCCGACGCCGCAGGTGGACTGGTCGGCGGGTGCGGTGGAACTGCTCACGTCGCCGCGCCCGTGGGCGGCGGGGGAGCGTCCGCGCCGGGCGGGGGTGTCGTCGTTCGGGGTGTCCGGCACGAACGCTCACGTGATCATCGAGGAGCCGCCTGCCGCGCCGGTCGACTCGCCGGTCGTCACCGAGCCGAATGTGCCGTGGCTGCTGTCGGCGGCAGCGCCGGAGGCGCTGCGCGGGCAGGCCGAGCGCCTGTCCCGGGTGACGGCGGACCCGGCGGCGGTGGCGTACTCGCTGCTGTCCACCCGGTCGGTGCTGAGCCACCGGGCGGTCGTGCTCGGCCCGGATCATGCCGTCGGGCTGTCCGCCCTCAGCGACGGCCTGCCGTCGAGTTCGGTCGTGTCCGGTACGGCCCACCCGGACGCGGGTGTGGTGTTCGTCTTTCCCGGCCAGGGTTCGCAGTGGGTCGGCATGGCGGTGGGGCTGTTGGATGCGGAGCCGGTGTTCGCGTCCCGGATCGCGGAGTGTGCGGCGGCTCTGGCGCCGTTGGTGGACTGGAACCTGTTGGACGTGTTGCGCTCGGATGACCCGTTGGAGCGGGTGGATGTGGTGCAGCCGGTGTTGTGGGCGGTGCACGTCGCGTTGGCCGAGGTGTGGAAGGCCAAGGGGGTGATCCCTGATGCGGTGATCGGTCATTCGCAGGGGGAGATCGCGGCGGCGTGTGTGGCCGGGGTGTTGTCGCTCGGTGACGCGGCGAAGGTGGTCGCGTTGCGGAGCAAGGCGCTGCTCGCGTTGTCGGGCACCGGTGGGATGGTGTCGGTGAGCGCCGGTCTGGACGTGGTGACCCCGTTGCTGACCGAGGGTGTGAGTGTCGCGGTGGTCAACGGTCCGACCAGTGTCGCGGTGGCGGGTGCCGACCTGGACGCGTTCCTCATGGCCGCGGAGGCGGCGGGGGTGCGGGCCAGGCGGGTGAAGGTCGACTACGCGTCGCACTGCGCGCTGGTCGAGCCGGTGCAGGCGGAACTGGCCCGTCTGCTCGACGGGGTGCAACCGATGCCGGGGTCGGTGCCGGTGTTCTCGACCGTCGAGGACGGCGGGGCAATGGACGCCGGGTACTGGTACCGCAACCTGCGGCAGCCGGTGCGGTTGGACCTCGCTGTCGAGGCCGCGCAGGCGGCCGGGCACCGGATCTTCATCGAGGTCAGCGCCCACCCGGTGCTCACCGGCGCGATCGAGGCCACCACCGTCGGTACGCTGCGCCGTGACGAGGGCGGCCCCGAGCGATTCGTGCGGTCGGTGGCCGAGGCGTGGGTGCTCGGCGCACCCGTCGACTGGCACACGGTCATCCCGACGACCCGGGTCGTGGACCTGCCCACCTACGCGTTCCAGCACCAGCGTTACTGGCCCACCCCCGGCGCTGCGGCGAGCCTGGCCGACCCGGTGGACAGTGAGTTCTGGCGGGCCGTCGAGAACGGCGACCTCACCCCGCTGGGCATCACCGGCGACGGCACCGAGCTGCTGCCCGCGCTGACCGCCTGGCGTCGCCGCGCCCGCCAGCACCACATCCTCGACGACTGGCGGTACCGGATCACCTGGCAGAGCCGGACCACCCCGGCCGAGACCACGGCCACCGGCACCTGGCTGGTGCTGCGCCCCACCGGCGAACCCTGGTCGGACGCCGCCGAGGACGCCCTCCGGCAGGCCGGTGCCCGGACCGTACCGGTGAGCTTCGCACCGGGCCCGGTCGACCGGACCACCGTCGTCGACGCGGTGGCCGCCCACATCGGAACGACACCGGTCGACGGGGTGCTGTCCCTGCTGTCGCTGCCCGCCACCGACGCCGCCGACGCGGTGCACGACGCGTCCACGCTGCTGCACGGGCTCGCCGACACGGGCGTAACCGCCCCGCTCTGGCTCGCCACCCGGTCCGGTGTCCGGGTCGGCCGATCCGACGCCGCCCCGGCACCCACCCAGGCGGCGCTCTGGGGCTTCGGCCGGGTCGTCGCGCTCGAAGAGCCGCACCGCTGGGGTGGCCTGGTCGACCTGCCGGCCGAGCCCGACCCCCGCTCGGCCGCCCGGCTCGTCGCGGCACTCACCGGCGGCGACGACGAGGACCAGTTCGCCGTCCGCGCCTCGGGCCTCTACACCCGCAGGCTGACCCGCGCCCCGCAGAGCGGCACAACCGACTGGTCGCCGTCGGGCACCGCGCTGGTCACCGGCGGCACCGGTGCGATCGGCGCGCACACGGCCCGCTGGCTGGCCCGCAACGGCGTCGAGCACCTGGTGCTGGTCAGCCGGCGTGGCCCGGACGCCCCCGGCGCCGACGACCTGCGCGCCGAACTGGAGCAGGCCGGCGTCCAGGTGACGATCGCCGCCTGCGACATCGCCGACCGGGACGCCCTGCGCACGGTCGTCGACGGCCTGGCGGACCTGACCTCGGTCTTCCACACCGCCGCAGTCCTGGACGACGGCACGCTGGGCAGCCTCGACCGGTACCGCGTCGAGCGGGTCCTGGCCCCGAAGGCCACCGCCGCCCAGCACCTGCACGACCTCACCCGGGACCGGGACCTGAGCGCGTTCGTGTTGTTCTCCTCGTTCGCCGGCACCCTCGGCAACGCGGGACAGGCCGCCTACGCCGCCGCCAACGCGTACCTCGACGCCCTCGCCGAGCAGCGGGCCGCCGACGGTCTACCCGCGACCTCGATCGCCTGGGGTCGCTGGGGCGACGGTGGCCTCGCCGAGGAGGCCGTGCGTCGGGAGCGACTCAGCCGAGGCGGCCTGGGCGCGATGGACCCGGAGCTGGCGCTCACCGGCCTCGCCGACGCGATCGGCGGCGGTGAGCCGGTGCTGGCCCTGACCGACGTCGACTGGGAGCGGTTCGCTCCCGGCTTCACAGCGGTACGCCCCAACCCGAGCCTCGCCACCATCCCGGAAGCCGCCGCGACCGCCGGCACCGACCCGTCCGGCGACCTGACCCGGCAGCTGCTGTCGATGACCGCCCGCGACCGTGGCATCGCGCTGGTCGACCTGGTCCGTGGGCACGCCGCCGCGGTCCTCGGCCACTCCGGCGCGGACAGCGTCGAACCGGAGCGCGCCTTCCGCGACCTCGGCTTCGACTCGCTCACCGCTGTCGAGCTGCGCAACGCGCTCGCCGCCGCCACCGGCCTGCGGCTACCCGCCACCCTGATCTTCGACCATCCGAGCGCCCTCGCCCTCGGCACCCACCTCAGCGGTCTCCTCGGTGCCGACGGGGATGCCGGCCGCGACGTCCCCGCCGGCACCGCCGACCCGGACGTCCCCACCGGTGCCGCCGACCAGGACGACCCGATCGTCGTGGTGGGCATGTCGTGTCGCTTCCCCGGCGGCGCGGACAACCCCGACCAGTTGTGGCAGCTCGTCCGCGACGAGGTGGACGCGATCTCCACGTTCCCCGCCGACCGTGGCTGGGACGTGGACAGCGTCTACGACGCCGACCCGGACAACTCCGGCACCAGCTACGTCCGCGAGGGCGGCTTCCTCTACGGCGCCGCCGCGTTCGACAGCGAGTTCTTCGGCATCTCGCCCCGCGAGGCCCTGGCCATGGACCCGCAGCAACGGCTCCTGCTGGAGACCGCCTGGGAGGCGTTCGAGCACGCCGGCATCGACCCGTCGACCGCCCGCGGCGACCAGGTCGGCGTCTTCGTCGGCTCCAACGGCCAGGACTACGGCGCGCTGCTCTACGGCTCCACCGAGGGCGTCGAGGGGCACACCATGACCGGCAACGCCGGCAGCGTCGCCTCCGGCCGGATCTCCTACGCGCTCGGCCTGGAAGGACCGGCCGTCACCATCGACACCGCCTGCTCGTCGTCGCTCGTCGCGCTGCACCTCGCCGCCCAGTCGCTACGTCGCGGCGAGTGCCGGCAGGCCCTCGCCGGCGGCGTCACGGTGATGGCCACCCCGGGCCGGTTCGTCGAGTTCAGCCGCCAACGCGGGCTCGCCGCCGACGGCCGCTGCAAGGCGTTCGCCGACGACGCCGACGGCACCGGCTGGGGCGAGGGCGCGGGCATGCTGCTGCTCGAGCGCCGATCCGCGGCGCTGGCCGCCGGCCACCAGATCCTCGCCACCGTACGCGGCAGCGCGATCAACCAGGACGGCGCGTCGAACGGGCTGACCGCCCCGAACGGGCCCGCCCAGCAGCGGGTCATCCGGGCCGCCCTCACCGACGCCGGCCTGCGACCCTCCGACGTGGACCTGGTCGAGGCGCACGGCACCGGCACCCGACTCGGCGACCCGATAGAGGCCCAGGCCCTGCTCGCCACCTACGGGCAGCACCGACCGGCGGACCGCCCGCTGCGGCTCGGCTCGATCAAGTCGAACATCGGCCACACCCAGGCTGCCGCCGGTGTCGCCGGGGTGATCAAGGTGATCCAGGCGATGCGGTACGGGGTGCTGCCCCGAACACTGCACGTGGACCGACCGAGCGCCGAGGTGGACTGGGAGTCCGGAGCGGTCGCCCTGCTCGACCGGTCCCTGCCGTGGGAGGGCGTCGGACCGCGCCGGGCCGCCGTGTCGTCGTTCGGCATCAGCGGCACCAACGCCCACGTCGTGCTGGAGGGCGACCCGGTCCCGGCAGCGCCGGCCCCCGCCCCGAACCCGCAGCGGCCGTGCACGTGGCTGCTCAGCTCGCGTACCGAGGAGGGGCTTCGGGACCAGGCCGGGCGGCTGCTCGGCCACTTGGACGAACACCCGGGGCTGGACCCCTACGACGTCGGGTTCTCCCTCGCCACCACCCGTACCCAGCACCGGCACCGGGCCGCGGTGTCCGGCCGCGCCGAGCTGGCGGCGCTGGCCGCCGGAGCACCGGGTCCGATCACCGGGGCGGTGGTGCGGGGCAGGACGGCGTTGGTGTTCTCCGGTCAGGGTTCGCAGCGGACGGGCATGGGTTTGGAGCTGGCCGCCACCTACCCGGTGTTCGCCGAGGCGTTCGACGCCGCCTGCGCCGAGTTGGATCTCCACCTGGACCGGCCGCTGCGCGCGGTGATCGCCGACGGCGACGAGCTGGACCAGACGGTCTACACCCAGGCCGCCTTGTTCGCGGTCGAGGTCGCGCTTTACCGCCTGGTGGGCGTCACCCCCGACTACCTGGTCGGCCACTCGATCGGGGAGATCGCCGCCGCCCACGTCGCCGGTGTGTTGACCCTCGCCGACGCGGCGAAGCTGGTCACCGCGCGCGGCCGGCTGATGCAGGCGCTACCCGCCGGTGGGGTGATGGTCGCGGTACGGGCCACCGAGGCCGAGGTGCTGCCGCTGCTGGTCGACGGGGTGTCCGTCGCGGCCGTCAACGGCCCCCGCTCGGTGGTGCTGTCCGGTGCCGCCGACGCGGTGGCCGCCGTCGCCGCCCACTTCGACAAGTCCAAGGCGCTGACCGTCAGCCACGCGTTCCACTCGGCGCTGATGGAGCCGATGCTGGCCGAGTTCGCGTCGGTCGCCGCGCAGTTGGCGTACGCGCCGCCCCGGATTCCGGTCATCTCCAACGTGACGGGGCGGATCGCCGAGACGCAGGACGCGGCCTACTGGGTGCGGCACGTGCGGGAGGCGGTCCGCTTCGCCGACGGCATCACCACCCTGGAGGGGCTGGGCGTCACCACGTTCGTGGAGATCGGCCCGGACGGCGTGTTGTCGGCGATGGGCGCGGACTGTGTGACGGACGCGGTGTTCGTACCGCTGCAACGATCCGACCGGGACCAGCCCACCGCGCTGCGCGCCGGGCTCGCCCAGCTCCACGTCCGGGGCGTCGCGGTGGACTGGGTCGCCGTGCACCCCGGGGCGCGGCGGGTCGACCTGCCCACCTACGCCTTCCAGCGGCAGCACTACTGGCCGGGGGCGGTCTCCTGGGCCGCACCCACCGGCTCCGACGACGAGCACCTGTGGGACCGCATCGAACGCGCCGACCTCGCCGGCATCGGCGCCGAACTGGCCCTGCCGCCGGACGCCACCCTCCCGGCGGTAGTGCGGGCACTCTCCGACTGGCGGCGACAGGCCCGGCGCAGCTCGACGATCGACGGGTGGCGCTACGGCGTACGGTGGCGGCCGCTGTCCTCGACCGGTACGCCCACCCTGACCGGCACCTGGCTGCTGGTCGGCACCCCCGACCAGCCCACCGCCGACCTCGCCGCCGTGCTGCGCAAGCACGGCGCGGCGACCGGAACGGTCACGCTCACGCCGACGGACCTGACCCGCGCCGGCACCGCCGCGCGGATCGGCGCGGCCCTCGACGAGTACGGCCCGGTGCACGGCATCCTGTCCCTGCTCGCCCTCGACGAGGACCCGCACCGCACGCACCCGATCCTGACCAGGGGCGTCGCCGGCACGGTGATCCTGGTGCAGGCCCTCGACCAGCTCGGCGCCACCGCTGCGGTGTGGAGCGTGACCCGTGGGGCTGTCGCGATCGGTGGCTCGGAGCGGGTCGCCGCGCCCGCCCAGGCGCAGGTCTGGGGTCTGGGCCGGGTCGCCGCCCTGGAGCAGCCACGGCTGTGGGCCGGTCTGGTCGACCTGCCGCCGCTGCTCGACGACCGCGCCGGTTCGCGGCTCTGCGCCGTGCTGGCCGGGGCCGGTGCCGGTGGCGGCGAGGACCAGGTGGCGATCCGCGCCTCGGCGATCTTCGGCCGTCGCCTGGTCCGCCACCCCCGCGGCAGCACACCGGGCCCGCAGTGGCGTCCACACGGCACAGTCCTGGTCACCGGTGGCACCGGTGCGCTGGGCGGGCGGGTCGCCCGGCTGCTCGCCGAGCGGGGAGCCGAGCACCTGCTCCTGCTCAGCCGCCGGGGCGCCGACGCGCCCGGGGTGGCCGACCTGACCGGCGAGCTGACCGCTCTCGGCGCCCGGGTCACCGTCGAGGCCTGCGACGTCGCCGACCGGGACGCGCTGGCCGGCGTGCTCGACCGCGTCCCCGCCGGCCTGCCGCTGACCGCTGTGGTGCACGCCGCCGGTATCGGCACACCCGGATCGCTGCGGGACACCGACCTGGACGAGTTCGCCGCCGTGGTCCGCGCCAAGATCGCCGGCGCGGTGCACCTGGACGCGCTGCTCGGGGAACGGCCGCTCGACGCGTTCGTGCTCTTCTCCTCCATCGCCGGGATCTGGGGCAGCGGCGGGCAGGGCGCCTACGCGGCCGCGAACGCGTACCTCGACGCCCTCGCCGAGGCGCGGCGTGGTCGCGGCCTCGCCGGTACCGCGGTGGCCTGGGGCCCCTGGGGCGACGGTGGAATGGCCGAGGGGCCGGCCCAGGAGCAGTTGCGCCGTCGCGGCCTGCCCGTGATGAACCCGGAGTCGGCGATCGAGGCGCTTGCCGCCGCCATCGACGACCGCGAGGTGGCGCTCGCCGTCGCCGACGTCGACTGGGCGCGCTTCGCGCTGCCGTTCCAGGCGGTCCGCTCCGGTCGGCTGCTGGACGAGATCGACGAGGCGCGGGCCGCGCTCACCGCCGGTGCGCCGGGGGCCGAGAGCGCCGCCGACGCCGACGCCCTGCGCCGCAGCCTGACCGGCCTGCCGGCGGCCGAGCGGGAGCGGGTCGTGCTCGACCTGATCCGCAAGAACGCCGCGACGGTGCTGGGGCACACCGCCCCCGGCGGTGTGGACGTCGACCGCGGCTTCCTGGAACTCGGCTTCGACTCGCTGACCGGGGTCGAGCTGCGCAACGCGCTCTCCGCCGAACTCGGCCTGCCGTTGCCCGCGACGCTGATCTTCGACTACCCGTCACCGCTGGTCCTGGCCGAGCACGTCCTCGACCAGTTGGCCGGGCCGGAGGCGGCCGGTGACCCGCAGGAGGAGCAGGTCCGGCAGGTCCTGTCCCGGATCCCGATGGAACGGCTGCGTGCGGCCGGCCTGCTGGACACCCTGCTCGGCCTGGCACAGACCGGGCCGGAGGCGCCGGACGCGCCGCCGGCCACCGATGACGACGGTGAGGACCTGGCCGAGCTCGACGTCAGCGAGCTGGTCCGCCTCGCCCTCGACGGCACCGAGAGCTGACGGGGAGTAGACGATGGCCACGAGTTACGACGAGGTGGTGGCGGCGCTGCGTGCGGCGCTCGCCGACAACAAGCGACTGAAGCAACGCGTCGCGGCACCGGCGGCCCCGCCCGCACCCGAACCGATAGCGATCGTCTCGACGGGCTGCCGGCTGCCCGGTGGTGTCCGCGGCCCCGAACAGCTCTGGGACCTGGTGTCCGAGGGCCGGGACACGATCGGCGAGTTCCCGTCCGACCGCGGTTGGGACCTGGCCGCGCTGTCCGAGCTCAGCACCGCCGGTTCCGGTGCCTTCCTCTACGACGCCGGTGACTTCGATCCGGGCTTCTTCGGCATCTCGCCGCGCGAGGCGATCGCCATGGACCCGCAGCAGCGGCTGCTCCTGGAGATCGCCTGGGAGACCTTCGAACGGGCCGGGATCGACAAGGCCACCGCCCGGGGCAGCCGTACCGGGGTCTTCGCCGGGACCAACAACCAGGACTACACCGGTGTGCTGGTCGCCGCCCTGGCGCAGGGCTTCGACGGGCACCTCGGCACCGGCAACTCGGCCAGCGTGGTCTCCGGGCGGATCTCGTACACGTTCGGTCTGGAGGGGCCGGCGCTGACCGTGGACACCGCCTGCTCGTCGTCGCTGGTCGCTGTCCACCTGGCCGCCCAGTCGCTGCGCGACGGCGAGTGCGACCTGGCGTTGGCCGGTGGAGTCGCGGTGATGGCCACCCCGTCGGTCTTCGTCGAGTTCTCCAAGCAGGGTGGACTCGCCGCCAACGGCCGGTGCAAGTCGTTCGCCGCCGCCGCCGACGGCACCGGCTGGGGCGAGGGCGCCGCGATGGTGCTGCTGGAACGGCTCTCCGACGCCCGCCGCAACGGTCATCCGGTGCTCGCCGTGCTGCGCGGCAGCGCTGTCAACCAGGACGGCGCGTCCAGCGGCCTGACCGCCCCGAACGGCCCTGCCCAGCAGCGGGTGATCCGGGCCGCGCTGGCCAACGCGCGGCTCACCGTGGCCGACGTGGACGTGGTGGAGGCGCACGGCACCGGCACCCGGCTGGGTGACCCGATCGAGGCGCAGGCGCTGCTGGCCACCTACGGTCAGGACCGCCCCGCCGACCGGCCGGTGTGGCTCGGCTCGATCAAGTCGAACATCGGCCACACCCAGGCCGCCGCCGGGGTCACCGGCATCATCAAGATGGTCGAGGCGATGCGGCACGGCGTACTGCCGGCCACCCTGCACGTCGACCGGCCCACCCCGCAGGTCGACTGGTCCGCGGGCGCCGTCGAACTGCTCACCTCGTCGCGTCCGTGGCCCGCCGAGGGGCGGCCCCGCCGCGCGGCGGTCTCCTCGTTCGGCGTCAGCGGCACCAACGCCCACGTGATCCTCGAACAACCGGCGGAGGCGGAGAACCGGATCGCCACACCGGGCAGCCGTGCCACCCACGGCGTCCTGACCTGGCCGGTGTCGGCCCGCGAACCCGCCGGGCTGCGCGCCCAAGCGGCGCAGCTCCTGGCGTACCTGCGCGAGCACCCCGGCGTGGACCCGGCCGACGTGGCCGGGTCGCTGGCCGTCACCCGCTCGCACTTCGAGTACCGGGCGGCGGCGGTCGGCACCGAGATGGACGCCCTGACCGCGGCGCTGACCCGGATCGCCGACGGTACCGACCCGGGTGACCTCGCGGCGACCCGGCCGCAGGTGGCCTTCGTCTTCTCCGGCCCGGGCGCGCAGCGGGCCGGCATGGGCCGCGACCTGTACGCCGCCTTCCCGGTGTTCGCCGAGGCGTTCGACGCGGCGTGCGCCGAACTCGACGTACACCTGCACCGGCCGATCCGGGAGGTCGTCCTCGACGACGCGGCGGCCCTGGACCGGACCGAGTACGCCCAGGCGGCGCTGTTCGCCGTCGAGGTCGCGCTGTACCGCCTGGTCACGTCGTTCGGTGTGGTCCCGGACCAGCTCATCGGCCACTCCAGCGGCGAGATCGCGGCGGCGCACGCGGCGGGAGTGCTGTCGCTGCCCGACGCGGCGGCGCTCGTCGCGGCGCGAGGCCGGCTCACCCAGGCTCTCCCGCCCGGTGGCGTGATGGTCGCGGTCCGGGCGACGGAGGCGGAGGTCCGGGAGGCGCTCGCCGGATTCGAGGCGGTGGCGTCCGTCGCCGCGGTGAACGGACCGAAGTCGGTGGTGGTGGCCGGCGCGGCGGAGGCCGTCGAGCAGGTGGTCGCGCGGTTCGGCAAGACCCGGAAGCTGGACGTGGACCGCGCGCTGCACTCGCCGCTGATGGCGCCGATGGTCGCGGACTTCGCCCAGATCGTCGGTGGGCTGACCCATACCCCCGCTCGCATTCCGGTCATCTCCACGGTGACCGGCGACGTCGCCGCGTTCGACGCGGACTACTGGGTCGACCAGATCCGCGCCACCGTCCGCTTCGCCGACGGCATCCGGACCCTGCACGAGCGGGGCGTCGGCGCCTACCTGGAGATCGGCCCGGACGCGGTGCTCACCCCGCTGGGCGTCGACTGCGTCGAGGGCGCCGACAAGGACACCGCCCCGCTGTTCGTCGCCGCCCAGCGCCGCGCCGGGGACGACGTCGAAGCCCTGGTCACCGCGCTCGCCCGGCTGCACTGCCGGGGCGTACGACTGGACTGGCCGGCGCTGCTGCCCGGCACCGCGCGGGTCGACCTGCCCACCTACCCGTTCCAGCGGCAGCACTACTGGCCGGCACTGGAGCCGGTCACGATGCCGGCCGCGACGCCCTCCGCCGAGCAGCCGCCCACCGGGTCGGCGGCGCCGGTCCTGTCCCGGGACTCCACGTTCGAGGAGGTCCGCGACCTCATCCGGCTGGAGACCGCCGAGGTTCTCGGCTACTCCGGCATCGAGTCCATCCGTCCCGGCCGGGACTTCCTCGAACTCGGCGTCGACTCGGTGATCGGGCAGGAGATCCGGCTACGTCTCAACAGCGCCACCGGCCTG
Source organism: Micromonospora sp. WMMD961 (assembly GCF_029626145.1). NCBI lineage: Bacteria > Bacillati > Actinomycetota > Actinomycetes > Micromonosporales > Micromonosporaceae > Micromonospora > Micromonospora sp. WMMD961. The sequence continues at coordinate 3,134,926 of NZ_JARUBJ010000002.1, forward strand.
ACCCTGCCGCCCGGTCTGCTCTTCGTCCACCAGGACCCGGACCGGTTGGCCCGGCACCTGATCGCGGAACTGGCCGGGACCACGCCGGACCTGCCGGCCGCCACCCTGGACGCGCTGTTCCGGCAGGCGCGGCAGAACGACGACCTGCACGGGTACACGACGCTGCTGATGCGGCTGGCCGGGTACCGGCCGAGCTTCACGGCCGACGACGTGGACGCGGGGCGCGTGGCCGTACCCGCCCTGGCGCGCCTGGCCGAGGAGGGCGGCGGCCCGCGGATCATCGCGTGCTGCACCACCTCGCTGATGGCCGGTCCGCAGGAGTACGCCCGACTGGCCGGCGCCCTACGCGGCCGGTACCGGATGTCCGCCCTGGTCAACCCCGGTTACCAGGCGGACGAGCCGGCCCCCGCCGACCTGGCCTCGGCGTTGCGCCTCCAGGTCCGGGCGATCCGCGAGGACGTCGGCGCCGAGCCGTTCATCCTGCTCGGACACTCGGCCGGCGGTCTGGTCGCCAACGCCCTCGCCGCCGAGTTGGAGGCCGGGGGAGTCGGACCGGCCGCCGTGGTGCTGCTCGACTCGTACCCCCCGGCCGACGCGGTGCTCGGCCGGTGGATACCCGAACTGCTCGACGGCCTGGACCTGGACGCCGCGGCGGTGCCCGACGAGCGGTACCTCGCCTGGGCGTCCTACATCCGCCACTACGGCGACTTCGAGCCGTTGCCCAGCAGCGCACCGACCCTGCTGGTCCGCGCCGGGGAGCCGCTCGGCACGGTGCCGGAGGACCGCGACTGGCGGCCGACCTGGCAGCACCCGCACACGATGGCGGACGCCACCGGAAACCACTTCACGATGCTCGGCGACCACGTCGGTCGCACCGCCCAGACAGTGCACGACTGGCTGACCACGACCCTGTGAAACGGAGACTTCGATGACGATCACGACAGCTACCGTCGACACCAGCCTGTGGCTGCGCCGGTTCCACCCGGCGCCCGACGCGCCGGTGCGCCTGGTCTGCCTGCCGCATGCCGGTGGATCGGCCAGTTACTATCACCCGGTCTCGCGCGCCCTGACCGGCGTCGAGGTGCTCGCGGTGCAGTACCCCGGCCGGCAGGACCGTCGCGCCGAGCCGTGCATCGACACCGTCCACGGCCTGGCCACCCGGGTCGCGGAGCAGGTCGCCACCCTCGCCGACCGTCCGATCGCCCTGTTCGGCCACAGCATGGGTGCCTCGGTCGCCTTCGAGGTGGCCCGGCTCCTCGAGGAGGACGGCATCGTCCTGAAGCACCTGTTCGCCTCCGGGCGGCGCGCGCCGTCGCGCCACCGTGAGGAGCACATCCACCAGCTGGGCGACAACGGCCTGATCGCGGAGATGCGCCGGCTCAACGGCACCGAGGGCAAACTGCTCGACGACGACGAGCTGATCCGGATGATCATCGGGGCGATCCGCAACGACTACAAGGCGGCGGAGACCTATGTGTACCGTCCCGGTCCGCCGCTGTCCTGCCCGATCACGGTCCTGACCGGCGACTCGGACCCGAAGGTGACAGTGGACGAGGCCGATTCCTGGCGGACGCACACCACCGGCCCCTACTCGATGAAAGTTTATAGGGGTGGTCACTTCTACCTGAACAACCACCAGACGGACATACTGGAGACCATTGTGGATCGCCTGACGTCAGGCTGACGACGACGCCGGCTTGACCAGTCCGAGACTTCCGGAGGTACCAGTGACAACCCCGACACCCACGCCGGCTCTGCGGCTCATCGGGCTGTCCAAGGCATTCGGTGACAAGCGCGCCGTCGATCATGTCGACTTGGAGGTTCCGGGCGGCTCGTTCTTCGGGCTGGTCGGTCCCAACGGGGCCGGCAAGACCACATCGCTGTCCATGGCCGTCGGGCTGCTGCGCCCGGACAGCGGTCGCGCCGAGATCTTCGGTGTCGACGTCTGGGCCGACCCGGTCCGCGCCAAGGAGCTGATCGGCGTCCTCCCCGACGGCCTCGGTATGCCGGAACGGCTCACCGGCCGGGAGGTGCTCACCTACCTGGGTCTGCTGCGGGGCATGGAACCCGAGGCGGTGGCCGAGCGCAGCCAGGAGCTGCTGGAGGTCCTCGAACTCGACCGGGCCGACAGCACCCTGGTCCTGGAGTACTCGACCGGCATGCGGAAGAAGATCGGCCTGGCCACGGCGTTGCTGCACGCACCGAAGCTGCTGGTCCTGGACGAGCCCCTGGAGGCCGTCGACCCCGTCTCGGCGGCGACGATCAAGGTGATCCTCCAGCGGTTCGTCGCCGCTGGCGGCTCGGTGGTCTTCTCCAGTCACGTCATGCCCGTCGTCGAGCAGCTCTGCGACCACGTCGCGGTGGTCACCGGCGGTCGGGTGGTCGCCTCGGGGCCGCTCGACGAGGTCCGCGGCGGCAGCTCCCTGGAGAACCGGTTCGTCGACCTGGTCGGCGGCCAGCCGGTGAGCGCGGGGGAGCTGTCATGGTTGGCATCCTGATCCGGATGAAGCTGGCCGTTCTGCGGCACTCGATGACCGGGCAGCGCGCCGCCGACATGATCGGTGGCGGCGTGCTGGGCCTGGTTCTCGCCGGCGGCACGATCTGGCTCGCCCTGCGCGACTGGCCGGTCGACGGCCTGCCGCTCGACCTGGTCGGCGCGGCGTTCGCGATCTGGATGATCGGCTGGCTGTTCGGCCCGGTGCTGTTCGGTGGCGGCGACGAGACGCTGCGCCCGGAACACCTGGCGTTGCTGCCGATCCCGCCACGCCGGCTCGCCTTCGGTCTGCTCGCCGTCGCGTTCGTCGGCGTCGCCCCGGTGGTCAGCCTGGTGGCCTTCACCGCGCTGATCGTCGTGGCCCTTCCGGTCGGTGGCGCCGCCGCGCTGATCGCGGTGCCGGTGGTGTTCCTGCAGCTGTTGTTCGTGGTGCTCGCCTCCCGGTTCGTCACCGCCGCGCTCAGCACGCTGATGCGCGCCAAGATCGGCGCGGTGCTGGCCGCCGTGATCAGCGGCGGCATCCTGGCGCTCACGCACACCGGCTGGGTGCTCAAACCCACCATCCAGTACGCCCTCACCGCCGGCTTCCCGGACAACCTGGCGGACTGGGTGCGTCGGCTGCCGTCCGGCTGGGGCATCGTCGCGGTGGAGGCCGCCGGACGTGGTGACTGGCTGCTGGCCGCCGCCGTGCCGGCGGGGTTCGCCGTGCTCAGCGTGCTGGCCATGCTCGGTTGGTCCGCGTTGCTGGTCCGCCGGCTCAGCCACCGCAGCGCCAGCGGCCGGCCGGCCCGGGGCCGAACCGCTGCCCAGCAGATCCGGGGTGGCGGCACGCGAGCCGTCGTGGGTCGTGAGCTGCGCACCGCGTCCCGCGACCTGATGCGCTTTCACTACCTGGTCTTCTCGCTGGTCTACGCGTTCGCGTTCTGCCTGCTGCCGCTGATGGTCGACCTGCCGATCTTCGTACCGTTTATCGGTGTCGCGTTCGGCATCTGGGCCGCCGCCATCTCCGCCAACCTGTACGGCGAGGACGGCACGGTGATCTGGCAGACCGTGCTCACCCCGGGGGCCGCCCGCCGGGACGTCCGTGGCCGGCAACTCGCCTGGCTACTGCTGACCGCCCCGGCGGTCGTGGTCCTCAGCGTCGTACCCACAGTGCTCAGCGGCCAGACCTGGGCCTGGCCGTGGCTGGCCGCTCTGGTTCCGGCCCTGCTCGGCGGCGGCGCCGGCGTCATCGTGCTGATCTCGGTGCTGCGGCCGGTGCCGATGACCGACCCGCACAAGCGCAGCGGCAACCTCCTGGAGAACGGCACCGACTTCACCCAGGTGCTGCTCATGCTGGTGCTGGTCGCGGCCACCGCCGCCCCCGCCTACCTCACCGTCCGCTACGGCCCGGACTGGGCGGGCGCCGGAGTCGGCCTGGTCACCGGCGTCGTGCTGGCCTGGCTGCTCGGCGACTTCGCGGCCAAGCACCTGGAGGCCACCGGCCCCGACCTGCTCGCCACCATGCGGGCCGCCACCTCCCGCAAGAGCAACCTCACCGGCGACGTCGACTGGGACCAGATCACCGCGTCCCTCGGCGGGGTGGATCTCGGCGAGAGTCGCCTCGGCATCGAGAAGGCGTCGCCGGCGCGCCGCGCCGCCGTCTACGTGTGCTTCACCGTCTGCTGGGTCCCGCTGATCGCACAGGGTGTGGTCCCGGCGATCCTGAAGTACAGCGACCCCGACCGCGACTCGTGGTTCGTGGCCCGGCTCGTCCCCGAGGCGCTGCACTGGCCGGTCGTCGGCGTGATGGTCCTGCTCGGCCTGGGTCTCATCGCCGCGGGCTTCCACCAGCTGCGGATGGGCCGCGCGGAGAGCCGTCAGGCGACGGTGGACCGTGCCGGCCTCGCCGCCCCGGTGGTGACCCGGCAACCCGAGAAGGTGGACGAGCTGAACCACTGAGCACGACGAGGAAAGGGCTCGGCCACCGAAGTTGCCGAGCCCTTTCGGGTGCCTGACGTCACCAGGCGACGGGCAGCTCCCGCACACCGTAGATCAGGGACTCCGAGCGCAGCGGGACGTCGTCCGCCGACCCGTGCAGGCGCAGGCCGGGGAAGCGGGTGAGGAGGGCCCGCAGGGCGATCCGGAGCTCCGCGCGGGCGAGCTGCTGACCGATGCACAGGTGTACGCCGTGACCGAAGGCGAGGTGCTGGTTGCCGGTCCGGGTCACGTCGAAGACCCCCGGGTCGGCGAAGCGGGACGGGTCGCGGTTGGCGGCGGACAGCGACAGGCTGACGCTCTCACCGGCGCGGATGAGCTGACCGCCCACCGGCACGTCCTCGGTCGCCAGGCGGGTCACGCCGAACTGGAACGTCGGCAGGTAGCGGAGCAACTCCTCGACGGCGTCCGGCACCCGGTCCAGGTCGGCGCGCAGGACGGCCAGCTGCTCGGGGTTGGTGAGCAGCGCGAACACGCCGAGGCTGAGCTGGTTGGCGGTCGTCTCGTGGCCACCGACGAGCAGCAGCATGGCGATGCTGGTCAGCTCCTCGTCGGTGAGCGGCTCGTCGTCCGAGTCGTGGATCAGGCCGGAGATCAGCGCGCCGTCCGGCTCGTCGTGTTTCGCCGCGACCAGGGCCGCCAGGTACTGCCGCAGGTTCCACGCGGACATCCCGACCTCCATCGGGGTGGCGTCGGTGCGCAGCATCGCCGCGGTCAGCGTCTGGAACTGCTCGCGCTCGGCGTACGGGACGCCCAGCAACTCGCAGATGACCAGCGAGGGAATCGGCAGGGCGAAGTCCCGGACCAGGTCGGCGGGCGGGCCGGCGGCCTCGATCGCGTCGAGACGGTCGGTCACGATCTCGGAGATCCGCGGCTCCAGGGCGCGGACCCGGCGCATGGTGAACTGACCCATCAGCATCTTGCGGTAGCGGGTGTGGTGCGGCGGGTCGACGTGGATGAAGAACGCCGGGTCCGGTGGGAGCTGCTTGGCCTCCTCCGGGATCACCTGGATCGGGTTCGACGCCTTGAGGATGTCCGCGCTGAACCGGGTGTCGGCGAGCACCGCGCGGACGTCATCGGCCCGGGTGACCAGCCAGCCGACCGACCCGTCCGCCATGATCAGCGGGCTGACCGGGTGCTCCTCGGCGCGCTGGAGAAGTTCGTCAGGTGGAGAGAACGGACACTTGCCGCGCTGGCGGGGCAGCGGAGCCGGCTCCCCGGTGCCCGATCCGGCCGGGGCGGGATGTTGCGTCGCACTGGTCATCGTCACCACTCATTTCCGCATGGACATTGCCTCCACGATAGGAAGAACGGGCGTTCGGGAAATGCGCCGCGACCCGGATCGGGGGTCGATCCAGGGGGATAGGGGCCGTCATCCACTGTGGCCCGCGCCCGGGGTGCGGTGCAGCCCGTAGGGGTGTCCGGCCTCCACCGACGCTCATTACCGTCCGAACCGAACGCGCCATCGGGCCGTGTGGACGAGTGGGGGCCGCGAGTCGTCATGAAGAGCGAATCAGCATTCACCGATGGAAATGCGGAACGCGACGGCGTCGCCATTGTCGGTATCGCCTGCCGGCTTCCCGGCGCGGACGATCCGACGGCCTTCTGGCGGCTGCTGGCGGACGGCCGCGACGCCATCACCGAGGCACCCGCGCACCGCTGGGGGAGCCCCGACGGCCGACCGCGCGGCGGCTACCTGGACCGGGTCGACGGCTTCGACCCCGGCTTCTTCGGCATCGCCCCGCGCGAGGCGGCCACCATGGACCCGCAGCAGCGGCTCATGCTGGAACTCGGCTGGGAGGCGCTGGAGGACGCGGGCATCGTCCCGGACACCCTCGCCGGCGCCCGAGCAGGTGTCTTCGTCGGCGCGATCGGTGACGACTACGCCACAGTGACCCGCCGCCTCGGGGTCGACGGCATCACCCCGTGGACACTCACCGGCACCAACCGGGGCATCATCGCCAACCGGCTGTCGTACGTCCTCGGGCTACGCGGCCCCAGCCTCACCGTCGACGCGGCACAGGCGTCCTCGCTGGTCGCCGTCCACCTGGCGGCGGAGAGCCTGCGCGAGCGCCGCTGCCAGGTCGCCCTGGCCGGCGGGGTCAGCCTCAATCTGGTCCCGGAGAGCACCCTCACCGCCGCCGCGTTCGGTGGCCTGTCGCCGGACGGGCGCTGCTACACGTTCGACGCCCGGGCCAACGGCTACGCCCGCGGTGAGGGCGGCGTGGTGCTCACCCTCAAACTGCTCACCGACGCGCTCGCCGACGGCGACCAGATCTACGGCGTGGTCCGGGGCAGCGCGGTCAACAACGACGGTGGTGGCGACAGCCTGACCACGCCCACCAGCGACGGTCAGCGCGACGTGCTGCGCGAGGCGTACCGGCAGGCCGGTGTGGACCCGGCGGTGGTCCAGTACGTGGAGCTGCACGGCACCGGCACCCGGGTCGGCGACCCGGTGGAGGCCGACGCCCTCGGTGCGGTCCTCGGGGTGGCGTCCGGCCGGCGGCAACCGCTGCTGGTCGGGTCGGCGAAGACGAACGTCGGCCACCTGGAGGGTGCGGCGGGTGTGGTCGGGCTGCTCAAGACCGTTTTGGCGCTGCACCATCGGGAGCTGCCACCGAGCCTGAACTTCGCCACACCGAACCCGCGCATCCCGCTCGACGAGCTGCGGCTGCGGGTGCGTACGGAGCACGGGGCGTGGCCGGAGTCGGAGCGGCCCCTCGTCGCCGGGGTGAGCTCGTTCGGTATGGGCGGGACGAACTGCCATGTGGTGCTGTCGTCGGCACCGCCCCGGCCACCCGTGGCAGACGCGACCGAGACCACCGCACCCGTGGCGTGGCTGTTGTCCGGGCGGACCCCGGCCGCCGTTCGGGCCCAGGCCGGCCAGTTGCGCGACGCGCTCGCCGCAGATGCGCGGCCGGTGGACGTGGCGTACTCCCTCGCCCGGCACCGCACCGGCTTCGACCACCGGGCGGCGGTCGTCGGAGCGGACCTGACCACCCTGACCGAGCGCCTGGCCGCCCTCGCCGCCGGCGACTCACCGGTGCACCGGGTCGGCGACGGCAAGCTCGCGTTCCTGTTCGCCGGCCAGGGGTCGCAGCGGGTCGGGATGGGCCTCGACCTCGCCGACACCTACCCGGTGTTCGCGGCGGCCTTCGACGCCGCCTGCGCCGACCTCGACGCGCACCTGGACCGTCCGCTGCGCGAGGTCGTCGCGGACGGATCCGAGCTGGACCGGACCGTCTACACGCAGGCCGCCCTCTTCGCCTTCGAGGTGGCGTTGTTCCGGCTCGTCGAGTCGTTCGGAGTCACCCCGGACTACCTGGTCGGGCACTCGATCGGTGAGATCGCCGCCGCGCACGTCGCCGGCGTGCTGTCCCTTCCCGACGCGGCGAAGCTGGTCACCGCCCGGGGTCGGCTGATGCAGGAACTACCGGCGGGCGGCGTGATGGTCGCGGTGCAGGCGGCCGAGACCGCGGTGCTGCCGCTGCTCACCGACGGGGTGTCGGTCGCGGCGGTGAACGGCCCCCGGTCGGTGGTGCTCTCCGGTCACGCCGACGCGGTGGCAGAGGTTGCGGCGAGGTTCGAGAAGACCAGGCAGCTGCGGGTCAGTCACGCCTTCCACTCGGCGCTGATGGAGCCGATGCTCGCCGCCTTCGCCGCGGTCGCCGACACGCTGACGTTCGCGCCCCCGCGCATCCCGATCGTCTCCAACGTGACGGGGCGGGTCGGCGAGACGCAGGACGCGGCCTACTGGGTGCGGCACGTGCGGGAGGCGGTCCGCTTCGCCGACGGGATCGCGACCCTGGAAGCCGAGGGCGTCACCACGTTCGTCGAGATCGGCCCGGACGGGGTGCTCAGCGCGATGGGCGCCCACTGCGTGTCTACCGGCGCGTTCGTCCCGGCCCAACGCCCGGACCGCCCGCAGGCGGAGACCTTCGTCGCCGCCCTGGCCAAGCTGCACGGCCGGGGCGTCGCCGTCGACTGGACGCCGTCGCTGGCCGGCGGGGTGCGGGTGCCGCTGCCCGCGTACGCCTTCCAGCGGGAGTCCTACTGGGTGTCCGAGACCGCCGACGAACCGGCGGCGCCGGCCGAGCGGAGCGCCGCGCGTTCCGAGGACGACCTTCTCGATCTGGTACGCACGCACGCCGCCTCGGTCCTCGGTCACCCGGACCCGTTCACCCTCGACCTCACCCACTCGTTCAAGCAGCTCGGCTTCGACTCGCTGACCGCCGTGGAACTCCGCGACCGCCTCGGTGCCGCCCTCGACCTCGCGTTGCCGGCCACGCTGCTCTACGACAGCCCGGACCCGGTCACGCTCGCCCGGTGGCTGCACAGCGTGGCGGGCGGCGTCGATCCCTCGACCGTGGAGGAGTCCGCGCAGCCGGGGCGGCCCAACGCCGACGAGCCGATCGCTGTCGTCGCGATGGCCTGCCGCTACCCCGGTGGCATCACCGAACCCGAGGAGCTGTGGCACCTGGTGTCCGGCGGCGGCGACGCCATCACCGGCTTCCCCACCGACCGGGGTTGGGACCTGAGCGCCCTCTACCACCCGAACCCCGGCCAGCCGGGCACCAGCTACACCCGCTCCGGCGGTTTCCTGCACGACGCCGGCGAGTTCGACCCGGGCTTCTTCGGCATCTCCCCGCGCGAGGCGTTGGCGATGGACCCGCAGCAGCGACTGCTGTTGCAGGCCTCCTGGGAGGCGGTGGAGCGGGCCGGCATCGTGCCGGGCGCGCTGCGCGGCAGCCGCACCGGAGTCTTCGTCGGCGCCACCTCGCACGAGTACGGCGCACGCCTCGCCGAACCCGCCGACGGCCTCGACGGCTACGTGTTGACCGGAAGCACGATGAGCGTCGCCTCCGGCCGCATCTCGTACGTGCTCGGCCTGGAGGGTCCGGCGCTGACCGTCGACACCGCCTGCTCGTCGTCGCTGGTCGCCCTGCACCTGGCCGCCCAGTCGCTGCGCCGGGGGGAGTGCGAGCTGGCCCTGGCCGGTGGCGCCACGGTGATGGCCGGCCCCGGCATGTTCGTCGAGTTCAGCCGCCAGCGTGGCCTGGCCGGCGACGGCCGCTGCAAGGCGTTCGGCGCGGGTGCCGACGGCACCGGGTGGGGCGAGGGCGTCGGAGTCCTGGTCCTGGAACGGCTCGCCGACGCGCAGGCGAACGGTCACCAGGTCCTCGCCGTGATCCGGGGCAGTGCGATCAACTCCGACGGTGCGTCCAACGGTCTGTCCGCCCCGAGCGGCCCGGCCCAGCAGCGGGTCATCCGGGCCGCCCTGGTCGACGCCGGACTCACCCCGGCCGACGTGGACGTGGTCGAGGCGCACGGCACCGGCACCGTCCTCGGTGACCCGATCGAGGCACAGGCGCTGATCGCCACCTACGGCGCCGGCCGCGACGGGGCCGAGCCGCTGTGGCTGGGCTCGCTGAAGTCCAACATCGGCCACACCCAGGCCGCCGCCGGTGTCGGCGGCGTGATCAAGATGATCCTCGCGTTGCGGGCCGGGGTGCTGCCCCGCACCCTGCACGCCGACGAGCCGTCACCGCACGTGGACTGGTCCGCCGGCACCGTGCGGCTGCTCACCGAGCCCCGCGACTGGCGGCGGACCGACCACCCCCGCCGGGCCGCCGTCTCCTCCTTCGGCATCAGCGGCACGAACGCCCACCTGGTCCTCGAAGAGGCACCGGACGTCGACCGGCCGCCCCGCCCGGCCGTGCGCCGGACCGTGCCGGTGTTGGTGTCCGCCCGTACGCCGCACGCCCTGCGCCGCCAGGCCGCGCGTCTGCGCGAACGGATCGGGGAGGACGACACCCACCTGGCCGACCTCGCGTACACCCTGAACGTCACCCGGACCCGGTTCGAACATCGCGCTGTCGTCCTCGCCACGACACCATCGGACCTGCGCGACGGACTGGCCGCCCTGGCCGACGCCCGGTCGGCGGCGAACGTCGTCACCGCCCACCCGGCCGAGCCCGGCCGGGTCGCGTTCGTCTTCCCGGGACAGGGTTCCCAGTGGCTGGGCATGGCCGTCGAACTGGCCGACGCCGAGCCGGTGTTCCGCGAGCACCTGAGCGCCTGCGGTGCGGCACTGTTCCCGTACACCGGTTGGGATCTGTTCGCCGCGCTGCGCGGCGGCGACGACGCGCCGTCGCTGGACCGGGTCGACGTGGTCCAGCCCGCGCTGTGGGCGGTGATGGTCTCCCTGGCCCGGCTCTGGGAGGCCGCCGGTGTCCGGCCGGCTGCGGTGATCGGGCACAGCCAGGGCGAGGTCGCCGCCGCGCACGTCGCCGGCGCGCTCACCCTGGACCACGCCGCCCGCATCGCGGCCCGTCGCAGCCAGGCGATCGTCGCGCTGGCCGGGCGGGGTGGGATGCTCGCGGTCCAGGCGTCCGTGGCCGCCGTGGAGCCGGTCCTGGCCCGCTGCGGCGGCCGGATCAGCGTGGCCGCCGTCAACGGTCCCACCGCCGTGGTGGTCGCCGGGGAACCCGCCGACCTGGACGACCTCGAACCGGCGCTGGCCGCCGCGGGCATCGAGGCGAAACGCATCAAGGTCGACTACGCCTCGCACTCGGCACACGTCGAGGCGATCCGCGACGAGCTGCTGCACACCCTGGGCGCTGTCGAACCCCGCACCGCCGACATCCCGTTCTACTCCACCGTCTACGGCTCGCGGCTGGACACCACCGAGCTGGACGCCGACTACTGGTACACCAACCTGCGCCGGCCGGTCCGCTTCGCCGAGACGGTGAACGTGCTGCTGTCCGACGGGTACCGGGCCTTCGTCGAGGCCAGCCCGCACCCGGTGCTCGTCGCGGCCGTGCAGGACTCGGCCGACGAGGCCGGAGTGGACGCCGCCGTGCAGGGGACGTTGCGACGCCACGACGGCGGCCCGGACCGGTTCCGGGTCGCGCTGGCCGAGGCGTACGCGCGCGGGCTCCCGGTGGACTGGACCGACCTCACCCCGCACGGCTCGCTGGTGGCGCTGCCCACCTACCCCTTCGAGCGGGACCACTTCTGGCATCACCCGGTCGTGCCGGGCAGCGCCGACGACCCGGCCAACGACCCGTTCTGGGCGGCCGTGGAGCGGGGCGACGCCGCCACGCTCGCCACCGACCTGGCCCTGGCGCCGGGCGCCCTGGACGAGATCGTGCCGGTGCTGGCCGCCTGGCGACGCGAGCAGCGGGTCCGCGCCGGTGCCGCGGGCTGGCGCTACGTCGTCCAGTGGAAGCCGCAGCCGGACGTCACTGTCACCGCCGGCGGGCACTGGATCGTCGCCGTGGCCGCGTACGACCCGAGCACCACCGCCGTCCTCCAGGCCCTCGGCGACGCCGGGCTCACCCTCGACGTGGTGGTCGTCGCCGCCGACGCCGACCGGGCCACGCTCGCCGAGCGGCTCACCGGCAACGCCGACGGCGTCCTGTCCCTGCTCGCCTTCGCGCAGGGGGCTCTCGGCGAGGGGCTGCGCCGCACCCTGACCCTCACCCAGGCACTCGGTGACGCCGGCGTCGACGCCCCACTCTGGCTGGTCACCCGTGGTGGCGTCGACACCGGGCCGGCGGACCGGGTGGACGACCCCGAGCAGGCCCTGATCTGGGGTCTCGGCCGGATCGTCGCCCTGGAACACGCCGAACGGTGGGGCGGCCTGGTCGACCTGCCCATCGACCTCGACGAGCGGGCCGTCGAGCGGCTGCTCGCCGTCCTCGCCGGGGACGACGGTGAGGACCAGGTGGCCATCCGGGTCGACGGTCGCTACCTGCGCCGCCTCGGCCACGCACCCCGCCCGGCCCGGCTGGCCGGCGGCCCCGGGCCGGACGGACCGGTGCTGGTCACCGGCGGTACGGGTGCCCTCGGCGCCACCGTCGCCCGCTGGTACGCCGAGCGCGGCGCGCCGCACCTGATCCTGCTCAGTCGGCGCGGCCCGGACGCGCCCGGTGCCGCCGACCTGGTCGCCGAACTGGCCGCACTGGGCGCCACCGCCTCCGTGGTGGCCTGCGACGCCGGTGACCGCGACGCCCTCGCGGCGGTCCTCGCCGCGCATCCGGTCAGCGCTGTCGTGCACGCCGCCGGCCTGCTCGACGACGGCACCGTCGACACCCTCACCGCCGACCAGGTCGACCGGGTGCTCGCCGCGAAGGTGGCCGCCGCCCGTAACCTCGACGACCTCACCCGGGACCGTGACCTCAGCGCGTTCGTGCTGTTCTCCTCGATCGCGGCGAGCATCGGCATCCCGGGACAGGGCAACTACGCGCCGGGAAACGCGTACCTCGACGCCCTGGCGGAGCAGCGCCGTGCCGACGGCCTGCCCGCCACCTCGATCGCCTGGGGTCCGTGGGCCGGCGGCGGCATGGCCGCCGACGCCGCCGTCGGCGACCTCATGCAACGCCACGGCATCACCCCGATGGACCCGCAGATCGCGCTCGCCGCCCTGCAGCAGGCACTGGACGACGACGCCACCACGCTCACCGTCGCCGACCTGGACTGGGACCGGCTGGCTCTGGCGCTCACCGCCGGTCGCCGCCGCCCGCTGATCGAGGACCTGCCGGAGGTGCAGCGCGCCGTCGGTTCCGGCGCGGTCACGTCCCACGCGGCCGGTGGCCCCGCGGAGAGCCTCGCCGCCGCCCTGGCCGCGCTGCCGGAGGCGGCCCGCGAACGGGCCCTGACCGGCCTGGTCCGCGAACAGGCGGCGCTCGTGCTCGGCCACGCCGGCCCGGACGCGGTCGACCCGAACCGCCCGTTCCGCGAGCTGGGCTTCGATTCCCTCGCCGGGGTCGAGCTGCGCAACCGCCTGCGGACGGTCACCGGCCTGCGCCTGTCCACCACACTGGTCTTCGACCATCCCACCCCGGCCGCCCTCGCGGCACACCTGCACGACGAACTGACCGGAACGCTGCCCGCCCAACCGGGCGACGACCCCGCCACGGTACGGGTACCCGACGAGCCCATCGCGATCGTGGCGATGGCCTGCCGCTACCCCGGGGACGTCACCTCACCCGCCGACCTGTGGCGGCTGCTGGACGACGGCGGGGACGCGATCGGCGGCTTCCCCGCCGACCGAGGGTGGGACCTGTCCGGGCTCTACCACCCGGACCCGGACCACCCGGGCACCTCGACCACCCGGCACGGTGGGTTCCTCTACGACGTCGCCGACTTCGACCCCACCCCGTTCGGCATCTCCCCCCGCGAGGCCCTGGCGATGGACCCGCAGCAGCGGCTCCTGCTGGAGACCTCGTGGGAGGCGTTCGAACGGGCCGGCATCGACCCCGCGACGCTGCGCGGCCGGCACGCCGGGGTGTACGTCGGCCTCACCTACCAGGACTACGCGTCCCGGGTCCGGCAGGTGCCCGCCGACCTGGAGGGCTACCTGCTCACCGGCAGCACCGCGAGCGTCGCCTCCGGCCGGATCGCGTACGCGTTCGGCCTCGACGGCCCCGCCGTCACCGTCGACACCGCCTGCTCGTCGTCGCTGGTCGCGCTGCACCTGGCCGTGCGGGCACTGCGGGCCGGCGAGTGTGACCTGGCGCTGGCCGGTGGCGTCGCCATCATGTCCACCCCGCACATGTTCGTCGAGTTCAGCCGTCAGCGTGGCCTCGCCCCGGACGGCCGCTGCAAGCCCTTCTCCGCCGACGCGGACGGCTTCGGCTCCGCCGAGGGTGTCGGCATGCTGCTGGTCGAGCGGCTCTCCGACGCCCAGCGGCACGGTCACCCCATCCTCGCCGTGGTCCGGGGCACCGCCGTCAACTCCGACGGCGCGTCGAACGGCCTGACCGCCCCGAACGGCCCCGCCCAGCAACGGGTGATCCGGGCTGCGCTCGCCGACGCGGCGCTGACGCCCGGCGACATCGACGTGGTGGAGGCGCACGGCACCGGCACCCCGCTGGGCGACCCGATCGAGGCCCAGGCGTTGCAGGCGGCGTACGGGCCGGACCGCCCGGCGCAGCGACCGTTGTGGCTGGGCTCGGTCAAGTCGAACCTGGGTCACACCCAGGCCGCGGCAGGTGTCGCCGGCATCATCAAGATGGTCGAGGCGATGCGCCACGAGGTGCTGCCCCGCACCCTGCACGCCGAGACGCCCAGCCCGCACGTGGACTGGGCGGACGGCCCGCTGCGACTGCTGGACACCGCCCAACCGTGGCCGGCGGACGTGCCGCGCCGGGCCGCCGTGTCGTCCTTCGGGATCAGCGGCACCAACGCACACGTGATCCTGGAGGCTCCCGCCGGAGTCGGCCCCGTACCGGCCGTTGCGCAGGCGTCCCCTCCCGTCGTACCGCTGGTGCTCAGTGGGCAGTCGGCCGGCGCGCTGCGCGCCCAGGCGGGTCGCCTCGCGGACCGGCTGGCCGACTCGGGCACACCCCCACTGCTCGACACCGGCTGGACCCTGGCCGCCGCCCGGACCGCGTTCGCGCACCGGTCGGTGCTGCTCACGAACGAGAGCGACGCGGTGGGCGCGCTGCGCGATCTGGCGGCAGGCCGGGACCACAGCGGCGTCCACACCGGTGAGGTACGGGCGGGAGGTCTCGCCTTCGTGTTCTCCGGCCAGGGTTCGCAGCGCCGGGGCATGGGCTTGGACCTGGCGTCGTCGTTCCCGGTGTTCGCGGAGGCGTTCGACGCGGCCTGTGCCGAGTTGGACCGGCACCTGGACCGGTCTATCCGCGGCGTCATCGCCGAGGGCGACGACTTGGACCAGACCGTGTACACGCAGTCGGCGTTGTTCGCCGTCGAGGTGGCGTTGTTCCGGCTGGTGGAGTCGTTCGGTGTCAGGCCGGATTTCCTGGTCGGGCACTCCATCGGTGAGATCGCCGCCGCGCACGTCGCCGGGGTGCTGTCCCTGCCCGATGCGGCGAGGCTGGTCACGGCCCGGGGTCGGCTGATGCAGGCGTTGCCGGCCGGTGGGGTGATGGTGGCGGTGCGGGCGACCGAGGCGGAGGTGTTGCCGCTGTTGACCGGCGGGGTGTCGATCGCCGCGATCAACGGCCCGCGCTCGGTGGTGCTGTCCGGCATCGCGGACGAGGTCATGGCCGTGGCGGCCCGGTTCGAGAAGTCGAAGCGGTTGCGGGTGAGTCATGCGTTCCATTCGGTGTTGATGGAGCCGATGCTGGCCGAGTTCGCGCAGGTGGCGGAATCCCTGGCCTACGGGTCGCCGCGCGTCCCGGTGGTGTCGAACGTGACCGGGCAGGTCGCGTCGTCGCAGGACGCGGCGTACTGGGTGCGGCACGTCCGGGAAGCCGTGCGGTTCTGCGACGGCATCACCACCCTGGAGGGTCTCGGCGTCGCCACCTTTGTGGAGATCGGCCCGGACGGGGTGCTGTCCGCGATGGGCGCGGACTGCGTGAGCGACGCGGTGTTCGTACCCGTGCAACGATCTGACCGGGACCAACCTGCCACGTTGCTGACCGCGCTGGCGCAGGTCTTCGTGCGCGGCGTCGCTGTCGACTGGACGCCGTGCCTGACCGGCGGGCGACTGGTCGACCTTCCCACCTACCCCTTCCAACGGCAGCGCTTCTGGCTTGAGGACGACACCGCCGCCGACGCCGCCGACACCCCGTTCTGGCAGGCAGTCGACCGCGGCGACCTCGCCGACCTGCTCGGCGTCCCCGACGACCGCCCTCTCGACGAGGTGCTGCCCGCGCTTCGCGCCTGGCGTCGCCAGGGCACCGACCTCGGCCTGCGCTACCGCGTCGACTGGCCGGTCCGCGACGTCACCACCGCCCCCCGCCCCGGCCGCTGGCTGGTCGTCGTCCCCGACCTCGACCTCCCGGTCACCGCGGGCCTCCTGGCCGCCGGCGGTCCCGACGTGATCGCGGTGCCGGCCGACGCACTGCCCACCATCGACCCGCACGAGGTCGCCGGCGTGCTGTCAGTGGTCGCCCTGGACGAGCGCCCCGACCCGGAGCACCCACACCTGTCCCGTGGCCTGACCGGCACCTCGACGCTGCTGCGCGACCTTCCGCAGGGCACCCCGCTCTGGGCCGTCACCAGCGGCGCGGTACGCGTCGGCGACGAACCCCGGATCAGCCCACACCAGGCCACCGTCTGGGGGTACGGCCGGGTCGCCGCCCTCGAACTCCCCGACACCTGGGCTGGTCTCGCCGACCTGCCGGAGAACCCCGACGCGCACACCCTCGCCCGAC
Organism: Micromonospora sp. WMMD961; assembly: GCF_029626145.1. NCBI lineage: Bacteria > Bacillati > Actinomycetota > Actinomycetes > Micromonosporales > Micromonosporaceae > Micromonospora > Micromonospora sp. WMMD961. The sequence goes on from NZ_JARUBJ010000002.1 coordinate 3,151,528, forward strand.
TCTGGGCGGTGGTACGCAGCACCACCACCGAGGACCAGGTCGCCATCCGGGGCACCCGCGTGCACGTCCGACGCGTCGTACCGGCCGCCCCGCCCGCGACCCCGACCACCTGGTCGCCGCGCGGCAGCGTCCTGATCACCGGCGGCACCGGCGCGCTCGGCGCGCACGTGGCCCGCTGGCTCGCCGGAGCCGGCGCCCCCCACCTGGTGCTGACCAGTCGGGCCGGCGCGGACGCCCCCGGCGCGGACCGGCTGCACGCCGAACTGACTGCGCTCGGCGCCCGGGTCACCATCGCCGCCTGCGACGTCGCCGACGCCGACGCCCTCGCCGACCTGCTCGACACCATTCCGGACCTGACCGCCGTCTTCCACACCGCCGGCGCACTGCGCTTCGCCGGAGTGCTCGACGACGACCCGGCCGGGCTCGCCGAGGTCGCCGCCGCCAAGGTGGCCGGCGCCGCCCACCTGGACCGGCTCCTCGCCGACACCCCGCTCGACGCGTTCGTGCTGTTCAGCTCGATCGCCGCGCTGTGGGGCAGCGGCGAGCAGAGCGGGTACGCCGCCGCGAACGCGTACCTGGACGCCCTCGCCGAGGACCGGCGAACCCGTGGCCTGACCGCCACCTCGGTCGCCTGGGGCCCCTGGGGCGACGGCGGCATGGTCGACGCCGGCACCGAAACCCTGCTGTTCCGGCGCGGTCTGCCGGTCCTCGACCCGCAGACCGCGATCGCCGCGCTACGACAGGCGGTGGACGGCGACGAGACCTACCTGGCCGTCGCCGACGTGGACTGGTCCCGTTTCGCCCCCACCTTCAGCGCCGCCCGGCCCCGGCCGTTGATCGGCGACCTGCCGCAGGTGCGGGCGCTGGTCACCCCGACCGTCGAGCCGACCGCCACCCCGCTGGGCGAGACGCTGGCCGCGCTGGCACCGGCCGAACAGGAACACCACCTGCTCACAGTGGTGCGCGGCGTCACCGCCGCCGTGCTCGGGCACGCCGGGCCGAACGCTGTCGGTGCGGAGCAGGCGTTCCGGGAGATGGGCGTCGACTCGCTCACCGGTGTGGACCTGCGCGACCGGCTACGCCGCGACGTCGGCTTCGCGCCGCCCGCCACCCTCGTCTTCGACCACCCGACCCCGCTCGCGGTGGCCCGCTACCTGCGCGACCGGCTCCTCGACCAGCCCGCCGCAGCGGCACCGGTCCCGGCTTCGACGGTGACACCCGACGACGACCCGATCGTCGTGGTCGGCATGTCCTGCCGCTTTCCCGGCGGTGTGCAGGGGCCCGACGACCTGTGGCGACTCGTCGCCGACGAGGCCGATGTCATCTCCGGTTTCCCCGCCGACCGTGGCTGGGCACTGGACGCGCTCTACCACCCGGACCCGGACCACCAGGGCACCGCGTACACCCGCTCCGGCGGCTTCCTGCACGACGCGGCCGACTTCGACGCCGACCTGTTCGGGGTGAACGGCCGCGAGGCCCTGGCGATGGACCCGCAGCAGCGGCTCCTGCTGGAGACCGCCTGGCAGGCCCTCGAAGACGCCGGCCTGCCCCCGCGCGCCCAGCGCGGCCACCGCACCGGCGTCTTCGTCGGCGGCGCGCACCTCGGGTACGGGGAGGGCGCACCGCCACCACCCGGCGTCGAGGGATACCGCCTCACCGGCAACGCGACGAGCGTGATGTCCGGCCGGGTCGCCTACACCTTCGGCTTCGAGGGGCCTGCCGTCACCATCGACTCGGCCTGCTCGTCGTCGCTGGTCGCCCTGCACTGGGCGGCCCGCGCGCTGCGGCAGGGTGAGTGCACGCTCGCCCTGGCCGGCGGTGTCGCGGTCATGTCGAGCCCGGCGGTCTTCGTCGAGTTCAGTCGACAGGGTGGACTCGCCCCGGACGGCCGGTGCAAGGCCTTCGCCGCCGGTGCCGACGGCACCGGTTGGGCCGAGGGCGTCGGGTTCGTGGTCCTGGAACGGATGTCGGACGCCCTGGCCAACGGGCACACGGTGCTCGCCGTGGTCCGCGGCAGCGCGGTGAACCAGGACGGCGCGTCCAACGGCCTGACCGCCCCGAACGGGCCCGCGCAGCAGCGGGTGATCGTGGAGGCGCTGGCCGACGCGGGTCTGTCCACGGCGGACGTCGACGTGGTGGAGGCGCACGGCACCGGCACCACGCTCGGCGACCCGATCGAGGCGCAGGCGCTGCTCGCCACGTACGGGCGGGGTCGGCCGGCCGCGCAACCACTGCTGCTGGGCTCGCTCAAGTCGAACATCGGGCACGCCCAGGCCGCCGCCGGCATCGGCGGGATCATCAAGATGATCCAGGCGATGCGGCACGGCCTCGCGCCCCGCACCCTGCACGTGGACGAGCCGACACCGTATGTGGACTGGTCGGCCGGCGCGGTGCGGCTGCTGACCTCGGCGCAACGGTGGCCGGACACCGGTCGGGCCCGCCGTGCGGCAGTCTCGGCGTTCGGGGTCAGCGGCACCAACGCCCACGTCATCCTCGAACAACCGGAGCCGGTCGCCCAGCCCGAGGTGACCGCCCCGGACCCGGTCCCGGCGACGCGGCAGCTCCCGTACGTGCTGTCCGGACGCTCCGACCGGGCACTGCGGGCCCAGGCGGAACGGCTCCTCGCGGCCGGCGTCACCCGGCACGTCGAGGCCGGCGCGGGCGTGGCCCTTGCCCGCTCCCTGGCGACCACCCGCTCCGCCCTGGACCACCGGGCGGTCGTCCTGGCCGCCGACGCCGACGCCCTGCGTACCGGCCTGCACGCCGTCGCGTCCGGCGAACCCGACCCGTCGGTCATCGGTGGCACCGCCACCGCCACCGGCAAGCTCGCCTTCCTCTTCACCGGCCAGGGCAGTCAACGCCCGGGCGCGGGCCGCGGCCTGTACGCCACCGAACCGGTCTTCAGCGCGGCGCTCGACGAGATCAGGGCCGCCTTCGCCCCGCACCTCGGTCGCCCGCTGCTCGACGTCATGTTCGCCGAGCCGGGCACCGGTGACGCGGCCCTGCTGGACCGCACCGAGTACACCCAGCCGGCGCTCTTCGCCCTCGAAGTGGCCCTGTACCGCCTCCTCGAAGCGCGCGGAGTGACAGCCGACTACCTGCTCGGGCACTCCATCGGGGAACTCGCCGCCGCGCACGTCGCCGGTGTGCTGTCCCTGGCCGACGCCGCCCGGTTGGTCGCCGCGCGGGGCCGGCTGATGCAGGCGCTCCCGTCCGGCGGCGCGATGGTGGCGATGCAGGGCACCGAGGCGGAGATCCGGCCACTGCTGACCGGCGACGTGTCGATCGCCGCGGTCAACGGACCCGACTCGGTGGTCGTCGCCGGAGACGCGGACACGGTCGACCTGATCGTCGAGCGGTGGCGTGCGGACGGACGACGGGCCAAGCGGCTCAACGTCAGCCACGCCTTCCACTCCGCCCACATGGACCCGATGCTCGCCGAGTTCGGCCGGATCGCGGCCGAGCTCACGTACGCGCCGCCGACGATCCCGCTGATCTCCGACCTGACCGGCGAACCGGTCGGCCGACCGGACGCCGACTACTGGGTACGGCACGTCCGCGAGGCGGTGCGCTTCGCCGACGGGATCACCGCCCTGGACGACCGGGGAGTCACCGCGTACTGCGAGATCGGCCCGGGTGGGGTGCTGACCGCGCTGGCCCGGGACTGCCTGCCCCCGGCGCGGCGGACCGACGCCGTCCTGGTCACCGCGCTGCGCGGCGACCGGGCCGAACCCACGGCTGTCGCCGAGGCGGTGGCCCGCCTGCACGTCGGCGGGGTGCCGATCGACTGGACGGCCGCGCTGCCCGGCACCGGGACCGTGCCGCTGCCCACGTACCCGTTCCAGCGCCGCCGGTTCTGGATCGCCCCAGCGGCGGGCGGCACCGGCGCGGACTCGTCGGACGCCCCCTTCTGGTCCGCCGTGCGGCACAACGACCTGGAGACCCTCGGCGCGATGCTCGGCGACGCCCGGGTGGCGGAGGTGGCGCAGGCGCTACCCGCCCTGGCCGACTGGCACCGGGGCCGTCAGGCCCGCGACACCGCCGACCGGCAGCGGTACCGGGCGCAGTGGGAACCCGTCGCCATGCACGGCACCGCCCGTCTCGGCGGGACCTGGCTGGTCGCGCTCCCCGGTCCGGCGGACGCGTACGCCCGTACCCTGATCGACGCCCTGACCGACGCCGGCGCCCGCACCCTGCCGGTGGTGCTGGACGGCCGTGACCGGGCGGCGATCGTCGCCGAACTGGGCGCGGTGGCCGAGGTCACCGGTGTCCTGTCGCTGCTCGCCCTGGACGACCGGGAGATGCCCGGACACCCCGGGGTGCCCAACGGGCTGGCCGCCACCCTGGCGTTGATCCAAGCCGCCGGGGACGCCGGCCTGGACGCGCCACTGTGGGCCGTCACCCGGGGTGCGGTCGCCGCCACCGCCGAGGTCACCGACCCGACCCAGAACGCGGTGTGGGGCCTCGGCCGCGTCGCCGCCCTGGAACACGCCGCCCGCTGGGGTGGCCTGATCGACCTGCCGGACCGCGTCGACGGTCCAGCGCTCTGCCGGGTGCTCGCCGACGGCGGTGCCGACCAGGTGGCTCTGCGCGACGCCGGTACGTTCGTCCGCCGCCTGGTCCGGGCGCCGCTCCCGGCCGGCACCCCGACCCGCTGGACACCCCGCGACACCGTCCTGATCACCGGTGGCACCGGCGCGCTCGCCGGGCACGTGGCCCGCCGACTCGCCCAGGACGGCGCCGGCCACCTGGTCCTGGCCAGCCGACGAGGTGCCGACGCCCCCGGCGTGGACGACCTGACCCGGGAGCTGACCGCGCTCGGCGCCCGGGTCACCGTGGTGGCCTGCGACCTGACCGACCGCGACGACGTCGCCGAGCTGCTCCGCCGGGCCGACGCCGACGCGTTGCCGCTGCGCGCCGTCGTGCACACCGCCGGCATCGGCGACTCGGTCCCGCTCGACGAGACCACCCCGGAGCTGCTCGCCGCCATCGTCGCGGCGAAGATCGGCGGCGCCCGGCACCTGGAGGACCTGCTCGGCGACCGCGACCTGGACGCCTTTGTCTGCTTCTCCTCCATCTCCGGCGTCTGGGGCAGTGGCGGGCAGGCCGCGTACGCGGCCGGCAACGCCTTCCTCGACGCGTTCGCCGAACGACGCCGGGCGAGGGGGCTGGCCGGCAGCGCGATCGCCTGGGGGCCGTGGGGCGAGGGCGGCATGGTCGCCGACACCGGCACCGAGGAGCACCTGCGGCGGCGCGGCCTCACCCCACTGGTCCCGGCGGCGGCGGTCGACGCCTTCGCCCGCACCCTCGACCACGGCGACATCGCCGTCGCGGTCGCCGACGTCGACTGGGCCCGCTTCGCTCCCGCCTTCACCGCCGCCCGTCCCAGCCTTCTGCTGGACGGGGTCGAGGAGGCCCGTACGGCGGTCGTCGAACCGGCCGTGCCGGTGCGGGCCGCCGGGCCGATCGACGGGCTCACCGACCTGCCCGAGGCCGAACGCGGGCACCTGCTGCTCGACCTGGTCCGGACCGAGACGGCCACCGTCCTCGGCTCGGACGGCGGCTTCGAGGCGAACCGTGCCTTCCGCGAACTCGGCTTCGACTCGCTGACAGCTGTCGAGATGCGCAACCGGCTCACCGCGGTCACCGGGCTCAGCCTCCCGGCCACCCTGGTGTTCGACCACCCGACCCCGGCGGTGCTCGCCGCGCACCTGGACACCCTCCTGATGCGCGAGCACCGGCCGACCGCGCCGACCCTGGCGGGGCGGCTCGACGACCTGGAGGCGGCCCTCGCCGCCACCGGTGTCGACGACGCCGAACGGCCGGCCCTCGCGGCCCGGCTACAGGCGCTGGCACAGCGCTGGGCCGCCACCGAGGAACCGGCGGAGGTGGTCGGCGACGAGATCGGCGACGCGACAGCCGACGAACTGCTCCAGATCATCCAGAACGAATTCGGCAGATCTTGATCCGCGCAGCGGGAACGGGGTACGTGTGATGGCGAACGACGAGAAGCTGCTCGACCATCTCAAGTGGATGACCGCCGAGCTGCGGCGCAGCAAGCGGCGCCTCGAAGAGGTGGAGACGGCGGCCGGTGAACCGGTCGCGATCGTCGCGATGACCTGCCGCTACCCCGGGCGGGTCAGCACCCCGGAGCAGCTGTGGGAGCTGGTCAGCGCCGGCGGTGACGCGATCGGTGACTTCCCCGCCGACCGTGGGTGGGACGTCGACGGGCTCTACGACCCCGACCCGGACGCGAAGGGCAAGAGCTACGCCCGCGAGGGCGGTTTCCTCGCCGAGGCGGCCGACTTCGACCCGGCGCTGTTCGGCATCTCGCCACGCGAGGCACTGGCCATGGACCCGCAGCAGCGGCTGCTGCTGGAGACCGCCTGGGAGGCGTTCGAACGGGCCGGCATCCCCGCCGACAACGTTCGGGGCAGCCGGACCGGCGTGTTCGTCGGGATCAGCGGGCGCGACTACGACACCCTGTTGCAGCGGCACACCCAGGACGGCATCGAGGGCTACCGGCTGACCGGCAGCGCGGCCAGCGTGCTCTCCGGGCGGATCGCGTACCAGTTCGGTCTGGAGGGGCCGGCGGTCACCATCGACACCGCCTGCTCGGCCTCGCTGGTCGCGCTGCACCTGGCGGTCCAGTCGCTGCGGCAGCAGGAGTGCTCCCTCGCCCTCGCCGGCGGTGCCACGGTGCTCGCCACCCCGGAGGCGTTCGTCGAGTTCAGCCGCCAGCGCGGTCTGGCCCCGGACGGCCGGTGCAAGCCGTTCGCCGCCGCCGCCGACGGCACCGGCTGGTCCGAGGGCGCCGGTCTGCTCCTGCTGGAACGGCTCTCCGACGCCCGCCGCAACGGCCACCCGGTGCTCGCCGTCGTCAGGGGCACGGCGGTCAACTCCGACGGCGCGTCCAACGGTCTCACCGCCCCCAACGGGCCCGCCCAGCAACGCGTCATCCGGGCCGCGCTCGCCAACGCCCGACTCACCGCGGCCGACGTCGACCTGGTCGAGGCGCACGGAACCGGAACCCGGCTCGGCGACCCGATCGAGGCGCAGGCGCTGCTCGCCACCTACGGTCAGAGCCGCCCGGCCGGCGAACCACTCTGGCTCGGCTCGCTCAAGTCCAACCTCGGCCACACCCAGGCCGCCGCCGGGGTCGGCGGCGTGATGAAGACGGTGCTCGCGCTGCGGGCCGGTGTCATGCCGCGCACCCTGCACGTCGACGAGCCCACCCCACACGTGGACTGGACCGCCGGGAACGTCCAACTGCTCACCACGGAGCGCCGCTGGGCGCCGGGGGAGCGACCGCGACGCGCCGCCGTCTCCGCGTTCGGCATCAGCGGCACCAACGCCCACGCGATCATCGAGGAGGCCCCGGCGCCGGACGCCGCGACGGCACCCGAGCCGGCCGCCACCGACCCGGTCTGGGTGCTCACCGGTCACACCCCGCAGGCGCTGCGGGCCCAGGCCGGGCGTCTCAGCGCCTTCGCTGTCGACTCCGGAGCCGACCCCACCGACATCGCCCACTCGCTCGCCGCGACCCGTTCACCGCTGCCCGTCCGGGCGGTCGTCACCGGCGTCGACCTCGCGGCGGGTCTGGCCGCCCTGGCCGACGGGAACACCACCGCCGGGGTGGTCACCGGCACGGCCCAGGAGGGCCGCACCGCGTTCCTCTTCTCCGGCCAGGGATCGCAGCGGCGGGGCATGGGCCTCGACCTCGCCGAGCGGTTCCCGGCGTACGCGCAGGCATTCGACCTGGTCTGCGTGGAACTGGACCCGCACCTCGACCGTTCACTGCGGGAGGTGATCGCCGACGGGGTGGACCTGGACCAGACCGTCTACACGCAGGCCGCCCTGTTCGCGGTCGAGGTGGCCCTGTTCCGTCTGGTCGAGTCGTTCGGGGTCACCCCGGACTACCTGGTGGGGCACTCGATCGGCGAGATCGCCGCCGCCCACGTGGCCGGCGTGCTGTCCCTCGCCGACGCCGCGACGTTGGTGGCGGCGCGGGGCCGGCTGATGCAGGCGTTGCCGCCCGGTGGGGTGATGGTGGCGGTACGCGCCACCGAGGCCGAGGTGCTGCCGCTGCTGTCCGACGGTGTCGACATCGCCGCGGTCAACGGTCCGCGGTCGGTGGTGCTGTCCGGCTCCGCCGACGTGGTGTCGGCCGTCGCCGCCCGGTTCGACAAGTCCAAGGCGTTGACCGTCAGCCATGCCTTCCACTCGGCGCTGATGGAGCCGATGCTGGCCGAGTTCGCCCGGATGGCGAGTGCCCTGACCTACCACGACCCGGTCATCCCGGTGGTGTCCAACCTGACCGGGCAGCTCGCCGGCACGCCGGACGCCGGCTACTGGGTCCGGCACGTGCGCGGGGCGGTCCGGTTCGCCGACGGCATCACCTGGCTGCGCGGCCGGGGCGTCACCCGGTTCCTGGAGATCGGCCCGGACGGTGTGCTCACCGCGATGGCCCGGGAGAGCGACGACACCGAGGCCGCCTACCTGCCCCTGCTGCGCCGGGGGCGTCCCGAGGTGACAGCAGTGGTCACCGGGCTGGCCGAGGCGTACGTGCGGGGCGTCGCTGTGGACTGGACCGTACTGGCCCCCGGTGGCCGCCGCGTCGACCTGCCCACCTACGCGTTCCAGCAGCAACGCTACTGGCCGACCACCTGCAGCGTCACGGTCGGCGACACCCGGGGGCTCGGCCTCACCGGTGTCGACCACCCGCTGCTCGGTGCCTCCGTGGCGCTGGCCGGTGCCGACGAGCACCTCTTCACCGGTCACTGGTCCGCCGCCGGGCACCCGTGGCTCGCCGACCACCGGGTCGCCGGGGACCTCGTCGTACCCGGCACCGCCCAGCTCGAGGCGGTGCTCGCGGTGGGCGCCGAGATCGGCTGCCCGACGGTCGAGGACCTGGTCCTGGCTACCCCGCTCGTCCTGCCGCCGGCAGGGGTGCAGGTGCAGGTCCGGGTCGACGCGGCGGACGGCGACGGACGGCGCACCGTGAGCGTGCACAGCGGGGACGGCGAGACGTGGACAGTGCACGCCTCCGGCACCCTCGGCGTCACCGCAGGCGTCCCGCCGGCCCTGATCGACTGGCCGCCGCCGGGGGCCGAGCCCGTCGACATCACCGACCTGTACCCCGGGCTGGCCGAGCGCGGCCTGACCTACGGGCCCGCGTTCCGTGGCCTGGAAGCGGTCTGGCGCGGCCCGCAGGGGGAGACGTTCGCCGAGGTACGCGCCCCCGAGAGCGTCGACGCCACCGGTTTCGGTCTGCACCCCGCAGTCCTCGACGCCGCCCTGCACGCCCTCGGTTGCACAGGCACCGACGACGAACCCGCCGCCGTCCCGTTCGCCTGGAACGGGGTGACCCTGCACGCGGTCGGCGCCGACACGATCCGGGTACGACTGCGGGGCACCGACACCGTCACCGTGGATGTCTGGGACACCACCGGGCAGCCGGTCGTCACAGTCGGCTCCCTGGTGCTGCGGCAGTACGCCCCACCCACCGCGACGACCCTCCCGGTCGCCGACGCCCTGCACCGCCTCGCGTGGACACCGGTCACCGCACCCGCCACCACCACCGCCCCGACGCAGATCTGGCGACCGCCGACCACCGGTGCCGACCCGCTGACCACGACGCACGCCGCGACGGCCGCCACGCTCGACGTACTCCAGCGGTTCCTGCGCGACGCCACCGACACCGACGCCCGGCTCGCCGTCGTCACCTCCGGCGCGGTGGCGACCTCGCCCGACGGGGACGTCACCGACCTGGCCGCCGCCGCGGTCTGGGGGCTGGTCCGCACCGCGCAGACCGAGAACCCGGACCGCTTCGTCCTGGTCGACCTGGACTGCCCCGACGACGACGGTGCGCTCGCCGCCGCGCTCGCCACCGGGGAGCCGCAGCTCGCCGCCCGCAACGGCAGCCTGCTCGTCCCACGGCTGGCCCGCGCCGTGACCGGCCCGGCCCTCGTCCCGCCCGCCGGAGTGCCATGGCGTCTCGACGTGCCGGTCAAGGGCACCCTCGACAACCTCACCCTGGTCCCGTGCCCCGAGGTCGACGAACCGCTCGCCCCGGGCCAGGTCCGGATCGCGGTTCGCGCCACCGGCCTCAACTTCCGGGACGTCCTGATCGCCCTGGACATGTACCCCGACGTCGCCCAACTCGGCAGCGAGGGCGCCGGCGTCGTCACCGCCGTCGGGACCGGTGTCGACGGGGTGCGGGTCGGCGACGCGGTGATGGGTATGTTCTACGGCGCGTTCGGCCCGGTGACCGTCACCGACCACCGGCTGGTCACCCCGATCCCGGCCGGCTGGACGTTCGAGCAGGCCGCCGCCGTGCCCATCGTCTTCCTCACCGCCTACTACGCCCTGGTCGACCTGACCGACCTGCGCGCCGGGGAGTCGCTGCTGGTGCACGCCGCCACCGGCGGTGTCGGCATGGCCGCCGTGCAACTGGCCCACCACCTCGGCGCCACCGTGTACGGCACGGCCAGCCCGGCCAAGTGGGAGACGCTGCGCGGTCTGGGTGTCGACGGCGACCGGATCGCCTCGTCCCGGACCACCGGGTTCGAGGAGCGGTTCCGCGCCGCGACCGGCGACAGTGGGGTCGACGTGGTGCTCAACTCGCTGACCGGCGAGCACGTCGACGCCTCGCTGCGGTTGCTCGCCCCGGGCGGCCGGTTCGCCGAGATGGGCAAGAACGACGTCCGCGACCCCGCCGCGATCGCCGCGGCGCACGGCGTCACCTACCGGGCCTTCGACACCATCCAGGCCGGCCCGGACCGGATCCAGGAGATGCTGCGCGCCCTGGTCGACCTCTTCGACGCCGGCGCGCTGCGACCGCTGCCGGTGACCACCTGGGACGTCCGCTCGGCCGGTGCCGCGTTCCGGCACGTCAGCCAGGCCGCGCACGTCGGCAAGGTGGTCCTCACCGTCCCGAACGCCCTGGACCCGGACGGCGTCGTCCTGCTCACCGGCGGCACCGGCGCGATCGGTGCCGCCGTCGCCCGGCACCTGGTCACCACCCACGGCGTTCGGCACCTGGTGCTGGCCGGCCGACGCGGCCCGGACGCGCCCGGCGCGACCGACCTCGCCGATGAGCTGCGCGACCTCGGTGCGAGCGTGACAGTGGCCGCCTGTGACGTCGCCGACCGCAGCGCCGCCGCGGCCCTGATCGCGGCCAGCACCGCGGACCGGCCGCTCACCGCCGTCGTCCACCTCGCCGGCGTCCTCGACGACGGCGTGCTCGGCGCGATGACCCCGGGCCGGCTGACCGGCGTGCTGCGCCCGAAGGTCGACGCGGCCTGGCACCTGCACGACCTCACCCGGCACCAGCCGCTCGCCGCCTTCGTGCTCTTCTCGTCCCTGTCCGGGCTGCTCGGTGCGGCCGGTCAGGCCAACTACGCGGCAGCGAACGCGTTCCTGGACGGGCTCGCCGCGCACCGGCGCGCGCAGGGCCGGCCGGCGATCTCGCTCGCCTGGGGCCCGTGGACCGCCACGACCAGCATGGCCGGGCGGCTGGACGACACTGACACGCGGCGCATGGACCGCACCGGTGTGCTCGGCTTCAGCACCGGCGAAGGACTGGCACTGCTCGACGCGGCGCTCGGCGTCGACGAGTCGTTGACCGTCCCGGTGCGACTCGCCCGTACCGTCTCCGCCGGCGCCACGCCGCCGCCGCTGCTGCGCGGCCTCGTCCGCGGCGTCACCCGCCCGGCCGGTAGCGCCGGGCCCGCCGACCCGGCGACCGCGCTGCGCCGCCGCCTGGCCACCGCACCCGCCGAAGCGGAACGGATCCTCCTGGACATCGTCGTGGCGGACGTCGCCGCGGTCCTCGGGCACGCCCCGTCCGACGTCGTCGCCGGCCGAGCCTTCAAGGAACTCGGGTTCGACTCGTTGACCGCCGTCGAACTCCGCAACCGGCTCACCGCCGTGACCGGGCTCCGGCTGTCCGCGACCCTCGCCTTCGACCACCCCAGCCCGCTCGCGCTCGTCGCCCACCTGCGCGACGAACTGCTCGGCGCCGCGATCCCCGAGGCACCCCCACCCTCCACGGAGGCCGCCGGGGACGACGACGACCCGATCGCGATCGTCGCGATGGCCTGCCGCTACCCGGGGGGCATCAGCACCCCGGAAGAGTTGTGGCGGCTGGTCGCCGACGGCGCCGAGGGCATCAGCGCGGTCCCGACGGACCGGGGGTGGCGAGCCGACCTCTTCGACACCGACAGCGACGGCGGCTCGGCCACCGACCGGGGTGGCTTCCTGCACGACGCCGCCGACTTCGACGCCGACTTCTTCGGCATCTCACCGCGCGAGGCCCTGGCCATGGACCCGCAGCAGCGGCTGCTGCTGGAATCCACCTGGGAGACCCTGGAACGCGCCGGCATCGACCCGGAGACGGTTCGCGGGGAGCCGGTCGGCGTCTTCGTGGGTGCCTCGGCCCAGGGCTACGACACCCTGCTGCAGGGCCGGGACGCCAGCACCGGCTACCTGCTCACCGGCACCGCCGCGAGTGTCATCTCGGGCCGGCTCGCGTACGCGTTCGGGTTCGAGGGCCCGGCGGTCACCGTGGACACCGCGTGCTCGTCGTCGCTGGTCGCGCTGCACCTGGCGATTCGTGCGATCCGCAACGGCGAGTGCGCGATGGCCGTCGCCAGCGGCGCCGTGGTGATGGCGACACCGACGATGTTCCTGGAGTTCTCCCGACAGGGTGGGCTCGCCGCCGACGGGCGCTGCAAGGCGTTCGGGGCGGGCGCCGACGGCACCGGCTGGTCCGAGGGCGTCGGCGTGCTGCTGGTCGAACGGCTCTCCACGGCCCGCCGACACGGGCACCCGGTGCTCGCGCTGGTCCGTGGCACGGCGGTCAACTCCGACGGCGCGTCGAACGGTCTGACCGCTCCGAACGGCCCCGCCCAGCAGCGGGTGATCCGGGCCGCGCTCGCCGACGCCGGTCTGTCCACCTCCGACGTCGACGTGGTGGAGGCCCACGGCACCGGCACCGTGCTCGGTGACCCGATCGAGGCGCAGGCGCTGCTCGCCACCTACGGGCAGGGCCGCGCCGCCGACCGGCCACTGTGGCTCGGCTCGGTCAAGTCGAACCTGGGGCACGCCCAGGCCGCCGCCGGGGTCGGCGGCATCATCAAGATGGTCATGGCGATGCGGGCCGGGCTGATGCCCCGCACCCTGCACGCCGACGAGCCGACCTCGCACGTCGACTGGTCGGCCGGCTCGGTCACCCTGCTCACCGAGGCCCGCGAGTGGACCGGTGACGGGCGTCCCCGCCGGTCGGCGGTCTCCTCGTTCGGGGTCTCCGGCACCAACGCGCACGTCATCCTCGAAGCGGCACCCGAGGAGCCGGCCCGCGAGGAGCCGGCCCGCCTGAGCGGGGTCGACGTGCCGCTGGTCCTGTCCGCCCGCAACCCGGAAGCGCTGACCGCGCAGGCCACCCGGCTGCTCGGCGGCGACGACCTGGACCCGGTCGACGCCGCGTACACCCTCGCCGGGCGGGCCCGCCTTCCACATCGGGCGGTGGCGTTCGGTCGCGAAGCCCTGGAAGCCCTCGCCGCCGGTCGGCAGGACCCCGCGCTGGTCACCGGTGTACCGGTGGCCGGCCGGACGGCGTTCGTGTTCTCCGGTCAGGGTTCGCAGCGCCGGGGCATGGGCTTGGACCTGGCGTCGTCGTTCCCGGTGTTCGCGGAGGCGTTCGACGCGGCGTGCGCCGAGTTGGACCGGTACCTGGATCGTCCGGTGCGGGAGGTGATCGCCGACGGCGGCGAGCTGGATCAGACGGTGTACACGCAGTCGGCGTTGTTCGCGGTCGAGGTGGCGTTGTTCCGGCTGGTGGAGTCGTTCGGTGTCAGGCCGGATTTCCTGGTGGGGCATTCGATTGGTGAGATCGCCGCGGCGCACGTCGCCGGGGTGCTGTCCCTGCCCGATGCGGCGAGGCTGGTGACGGCCCGGGGTCGGCTGATGCAGGCGTTGCCGGCCGGTGGGGTGATGGTGGCGGTGCGGGCGACCGAGGCGGAGGTGTTGCCGCTGTTGACCGGCGGGGTGAACATCGCGGCGATCAACGGCCCCCGGTCGGTGGTGCTGTCCGGCGTCGCGGACGAGGTCATGGCCGTGGCGGCCCGGTTCGAGAAGTCGAAGCGGTTGCGGGTGAGTCACGCGTTCCACTCGGTGTTGATGGAGCCGATGCTGGCCGAGTTCGCGCAGGTGGCGGAAAGCCTGGCCTACGACTCGCCGCGTATCCCGGTGGTGTCGAACGTGACCGGGCAGGTCGCGTCGTCGCAGGACGCGGCGTACTGGGTGCGGCACGTGCGGGAAGCGGTCCGGTTTGCCGACGGCATCGCTACCTTGGAGGCCGCAGGTGTGAGCACGTTCGTGGAGATCGGCCCGGACGGGGTGCTCTCGGCGATGGGCGCCGACTGTGTCTCCGACGCGGTGTTCGTACCCGTGCAACGGTCTGACCGGGACCAGCCGACCACGTTGCTGACCGCCCTGGCGCAGGTCTTCGTGCGCGGCGTCGCTGTCGACTGGACGCCGTGCCTGACCGGCGGGCGACTGGTCGACCTGCCCACCTACCCCTTCCAACGCCGCCGCTACTGGCCGGCCGCCGCCGTCGGCGAGGCCGGCGCCGGCAGTCACCCGCTGCTCGGCGCGATGGTCCCGCTGGCCGGCAGCGACGACGAGCGCGTGCACACCGGCCACTGGAGCACCGGCTCGGTGCCCTGGCTGGCCGACCACCGCATCGCCGGCTCGGTCGTCGTGCCCGGCACCGCGCTGCTCGAACTGGTCCTCGCGGCCGGCACCGAGGCCGGTTGCGAGCACGTCGACGACCTCGTCCTCTCCGCCCCGGTGGTGGCCGGCGACCGGGGCGTGCAGTTGCAGGTCCGGGTCGGCCCGGCCGACGACGCCGGACGGCGACCCGTAGCGGTGCACGCCACCACCGACGGGGTGCGGTGGGCGGCACACGCCACCGGCACGGTCAGCCCTGCCACAGAGCCCGCCCCGGCGACCGGCGAATGGCCCCCACCCGGGGCGACCCCCCTCGATCTCGGCGACCTCTACCACGACCTGGCCGACCGTGGCCTCGACTACGGTCCCGCCTTCCGGGGGTTGCGCGCGGCCTGGCGGGCCACCGACGGCACCATCCACGCCGACCTGGCCCTCGACGGTGACGCCGACGGGTACGCGGCGCACCCGGCGCTGCTGGACGCCGCCCTGCACGCCCTCGGCCTGACCGGTGACGCCGGACGGGACGCCAAGGTGCCGTTCTCCTGGACCGGTGTCACCCGGCACGGTCAGACCGGCAGCGCCGCCCGGGCCCGGCTGACCCGTACCGCCGCCGACACCGTCCGGATCGACCTGACCGACGACCTCGGCCGCCCCACTGTCACAGTGGAGTCCCTGCTCCTGCGGCCGTACGCCCCGCCGTCGGTGCTGCACACGCTGACCTGGTCGCCGATCCCGGTACCCGTGGAGGCGACCGCGCCGGACCTGACCGTGCTGCGCGTCCCGCCGATCCCCGGCGACCAGGCCGCCGCCGCGCACACGCTGACGGTGCAGGCACTCGCCGCCGCGCAGGCCGTCCTCGCACAGGACGACACCCGTCTGCTCGTCCTCACCACCGGCGCGGTGGCGGCTGTCGCGGACGACACGGTTCCGAACCCGGCGGGCGCCGCGGTCTGGGGCCTGATCCGCAGCGCCCAGTCCGAGCACCCCGGCCGCTTCCTGCTGGTCGACGTCGAACCCGGCGCCGACCCGGACGACGCCCGGCTGGCAGCCATCACCGCGGCAGGGGAGGACCAGGTCGCGGTACGCGGCGCCGCTGTCCTCGTACCCCGGCTCGTTCCGCACCGCCCGACCGGCGACGGCCCGGCCCTCGGCACCGGAACCGTGCTGGTCACCGGCGCCCTGGGCGCGCTCGGCGGGATCGTCACCCGGCATCTGGTGGCGCAGCACGGCAGCACCGACCTGATCCTGCTGGGCCGCCGGGGCGCGGACACGCCGGGCGCGGCCGAGCTGGTCGCCGACCTGGCCGCCCTGGGCGCCACCGCGAGAGTGGTGGCCGCCGACGCGGCCGACCGGCACGCCCTCGCGGCCGTCCTCGCCGCGGCACCCGACCTGACCGCCGTCGTGCACATCGCCGGGGTCCTCGACGACGGTACGGTCGACCGGCTCACCCCGGACCGCACCGCCGCCGTCCTGCGGCCGAAGGTCGACGCCGCCTGGCACCTGCACGACCTCACCCGGGACCGGAACCTCTCCGCGTTCGTGTCGTTCTCCTCCGCCGCCGGCGTCTTCGGCGGCCCGGGGCAGGGCAACTACGCCGCCGCCAACTCCTTCCTCGACGCCCTCGCCGCGCACCGGCGCTCCGCCGGACTGCCCGCGACCTCGCTGGCCTGGGGACCGTGGGCGGACGGCATGGCCGCCGGTCTCGCCCCGGCCGAACTGGACCGGATGGCCCGCTCCGGTGTGCTGCCGCTGCCGACCGACGCGGCGCTCACCGCGCTGGACCAGGCCGGCGCCGACGGTCCGGCCCTGCTCGTACCGGTCCGCCTCGACCCGTCGGCGACACCGTCGCACGTCCCCGGCGTCCTGCGCGGCATGGTCCGCGCGATCCCCCGGCCACGTGCCGGTCGGGCATCCGGAGACGCCGCACTGGTGCGCCGGCTCGCCGGTCTGGCGCCGGGCGCGCGCCGGGACCAACTGCTGGATCTGGTACGCACCCACGTCGCCGGTGTGCTGGGCCACGGCTCCGGGCGGGCCGTCGTCGCCGACCGCCCGTTCAGCGAGTTCGGCTTCGACTCGCTCGCCGCCGTCGAGCTGCGCAACGGTCTGAACGCCGCGACCGGGCTGCGGTTGGCCGCCACCCTGGTCTTCGACTACCCGACCCCAGTCGCCCTCGCCGAACACCTGAACACCGCCCTCGGTGGCGGCGACGAAGGCCCCACGGCCGGTGTGAGCAGGGCGGTCACGGCCGACGAACCCATCGCGATCGTCGGCATGGCCTGCCGCTACCCCGGAGGTGTGACGACACCCGAGGACCTCTGGCAGCTGGTCGACACCGGCGGTGACGCGATCGGGGAGTTCCCCCCTGACCGGGGCTGGGATGTAGGGGTGTTGTTCGATCCCGATCCTGACAATCCTGGGACCACGTACACCAAGGAGGGCGGTTTCCTCTACGACGCGGGCGACTTCGACGCGGGATTCTTCGGGATCTCGCCCCGGGAGGCCCTCGCCATGGATCCGCAGCAGCGGCTGTTGTTGGAGACCTCCTGGGAGGCGTTCGAGCGGGCCGGGATCGACCCGGCGGTCGTACGGGGAGCGCAGGTGGGTGTGTTCGCTGGGGTCATGTACCACGACTACGTCAGCCAGCTCGGCTCGGCTGACGGAGTCGAGGGTCTGCTGGGTGTCGGTAACGCCGGCAGTGTCGTCTCGGGCCGGGTGGCGTACACCTTCGGCCTGGAGGGCCCGGCGGTCACCGTGGACACCGCGTGCTCGTCC
Organism: Micromonospora sp. WMMD961; assembly: GCF_029626145.1. Classification (NCBI taxonomy): domain Bacteria; kingdom Bacillati; phylum Actinomycetota; class Actinomycetes; order Micromonosporales; family Micromonosporaceae; genus Micromonospora; species Micromonospora sp. WMMD961. The sequence continues at coordinate 3,169,033 of NZ_JARUBJ010000002.1, forward strand.
TCCCTGGTGGCACTGCACCTCGCGGTGCGGGCGCTGCGCAACGGCGAGTGCGTCATGGCACTGGCCGGCGGGGTGACGGTGATGGCCACCCCGGGTACGTTCGTCGACTTCTCCCGGCAGCGCGGCCTCGCCCCGGACGGCCGGTGCAAGTCCTTCTCCGACGACGCCGACGGAACCGGCTGGGCGGAGGGCGCCGGTGTGCTGCTTGTCGAGCGGCTCTCCGACGCGGTCCGCAACGGTCACCGGGTGCTCGCCGTGGTGCGCGGCACCGCTGTCAACCAGGACGGCGCGTCGAACGGGCTGACCGCCCCGAACGGCCCGTCGCAGCAACGCGTCATCCGCGCCGCCCTCGCGGACGCCGGCCTGACCACCGCCGACGTGGACGCGGTCGAGGCGCACGGCACCGGCACGCGGCTCGGTGATCCGATCGAGGCCCAGGCGCTGCTCGCCACCTACGGCCAGGACCGGCCCGCCGACCAGCCGCTGTGGCTCGGCTCGATCAAGTCGAACATCGGGCATACCCAGGCCGCCGCCGGTGTCGCCGGGATCATCAAGATGCTGATGGCGATGCGGCACGACACCATGCCGCGGACCGTCCACGTCGAGCGGCCCACCGGGCACGTCGACTGGTCCGACGGCGCGGTGGAGCTGCTCGTCGACGCGCGGCCGTGGCCGGCGGGGCAGCGCCCCCGACGGGCGGGGGTGTCGTCGTTCGGGGTTTCCGGCACCAACGCCCACGTGATCATCGAGGAGCCGCCGGTCGCACCGGTGGTCGAGTCGGTGGTGACCGAGTCGGGTGTGCCGTGGTTGCTGTCGGGGCGCAGCCCGCAGGCGGTCGCCGCTCAGGCGCAGCGCCTCGCGGCGTGGGAAGGCGATGCCGGGGAGGTGTCGCACTCGCTGGCCGCGTCCCGTGCTGTCTTCGACCACCGGGCCGTGGTGCTCGGCCCGGACCACCGGTCCGGTCTGGTGGCGTTGGCCGACGGGTTGCCGTCGGGCACTGTGGTGTCCGGTGTGGCGCGTTCGGCCGGTGTGGTGTTCGTCTTTCCCGGCCAGGGTTCGCAGTGGGTCGGCATGGCGGCCGGGTTGTTGGATGCGGAGCCGGTGTTCGCGGCGCGGATCGCGGAGTGTGCGGCGGCTCTGGCGCCGTTGGTGGACTGGAACCTGTTGGACGTGTTGCGCTCGGATGACCCGTTGGAGCGGGTGGATGTGGTGCAGCCGGTGTTGTGGGCGGTGCACGTCGCGTTGGCCGAGGTGTGGAAGGCCAAGGGGGTGACCCCTGATGCGGTGATCGGTCATTCGCAGGGGGAGATCGCGGCGGCGTGTGTGGCCGGGGTGTTGTCGCTCGGTGACGCGGCGAAGGTGGTCGCGTTGCGCAGCCAGGCTCTGCTGTCGATCGCGGGCAGCGGTGGAATGGTCTCGGTCAACGCCGGTCTGGACGTGGTCACCCCGTTGCTGACCGAGGGTGTGAGTGTGGCGGTGGTCAACGGTCCGACCAGTGTCGTGGTGGCGGGTGCGGACCTGGATCCGTTCCTGGTGGCCGCTGAGGCGGCCGGGGTGCGGGCCAGGCGGGTGAAGGTCGACTACGCGTCGCACTGCCCCCTGGTCGAGCCGGTGCAGGCGGAGCTGTCCCGTCTGCTCGACGGCGTGCAACCGCAGGCCGGGACGGTGCCGGTGTTCTCGACAGTCGAGGACGGCGGTGTGATGGACGCCGGGTACTGGTACCGCAATCTGCGCCAGCCGGTCCGCCTCGATCTGGCGGTCGCGGCCGCCTACGCGGCGGGGCACCGGATCTTCGTGGAGGTCAGCGCGCACCCGGTGTTGACCGGGGCGATCGCCGACACCGCCGACGTGGCGACGGTGGGAACGCTGCGCCGAGGTGAGGGCGGCCCCGGGCAACTGGTCCGCTCGTTGGCCGAGGCGTGGGTGCACGGCGCACCGGTCGACTGGACCACGATCATCCCGGCCACCCGGACCGTCGACCTGCCCACCTACCCCTTCCAACACCAGCGTTACTGGCCGGCCGGCGACCCGCCGACGTCAGCGGTGGACCCGGTGGACAGCGAGTTCTGGCAGGCAGTCGAGAACGGCGACCTCACCCCGCTCGGGATCACCAACGGCGGCGACGACCTGCTACCCGCCCTCACCGCCTGGCGGCGTACCCGCACGGAGCGCGGCACCATCGACGGCTGGCGCTACACCGTCGGCTGGACCGCCCTGCCCGAGCCGCCCGACGCGCTACTCACCGGCACCTGGCTGCTGCTCAGCACCGCCACCGCGCGCACCGTCACCGAATTCGCCGGCGCCGCGATCGAGCAGGCCGGCGGCACCGCCGTCATCGTCGAGGTCGACCCGGCGGCGGCCGACCGGGCCGCCCTGACCGCACAACTGAGGGCGGCGGCCGGCCCGGAACCCGCCGTCTCCGGTGTGCTGTCCCTGCTGGCCGTGGCCCCGGACACCGACGGTGCCGTCCCACAGTGCCTGACCGCGACCGTGCTGCTGGTCCAGGCCCTGGCCGACGCCGGGATCCCCGGCCGGCTGCGGATCGTCACCCGCGGCGCGGTCACCGTCACCGCCACCGACGCGCCGCCGCTGACCGGACCCGCCCAGGTCTGGGCCACCGGCCGGGTGCTCGGCCTGGAACAGCCGGACCGCTGGGGCGCCCTGATCGACCTACCGACCCGGCTCGACAACACCGCGCTCACCCGCTTCCAAGCCGCCGTCGCCGGCATCGACGACGAGGACCAGATCGCGGTACGCGACAGCGGCGTGCACGCGCGACGCCTGCGCCCCGCCCCGCTCGACAACCCGACACCCTCGACCGGATGGACGCCGTCCGGCACCACGCTGATCACCGGCGGCACCGGCGCGATCGGCGCACACGTGGCCCGCTGGCTGGCCGGACGCGGCGCCTCGCACCTGGTGCTCACCAGCCGTCGAGGCCCGGACGCCCCCGGCGCCGGCGACCTGCGTACCGAGTTGGAACAGCTCGGTGCCCGGGTGACCATCGCCGCCTGCGACACCGCCGACCGGGACGCCCTCACCGGCCTGCTCGACGGCATCACCGACCTGACCGCGGTCTTCCACGCCGCCGGCGTCGCCCGCTCGGCACCGCTGGCCGACACCGGACTGGACGAGTTCGCCGACGTGGTCAACGGCAAGGCGGCCGGCGCCGCCCTGCTCGACGACCTGGTCGGAGACGTCGGCGCGTTCGTCCTGTTCTCGTCCAACGCCGGGGTCTGGGGCGGCGGCGGGCAGGGCGCGTACGCGGCGGCCAACGCGTACCTCGACGCGCTCGCCGCCCGTCGCCGGGCCCGTGGTCTGCGCGCCACCTCGATCGCCTGGGGGGTGTGGGACGGCGGCGGCATGTCCGACGCCGTGATCGTCGAGCAGTTGCGCCGACGCGGCCTGGCCGCGATGGCACCCGACCTGGCCATCGCCGCCATGGCCCGCACCCTGGACCACGACGAGACCTTCGTCGCCATCGCCGACGTCGACTGGCAGCGGTTCGCGCCCGCCTACGAGTCGGCCCGGCCCCGGCCGCTGCTGCACGAACTGCCGCAGGTACGCCGGATCCGCGACGCCGACCAGGCCGCGATCGGCGGACAGGGGGCGTCCGCGCTCTACACCCGGCTGCGCGACAGGTCCCACGGCGAGCGGCACCGGGCCCTGCTCCAGACGGTACGGGCGGAGGCCGCCGCAGTCCTCGGCCACCCGTCGGCCGAGTCCGTCGAACCGGAGCGGGCGTTCCGGGAGCTGGGCTTCGACTCGGCGACCGCGATCGAGATGCGCAACCGGCTCAACACGAGCACCGGCCTGCGGCTCAGCACCACCCTCGTCTTCGACTACCCCAGCGCCCTCGTCCTCGCCGAGCACCTGCACGACGAGCTGTTCGGACCGGACGAGGTCGACGACGACGCCCGCATCCGGCAGGCGCTCGCCGCGATCTCCCCGGCCCGGCTGCGGGCCGCCGGGTTGCTCGACGCTCTGCTGCGCCTCGCCGACGGCGACGACGCCGAACCCGCCGCCGGGGAACCGGACGGCACCGACCTCGACGGGCTGGATGAGGACGACCTCATCCGGCTGGCACTCGATTCCTCTCGCTGAACCACCGACGTGCGGAGCTCATGATGGCCACCTCCAGCGACAAGCTCGTCGAGGCACTGCGCTCCTCCCTGAAGGAGAACGAGCGTCTGCGTCACCAGCACCGCCGGCTCACCGAGGCGCAGCGGGAACCCATCGCGGTCGTCGGGATGGCCTGCCGGTACCCCGGCGGTGTCGACTCGCCCGAGGCTCTCTGGCGTCTCGTCGCCGACGGCGCCGGCGCCCTGTCCGGCTTCCCGGACGACCGCGGCTGGGACCCGGCCGCCTCGTACGCCCGCCCGGCGGGGTTCCTGGACGCGGCCGGTGAGTTCGACGCGGCGCTGTTCGGCATCTCGCCCCGGGAGGCCGTCGCCATGGACCCGCAGCAGCGGCTCCTCATGGAAACCGCCTGGGAGGCCCTGGAGCGCGGCGGTGTGGACCCGCTTTCGCTGCGTGGCCACCAGGTCGGCGTCTTCGTCGGCTCCAACACCCAGGACTACGCGTCGGTGCTGATGCGCACGCCGATCGCCGACGAGGGTCACCTGCTCACCGGGAACGCGGCAGCCGTGGTCTCCGGCCGCCTGTCGTACTTCTTCGGTCTCGAAGGCCCGGCCGTCACCGTCGACACCGCCTGCTCGTCGTCGCTGGTCGCGCTGCACCTGGCGGTCCAGTCGCTGCGGCAGGGCGAGTGCACGATGGCGCTGGCCGGCGGCGCGACGGTCATGTGCACCACCGGCGCGTTCGAGGAGTTCGAACGACAGGGCGGGCTCGCGGCGGACGGCCGCTGCAAGTCGTTCGCCTCGGCCGCCGACGGCACCGGCTGGGGTGAGGGCGTCGGGCTGCTGCTGGTGGAACGGCTCAGCGACGCCCGCCGGCTGGGCCACCCGGTGCTCGCCGTCATCCGGGGCAGCGCGGTCAACTCCGACGGCGCGTCCAACGGCCTCACCGCACCGAACGGGCCGTCCCAGCAGCGGGTCATCCGGGCCGCCCTGGACAACGCCGGGCTCACCGGCGCCGACGTGGACGCCGTCGAGGCGCACGGCACCGGCACCGTCCTCGGCGACCCGATCGAGGCGCAGGCGCTGCTCGCCACCTACGGCCGCGACCGAGGGGAGGGCGACCCGCTCTGGCTCGGCTCGATCAAGTCGAACATCGGCCACACCCAGGCCGCCGCCGGTGTCGCCGGGATCATCAAGATGGTCATGGCGATGCGGCACCGCACACTGCCGCAGACCCTGCACGTCGACGCGCCCACCCCGCACGTCGACTGGTCGGCCGGGGCGGTGGAACTGCTCACCGAGGCCCGCCCCTGGCCATCCGGCGACCACCCGGCCCGGGCGGGTGTCTCCGCCTTCGGCGTCTCCGGCACCAACGCCCACGTCATCGTCGAGCAGGCACCGGCCGGGGACGAGGAGCAGCCCCGCGAACCGTCCACGGTCCCGGCGCCGCTGCTGCTCTCCGGGCACGACGACGCCGCCCTGCGCGCCCAGGCGGCCCGCCTCGCCGGTCACCTCGCCGACTCCGACGCCGACCCCGCCGACGTGGCGCACTCGCTGGCCACCACCCGTGCCGGCCTGCGGCACCGCGCCGCGATCACCGGCACCGACCCGGCGGAACGGCTCGCCGCGCTGACGGCGCTCGCCGAGGAACGCGCCACGGCCGGCGTCCTGCGCGGCACCGTCACCCGCGGCCCACTGGCATTCGTGTTCTCCGGCCAGGGTTCGCAACGCCCGGGCATGGGCCTGGACCTGGCCGAGGCCTTTCCGGTGTACGCGGAGGCGTTCGACGCGGTCTGCGCGGAGCTGGACCGGCACCTGGACCGGCCGGTCCGCGACGTCATCGCCGAGGGCGACGACCTGGACCAGACGATCTACACCCAGGCGGCGTTGTTCGCGGTCGAGGTGGCCCTGTTCCGCCTGGTGGAGTCGTTCGGGGTGACCCCGGACTACCTGGTGGGGCATTCGATCGGTGAGATCGCCGCCGCGCACGTGGCCGGGGTGTTGTCCCTGTCCGACGCGGTAACGCTGGTCACCGCGCGGGGTCGGTTGATGCAGGCGTTGCCGGCCGGTGGGGTGATGGTCGCGGTGCGGGCCACCGAGGCGGAGGTGCTGCCGCTGCTGACCGGCGGGGTGTCGGTCGCGGCGGTGAACGGTCCTCGTTCGGTGGTGCTGTCCGGTGTGGCCGAGGAGGTCACCGCCGTCGCGGCGCACTTCGAGAAGTCGAAGCAATTGCGGGTGAGTCACGCGTTCCACTCGGTGTTGATGGAGCCGATGCTGGCCGAGTTCGCCTCGGTGGCGGCAACGCTGACCTACGGGACGCCGCTCATCCCGGTGGTGTCCAACCTGACCGGGCAGGTCGCGTCGACGCAGGACGCCGCGTACTGGGTGCGGCACGTGCGGGAGGCGGTGCGCTTCGCCGACGGCATCACCACCCTGGAGACCCTGGGCGTCAAGACCTTCCTGGAGATCGGCCCCGACGGGGTCCTCTCCGCGATGGGCGCCGACTGCGTGAGCGACGCGGTGTTCGTACCGGTGCAGCGGGCCGACCGGAACCAGTCCGCCGCCCTGCTCGCCGCCCTGGCCGGCCTCTTCGTGCGCGGCGTACCGGTGGACTGGACGCCGTGCCACAGCGCCGCCCGCACCGTCGACCTGCCCACCTACGCCTTCCAACGCCGCTACTACTGGCCGGAGCTGCCGAAGCCCGCGAGCAGCGCGCCTGGCGAGTGGCGGTACCGGGAGAGCTGGCAGCCCGTCGCCACCCTGCCCACCGGCACGCTCGCCGGGGCGTGGCGCATCGTCGCCGACCCGGCGGACCCGACCGCGCAGCGGCTGCACGACCTGCTGACCCGACACGGTGCCACCCCGGAGATCGGCGTCGCCGCGCACCTCACCGACGAGCTGGCCGGCATCCTGCACGTACCCTCGCGCACCGGCGACCTCGACGCCACTGCCGACCTGCTCGCCCTGCTCCACGCGGCGACCACCGCCGGGACCACCGCGCCGATCTGGACCGTCACCACCGGGGCCGTCACCACCGGCACCGACGGCATCGCGCCCGACCCCGCCCAGGCCGCGATCTGGGGCCTCGGCCGGGTGGCCGCCCTCGAACACCCCGACACCTGGGGTGGCCTCGTCGACCTGGCCGGCGACGTCACCGACCAGCTCGTCGCGGTCCTGGCCGGCAGCACCGGCGAGGACCAGGTCGCGGTCCGCGCCGACGGCCTGCACGCCCGACGCATCGACCGCGCCCCCAGCACCGCCGCCGAACCCTGGCAACCGACCGGCACCGTCCTGGTCACCGGCGGCACCGGGGCGCTCGGCGCGCACGTCGCCCGCTGGGCCGCGCACAACGGCGCGGACCGGGTCGTCCTGGTCAGCCGCCGGGGCCCGGACGCGCCCGGCCTGGACGCGCTGACCGCCGACCTGGCCGGGACCGACTGCCAGCTCACCGCCGTCGCCTGCGACGTCACCGACCGCGCCGCCCTCGCCACCCTGATCGCGACGCTCCGCGCGGACGGCACCCCGGTCCGCTCGGTCGTGCACACCGCCGGTGTCGCCCACCTGACCCCACTGGCCGGTCTGGACCCCACCGAGATCGGTGACCTCGGCGCCGCGAAGGTGCTCGGTGCCCGGCACCTCGACGAACTCCTCGGCGACGACCTGGACGCCTTCGTGCTCTTCTCGTCGATCGCGGGCGTGTGGGGCAGCGGGGACCAGGGTGGATACGCCGCCGCGAACGCGTACCTCGACGCCCTCGCCGCCCGCCGGGCCGCCCGGGGCCGCCCCGCCACCGCGATCGCCTGGGGCCCGTGGGCCGGCGGCGGCATGGCCGACGCCGACGTCACCGCCCACCTCGCCCGGCGCGGCATCACGGCGATGAACCCGACCCGCGCCACCGCCGCGCTGGCCCACGCCGTCTCCACCGGCGACACCACGGTGGTGGTCGCCGACGTGGACTGGTCACGCTTCGGACCCGCCTTCAGGGTACGGCGGGACAGTCCTCTGCTCACGCCGTTGCTCACCGACGCCGAGGACGAGCCGCAGGCCACCGACCCGGCCGGCGATCTCCTGGCCGGCCGCACCGTCGAGGAGCGCCGGGCGCACCTGCTGCACCTGGTGCGCGCGGAGGCCGCCGCGGTCCTCGGCCACGAGTCCGCCGACGCCGTCCCCGCCGACCGCCCGTTCCGGGAACTCGGCTTCGACTCGCTGACCGCTGTCGAGCTGCGCAACCGCCTGGCCGCCGCGACCGGCCTGCGCCTGCCCACCACCGTCGCCTTCGACTACCCGTACGCCGCCGTGCTCGCCGCCGAACTGGACACCCTGCTGTCCGGCGCGGACCGCGCGGCGCACACCGTCGCACCGTCCGCCGGTGTCCCCGACGAGCCGATCGCCATCATCGGGATGGCCTGCCGCTACCCGGGCGGCGTCGGCTCACCGGAGGACCTGTGGCGTCTCGTCGAGTCTGGCACCGACGCGATCGCCGGGTTCCCCGCCGACCGTGGCTGGGACCTGGACGCCCTCTACGACCCGGATCCGGACCAGCCCGGCGCCTCGTACACCCGGGCCGGTGGGTTCGTCGCCGACGTGGCCGGCTTCGACGCGGCGTTCTTCGGCATCTCACCGCGCGAGGCGCTGGCCATGGACCCGCAGCAACGACTGCTGATGGAGACCGCGTGGGAGGCCGTCGAGCGGGCCGGTATCGACCCCGCCGGGCTGCGCGGCGAACCCGCCGGTGTCTTCGTCGGGGCGTCCTTCTCCGGCTACGGCACCGGCGACCAGATCGCCGACGGGGTCGAGGGGTACCGGCTCACCGGCACGGCGGCCAGCGTCACCTCCGGGCGGATCGCGTACACCCTCGGCTGGGAGGGCCCGGCCGTCACAGTGGACACCGCCTGCTCGTCGTCGCTGGTGGCGCTGCACCTGGCCGTCCGCTCGCTGCGCTCCGGCGAGTGCTCACTGGCCCTGGCCGGCGGCGTCACGGTGATGGCCAGCCCGGACGCGTTCGTGGAGTTCTCCCGCCAGCGGGGCCTGTCCGCCGACGGCCGCTGCAAGTCGTTCGCGGCGGGCGCGGACGGCACCGGCTGGTCCGAGGGCGCGGGCATCCTGCTGGTCGAACGGCTCTCCGACGCACTCCGCAAGGGCCACCGCGTCCTCGCCGTGGTGCGGGGCACCGCTGTCAACTCCGACGGCGCGTCGAACGGCCTGACCGCCCCCAACGGCCCCGCCCAGCAGCGGGTCATCCGGGCGGCACTGGCCGACGCCGGTCTCACCCCGACCGACGTGGACGCCGTCGAGGCGCACGGCACCGGCACCAGACTCGGCGACCCGATCGAGGCGCAGGCACTGCTCAGCGCGTACGGGCAGGACCGCCCGACCGGTCGGCCGCTGTGGCTCGGCTCGGTCAAGTCGAACATCGGGCACACCGTCGCGGCGGCCGGTGTCGCCGGGATCATCAAGATGGTCATGGCGATGCGGCACCGGGTGCTGCCCCGCACCCTGCACGTGGACGAACCCACCCCGCACGTCGACTGGGCCTCCGGGGCGGTGTCCCTGCTCACCGAGCCGCAGCCGTGGCCGGACGCGGACCGTCCGGCTCGTGCCGCCGTCTCCTCCTTCGGCATCAGCGGCACCAACGCCCACGCGATCCTGGAAGCGCCCCCGACGCCGGAGCCGCAGGTCGAGCCGCCGGCCGCGCTGCCGGCCGCGCTGCCGGTGCCGGTGCCGTGGACGCTCGCTGCCGCCGAACCGGGCGCGCTGAGCGCCCAGGCCGGGCGGCTGCTGCCGTACCTCGATGCGGACCCGGTCGACCTGGGCTACTCACTCACCCGGCGCAGCTCCCACCCGCACCGGGCGGTGGCGTTCGGGCCCGACGCCCTGGAAGCGCTCACCGAGGGCCGGACGGATGCCGGCCTGGTCACCGGCGACGTGGTCGACGGCAAGCTCGCCTTCGTGTTCTCCGGTCAGGGTTCGCAGCGCCGGGGCATGGGCTTGGACCTGGCGTCGTCGTTCCCGGTGTTCGCGGAGGCGTTCGACGGGGCGTGCGCCGAGTTGGACCGGTACCTGGATCGTCCGGTGCGGGAGGTGATCGCCGACGGCGGCGAGCTGGATCAGACGGTGTACACGCAGTCGGCGTTGTTCGCGGTCGAGGTGGCGTTGTTCCGGCTGGTGGAGTCGTTCGGTGTCAGGCCGGATTTCCTGGTGGGGCATTCGATTGGTGAGATCGCCGCGGCGCACGTGGCCGGGGTGTTGTCGCTTGCGGATGCGGCGAGGCTGGTGACGGCCCGGGGTCGGCTGATGCAGGCGTTGCCGGCCGGTGGGGTGATGGTGGCGGTGCGGGCGACCGAGGCGGAGGTGTTGCCGCTGTTGACCGGCGGGGTGAACATCGCGGCGATCAACGGCCCCCGGTCGGTGGTGCTGTCCGGCGTCGCGGACGAGGTCATGGCCGTGGCGGCCCGGTTCGAGAAGTCGAAGCGGTTGCGGGTGAGTCACGCGTTCCACTCGGTGTTGATGGAGCCGATGCTGGCCGAGTTCGCCGAGGTCGCGGAATCCCTTGCCTATGCGTCGCCGCGCCTCCCCGTGGTGTCGAACCTGAACGGGCAGATTGCCGAGATCCAGGACGCCGACTACTGGGTGCGGCACGTGCGGGAAGCGGTCCGGTTCGCCGACGGCATCACCACCCTGGAGGGTCTCGGCGTCGCCACCTTTGTGGAGGTCGGCCCGGACGGGGTGCTGTCCGCGATGGGCGCCGACTGCGTGAGCGACGCGGTGTTCGTACCCGTGCAGCGCGCTGACCGGGACCAACCTGCCACCCTGCTGACCGCCCTGGCGCAGGTCTTCGTGCGCGGCGTCGCGGTGGACTGGACGCCGTGCCTGACCGGCGGGCGACTGGTCGACCTGCCCACCTACCCCTTCCAACACCAGCGCTACTGGCCCGCCGCCACGGTGACCGGCAACGGCGACGCCGTCGACCACCCGCTGCTCGGCGGCATGCTCACCCTCGCCGGCGACAGCGACGAACGGATCTTCACCGGCCGCTGGTCGCGGACCGCCCTGCCGTGGCTCACCGACCACCAGGTCGCCGGTGACGTCGTCGTCCCCGGCACCGCGCTGCTCGAACTCGCCCTCGCCGCCGGCGTCGAGGTCGGCTGTGACCGCGTCGACGACCTCGTCCTGGCCGCCCCGCTGGTCCTCGGCGAGCAACCGGTCGAGGTCCAGGTCCGCACCCGCACCGGTGACGGCGCCGGCCGCCGCGCCGTCACCGTCCACGCCAGCCCCGACGGCACCCGGTGGACCACCCATGCCACCGGCACCCTCAGCACCGCCGGGAACGCCGACGACGCCCCGCCGACCACCTGGCCACCCGCCGGATCCGAGGCGATCGACACCAGCGGCCTCTACGACGCCCTGCGCCGCCGGGGTCTCGACTACGGCCCCGCGTTCCGGGGGCTGCGCCAGGCCTGGCTCGGCACCGACGGCGCCCTGCACGCCGAGGTGGAGCTACCAGCCACTGTGGACGGCGGCCGGTACGGCGTACACCCGGCGTTGCTGGACACCGCCCTGCACCCACTCGGCCTCGGCGTGCTGGGCGACGACGACGGTCAGGCCCGGGTGCCGTTCGCCTGGTCCGGCGTCACAGTGCGGGCTTCCGGCGCGATCACCGCCCGGGTGCGGCTGGCCGACGCCGGCACCGACGCCGTCAGCGTCCACCTCACCGACACCCTCGGGCGGACCCTGCTGACCGCCGACTCGTTGGTGCTGCGCCGCTACGCCGAGCGCAGCGCCGGCACCGACGGCCTGCATCACCTCGACTGGATCCCGGTCGAGGCGCCCGGCACGTCCGACGGCACCGGGACCGAGGTGCTGCGCGTACCCGCCACCGCCACCGACGACCCGGTCACCGCCACCCATGCCACCACCACCGCCGTCCTGACCGCGCTGCGCGACGCCGTCGAGCGGGACATCCGACTCGCTGTCGTCACCAGCGGCGCGGTCGCCAGCCGTCCCGGCGACCCGGTCACCGACCTGGCCGGCGCAGCCGTCTGGGGCCTGGTCCGCAGCGCCCAGACCGAGAACCCCGGCCGGTTCCTGCTCATCGACACCGACGGCGACGACCGCCTGGACGCTGTCCTCGCCACCGGCGAGGAGCAGATCGCCATCCGGGACGGCGCCCTGCGCGCACCCCGCCTGGCCCGGATCACCGAACCCGCCGACGGTCACGACTTCGGCACCGGCACCGTCCTGGTCACCGGCGCGTTCGGCACCCTCGGTCGACTACTCACCCGGCACCTGGTCACCCGGTACGGCGTCACCGACCTGCTGCTGCTCAGCCGCCGTGGCCCGGACGCCCCGGAGGCCGCCGACCTGACGGCGGAACTCGCCGCACTCGGTGCGACCAGCACCGTCCTGGCCTGCGACCTGGCCGACCGCGACGCTCTCGCCGCGGCCATCGACGGCGCGGGCAGCCTGACCGGAGTCCTGCACATCGCCGGGGTGATCGACGACGGTGTGGTCACCGCGCTCACCCCGGAACGCCTCGCCGCGGTACTCCGGCCGAAGGTCGACGCCGCCTGGCACCTGCACGACCTCACCGCCGGGCACCCGCTGACCGCGTTCGTGACGTTCTCCTCGGCCGCCGGCCTGCTCGGCAGCCCCGGACAGGCGAACTACGCGGCCGCGAACGCGTTCCTCGACGCCCTCGCCGACCTACGGCAGAGGGCCGGCCTGCCGGCGTCCTCGCTCGCCTGGGGGCCCTGGGCCGCCGGGATGGCCGCCGACCTGGACCCGGACGCGGTCCAGCGGCTCAGCCGGGGCGGACTCGCCCTGATCACACCCGAGGACGGCCTCGGCCTCTTCGACGCGGCCGGCCAACACACCACAGTCGTCCCCCTCCGGCTCGCCTCCGGGCGGGCCGCACCGGCCGCCGTCCACCCGCTGCTGCGCAACCTGATCCGGGCCACGCGGCGAGGCGCCGCGCGGGCCGCCACCGGCGACGCGTCCCTGGTCCAGCGACTCGCCGCCCTGCGCCCGGCCGACCAACGGGAAGCACTCCTCGACCTGGTCCGCACCCATGTCGCGAGCGTGCTGGGCCACGGTTCGGGGCAGGCGGTCGCCCCCGGCAAGGCGTTCCAGGAGACCGGCTTCGACTCGCTCGCCGCGGTCGAGCTCCGCAACGGCCTGAACGCCGCCACCGGCCTGCGGCTGCCGGCCACCCTCGTCTTCGACCACCCGACCCCGGCCGCCCTCGCCGCCCACCTGCACGAGACGCTGATCGGCACCGAACTGCCCGACAGCCCGGAGGTCACCGCCTCCGGTCACGCCGACGAGCCGATCGCCATCGTCGGCATGGCCTGCCGCTATCCCGGCGGGATCAGCTCACCCGAGGACCTGTGGCGACTCGTCGAGACCGGCAGCGACGCGATCGGCGACTTCCCCGCCGACCGCGGCTGGGACGTGGACCGCCTCTACCACGCCGACCCGGATCACCCCGGGACCTCGTACACCCGGTCCGGCGGGTTCCTCGCCGACGCCGCCGACTTCGACGCGCCGTTCTTCGGGCTCGGCCCGCGCGAGGCGCTCGCCACGGACCCTCAGCAACGACTGCTGCTGGAGACCTCGTGGGAGGCGTTCGAACGGGCCGGCATCGACCCGGCGACCGTACGCGGCAGCCGCACCGGCGTCTTCGCGGGCGTCATGTACCACGACTACGTGTCCCGCCTGGACCCCGACGGCGACGAGGTCGAAGGTCTGCTCGGCATCGGCAACGCGGGCAGCGTCATCTCCGGTCGGGTCGCGTACACCTTCGGGCTGGAAGGCCCGGCGGTCACGGTGGACACCGCCTGCTCGTCGTCGCTGGTGGCGCTGCACCTGGCCGTGCAGGCGATCCGCACCGGCGAGTGCACGATGGCGCTCGCCGGTGGCGTCACGGTGATGGCCACGCCGGGCACCTTCATCGAGTTCTCCCGCCAGCGCGGTCTCTCCGCCGACGGCCGCTGCAAGTCCTTCGGCGCGGGGGCGGACGGCACCGGCTGGTCCGAGGGCGTCGGCATGCTCGTCGTCGAACGCCTCTCCGACGCCCGCCGCAACGGCCACCCGATCCTCGCCGTCATCCGGGGCAGCGCCGTCAACTCCGACGGCGCGTCCAACGGTCTGACCGCCCCGAACGGGCCCGCCCAGCAGCGGGTGATCCGCGCTGCGCTGGCCAGCGCGGGCCTGAGCACCGCCGACGTCGACACCGTCGAGGCGCACGGCACCGGCACCGTGCTCGGCGACCCGATCGAGGCACAGGCGCTGCTCGCCACGTACGGTCAGGATCGCCCCGACGACCGGCCACTGTGGCTCGGCTCGATCAAGTCGAACATGGGCCACACCCAGGCCGCCGCCGGTGTCGCCGGCATCATCAAGATGATCGAGGCGATGCGGCACGGCGTCCTGCCCCGCACCCTGCACGCCGACGACCCGTCGCCGCACATCGACTGGTCGGCGGGCGCGGTCTCGCTGCTCACCGAGGAACGGCAGTGGACAGTGCCGGACCGCCCGCGTCGCGCCGCCGTCTCCTCGTTCGGCGTCTCCGGCACCAACGCCCACGTCATCCTGGAAGCCGCCCCCGAACCGGCTCCCGTACCCCGACACGCGGGCAGCGGACCGAGCGCCTGGCCGCTCACCGCGGCCACCACCGACGGTCTGCGCGACCAGGCGACCCGGCTGTCGACCCACCTGGAGACCCACCCCGGGCTGGACCCCGTCGACATCGGGCACACCCTCGCCACGCGCGGTGCCTTCCCGCACCGGGCGGTGGCGTTCGGGCCGGACGCCCTGAAAGCGCTCGCTGAGGGCCGGACGGATGCCAGCCTGGTCACCGGCGACGTGGTCGACGGCAAGCTCGCGTTCGTCTTCTCCGGCCAGGGTTCGCAGCGCCGGGGCATGGGCCTGGCGCTCTGCGACACGTTCCCGGTGTACGCGCAGGCGTTCGACGCGGCCTGCGCCGAGCTGGACCGGCACCTGGACCGGCCGGTCCGCGACGTGATCGCCGACGGCGACGGCCTGGACCAGACCGTCTACACCCAGGCGGGATTGTTCGCCGTCGAGGTGGCGATGTTCCGCCTGGTGGAGTCGTTCGGCGTCATCCCGGACTTCCTGGTCGGGCACTCGATCGGAGAGATCACCGCCGCACACGTCGCCGGGGTGCTCTCCTTGCCCGACGCGGCCAGACTGGTCACCGCCCGAGGCCGCCTCATGCAGGCACTCCCGACCGGTGGCGTCATGGTCGCCGTGCGGGCCACCGAGGCTGAGGTGCTTCCGTTGCTGACCGACGGGGTGTCCGTGGCGGCGATCAACGGACCTCGGTCGGTGGTGCTGTCCGGGGCGGCCGACGAGGTCAACGCGGTCGCGGCCCAGTTCGAGAAGTCGAAGCGGTTGCGGGTCAGTCACGCGTTCCACTCGGTGTTGATGGAGTCGATGCTGGAGGCTTTCACCGAGGTTGCCGAGACGCTGACCTACGGGTCGCCGCGCATCCCGATCGTGTCGAACGTGACCGGGCAGGTCGCGTCGACGCAGGACGCTGCGTACTGGTCGCGGCACGTGCGGGAGGCGGTTCGGTTCGCCGATGGCATCACCACCCTGGAGTCGTGGGGTGTGAGCACGTTCGTGGAGATCGGCCCGGACGGGGTGCTCTCCGCGATGGGCGCGGACTGCGTCGCCGACGCGGTGTTCGTACCCGTGCAACGATCTGACCGCGACCAGCCGAGCACCCTGCTCACCGCGCTCGCTCAGGTCTTCGTGCGCGGCGTCGCGGTGGACTGGACGCCGTGCTACCCCGGCGGGCGGCTGGTCGACCTGCCCACCTACGCCTTCCAGCACCGCCGCTACTGGCCGGCGGGCCCCGCCGCCGCACGCCGCGACCGCACCGGCCACCCCCTCTTCGACACCGCGATCACCCTCGCCGAGGCGAGCGGGGAACGCGTTCTCACCGGCCACTGGTCGGTCGCGACAGTGCCCTGGCTCGCCGACCACCGGGTCGACGGCGCACTCCTGGTCCCCGGCACCGCGCTGGTGGAAGCCGCCCTGGCGGCCGGAACCGGCGACCGGCTCGACGACCTGGTCCTCGCCGCCCCGCTCGTCCTGGACGAGGCAGGTGCCCAGATCCAGGTACGGGTCGGCCCGGCCACCGACGACGGCCACCGCCCGGTCACCATCCACGCCAGCACCGACGGCACGACCTGGACCGCCCACGCCAGCGGCACCCTCGCACCCCCCGACCCGACGCCGGTCGTCCCGGTGGGCCGCTCGGCAGCCGCCGCACCACTGGACGTGGACGGGCTCTACGACGAGCTGCTCCGGCGCGGCCTCGACTACGGGCCGGCGTTCCAGGGCGTCCGCACCGCCTGGCGCGACACCGACGGCACAGTGCACGCCGACGTCGTGCTCCCCGACGAGGTGAGCGCCGGCGGTTACGGCATCCACCCGGCCCTGCTCGACGCCGCCCTGCACACCCTCGGCCTCGACGACCAGACCGCCGACGGTGCCGCCACGGTGCCGTTCGCGTGGTCCGGCGTCACCATCCACCAGCCCGGCGTCACGGCAGCCCAGGTCCGGCTCAGCGTCGGCGACGCCGTCGGGGTCACGCTGGCCGACGCCGTCGGCGACCCGGTCGTCTCCGTGGCCGCCCTACGGCTGCGGGCGTACACGCCGCCGTCGGTGCTGCACCGCCTCGACTGGACGCCGGTCGACCTGCCCGCCACCGGCGACCCCGAGACCGTCATCCTGCGCATCCCGGCGGACGGCACCGACCCGGTCGCCGCCACCCGCACCGCTACCGCCCGCACCCTCACCGCCCTCCAGTCGGCGATCACCACCGACACCCGCCTCACAGTGGTCACCGCCGGAGCCGCCCACGGCGACATCACCCACCTCTCCGGAGCCGCCGTCTGGGGTCTCGTCCGTGCCGCCCAGTCGGAGCACCCCGGCCGGTTCACGCTCGTCGACGCCGAGCCCGGCACCGGCGAGGCGGAGATCCGTGCCGCGGCGACAGCCGAACAGTCCCAGCTCGCCATCGGTGTGGACGGCGTCGTCACCCCCGTCCTCACCCCCTACCCGGCCGGCAGCGACGCGACCACCGGGCTGGGCACCGGCACCGTGCTGGTCACCGGCGCCCTCGGTGGACTCGGCCGGGTCGTCGCCCGCCACCTGGTCACCCGGCACGGCGTCACCGACCTGGTGCTGCTCAGCCGGCAGGGCCCGGACGCGCCGGGCGCCGACACCCTCGTCCGTGACCTGGCCGCCGCCGGAGCCACCGCGACAGTGGTGGCCTGCGACGCCGCCGACCGCACCGCGCTGGCCGAGGTGCTCGACGGCCTCACCGACCTGACAGCTGTCGTCCACCTCGCCGGGATGCTCGACGACGGAGTGGTCACCGCGCTGACCGAGGAGCGCGTCGCCACCGTCCTGCGCCCCAAGGCCGAGGCCGCCTGGCACCTGCACGAGCTGACCCGGGACCGGCAGTTGACAGCGTTCGTGCTGTTCTCCTCGGCGGCCGGCGTCGTCGGCGGCCCGGGGCAGGGCAACTACGCGGCCGCCAACACGTTCCTCGACGCGCTCGCCGCGTACCGCAGAAGGGCCGGCCTGCCCGGCACCTCGCTTGCCTGGGGGCCGTGGGCCGCCGGCATGGCCGCCACCCTCACCGAGGCCGACCTAGCCCGGATGGCCCGCACCGGCGTCCTGCCGATGACCGAGGCGCAGGCCCTGACCGCGTTCGACCTGAGCGTCGGCGCCGCCGAGCCGGCCCTGGTGCCGCTGCGACTCGACCCGACGGCCACCCCGGCCAGTGTGCCGGCGGTGCTGCGCGGCCTGCTGCGGGAGGCGCCGAAGCGCCGCACCAGCCGGCGCGGACCCGACCGTACGCTCGCCGAGCAGATCGCCTCGACCGACCCGGCCGCCCGCAGCGAGGCGGTGCTGACCGTGGTCCTCACCCAGGTGGCCGCCACGATCGGCGACGGGGGAGCGCACACCGTCGACCCGGACCTGGAGTTCACCGGTCTCGGGTTCACCTCGCTCGCGGCGGTCGAACTGCGCAACGGCCTCAACGCCGCCACCGGGCTCAGCCTGCCGGCGACGCTCACCTTCGACTACCCGACGCCGCGCGCTCTCGCCGACCACCTGCTGAGCACGCTCGCCCCGGCCCGTACCCCACGGCTGCTCGACGAACTGGCCCGGCTGGAGCAGGCGTTCGCCGCCCTGCTGCCGGACGACGTCGCCGAACTGGCCGTACGGGACGGCGTCGCGGCCCGGCTGAAGGCGCTCACCGGCCAGTGGGCCGAGGTGACCGGGGCGGAAGCGCCGGTCACCGAAACGCTCGACGAAGCCAGCGACGACGAGCTGTTCGCGTTCATCGACCGCCGCCTCGGCGCGTCCTGACCGGCTCGCACACTCTCTCGGACAGGTGATCCCCATGGCGAACGAAGATCGGCTCCGCGAATATCTCAAGCGCGTCACCGCCGAACTGCACGAGACCAGCGAGCGGTTGCAGCAAGTCGAGGCGCGGCACCGCGAGCCGATCGCCATCATCGCCATGAGCTGCCGGTTCCCCGGCGGTGTCGACTCCCCGGAGTCGCTGTGGCAGCTCGTCGACTCGGGTGTCGACGCCATCGGGGAGTTCCCCGCCGAGCGGGGCTGGGAGGTGGAGAAGCTCTACCACCCCGACCCGGACCACCCCGGCACGTCGTACACCCGGCACGGGGGTTTCCTGCACGAGGCCGGTGACTTCGACGCCGCGTTCTTCGGCATCTCACCCCGGGAGGCGCTGGCCACCGACGCGCAGCAACGCCTGCTGCTGGAGACGTCCTGGGAGGCGTTCGAGCGGGCCGGCGTCGACCCGGCCACGCTCAAGGGCAGCCGGACCGGGGTCTTCACCGGCGTGATGTACCACGACTACGCCGCGCTCGTCGGCGAGCTGGGCGACTCTGCCGAGGGTTCGCTGGGCACCGGCAGCACCGGCAGCATCGCCTCCGGGCGGATCGCGTACACGTTCGGCCTCGAAGGCACCGCCGTCACGGTGGACACCGCCTGCTCGTCGTCACTGGTCGCGCTGCACCTGGCCGCCCAGGCGCTGCGGCAGGGAGAGTGCGACCTGGCGCTGGCCGGCGGCGTGACGGTGATGGCCACCCCCGGAGCGTTCCTGGCCTTCTCCCGCCAGCGGGGCCTCGCCCCGGACGGACGCTGCAAGCCGTTCTCCGACGACGCCGACGGGACCGGCTGGGGCGAGGGCGTCGGCATGCTGCTCGTCGAACGGCTCTCCGACGCCGTCCGCAACGGCCACCCGGTGCTCGCCGTGGTGCGGGGGAGCGCGGTCAACTCCGACGGCGCGTCGAACGGCCTGACCGCCCCGAACGGGCCGTCCCAGCAACGCGTCATCCGCGCCGCGCTGACCAACGCCGGCCTCACCACCGCCGACGTCGACGCCGTCGAGGCGCACGGCACCGGCACCACCCTGGGCGACCCGATCGAGGCGCAGGCGCTGCTCGCCACGTACGGCCAGGAGCGACCCGCCGACCAGCCACTGTGGCTCGGCTCCATCAAGTCCAACATCGGGCACACCCAGGCCGCCGCCGGCGTCGCCGGGATCATCAAGATGGTCATGGCGATGCGCCACGGCCGGATCCCGCGCAGCCTGCACGCCGACCAGCCGTCCACCCACGTCGACTGGACCGCTGGCGCGGTCCGTATCGCCGCCGACAACCAGCCGTGGCCGCAGCGCCCGGGACCACGACGCGCAGGTGTCTCCTCGTTCGGGGTGTCCGGGACGAACGCGCACGTCATCATCGAGGAACCGCCGGCCACGGAGGTGCCGCCCCGGATCGATGCCGTCGCGCCCGTCCAGGTGCCGTGGGTGATCTCCGCCCGGTCGCCGGAGGCGCTGCGCGGGCAGGCGGCTCGGCTGGCCGCGATGACGGACGTCGACCCGGTGGACGTCGGGTTCACCCTGGCCGCCCACCGCACGGCGCACGCGCACCGGGCGGTCGTCTTCGGCCCCGACGAACTGGCGGCGCTCGCCGCCGGTGAGCCCGGCCCGGTCACCGGTTCGGTGGTACGCGGAAAGACCGCTTTCGTCTTCTCCGGCCAGGGCTCGCAGCGCCCGGGCATGGGCCTGGACCTGGCGTCGTCGTTCCCGGTGTACGGCGAGGCGTTCGACGCCGCCTGCGCCGAGCTGGACCGGCACCTGGACCGGCCGGTCCGGGAGGTGATCGCCGACGGCGACGACCTGGACCAGACCGTCTACACCCAGGCGGCGTTGTTCGCCGTCGAGGTCGCCCTGTTCCGCCTGGTCGAGTCGTTCGGTGTGACAGCGGATTTCCTGGTCGGGCACTCGATCGGTGAGATCGCCGCCGCGCACGTCGCCGGGGTGCTCTCACTGCCGGACGCGGCCAGGCTGGTCACCGCACGGGGTCGCCTGATGCAGGCACTCCCGGCCGGCGGTGTGATGGTCGCGGTGCGGGCCGGCGAGGCCGAGGTGCTGCCGCTGCTCACCGACGGGGTGTCGGTCGCCGCGATCAACGGCCCGCGCTCGGTCGTGCTGTCCGGCGCCGCCGACGAGGTGACCGCAGTTGCGGCGCACTTCGAGAAGTCGAAGCGGCTGCGGGTCAGCCACGCGTTCCACTCGGTGCTGATGGAGCCGATGCTGGCCGAGTTCGCCGAGGTCGCGGAATCCCTTGCCTATGCGTCGCCGCGCGTCCCGGTGGTGTCCAACGTGACCGGGCAGGTTGCCGCAGTGCAGGACGCCGACTACTGGGTGCGGCACGTCCGTGAAGCGGTGCGCTTCGCCGACGGCATCACCACACTGGAGAGTCTCGGCGTCGCCACCTTTGTGGAGATCGGCCCGGACGGGGTGCTCTCCGCGATGGGCGCCGAGTGTGTCTCCGACGCGGTGTTCGTACCCGTGCAGAGATCTGACCGCGACCAACCTGCCACCCTGCTGACCGCCCTGGCGCAGGTCTTCGTGCGCGGCGTCGCCGTCGACTGGACGGCGTGCTACCCCGGCGCGCGCCGCGTCGACCTGCCCACCTACGCCTTCCACCACCAGCGGTACTGGCCGGTCGGCACCGGCACCCCCACCGGCGGCGGCACCGGCCATCCCATGCTGGACACCGCCATCACCCTGGCCGGCGCGGACGAACTCGTCGTCTCCGGCCGGTGGACCGTCGCCACCCACCAGTGGCTCGCCGACCACGCCCTCTCCGGGACCGTCGTCGTCCCCGGTGCCGCCCTCGTCGATCTCGCCCTGGCCGCCGGCGACCGGGTCGGCTGCGACCGCGTCGAGGAACTCACCACCGGCATCCCGCTCACCATCGGCAGCGACGCCGTGCACGTCCAGGTCCGGGTCGGCGCGCCGGACAGCGACGGGCGTCGCCCCGTCGGCATCCACGCCAGCCCGGACGCCGAAACGTGGACCGAGCACGCCCTCGGCGTCCTCATGCCGGGTATCGGCGCGGCGAACCCGCCGCCGAGCGCCTGGCCGCCGCCCGGCGCGACCGCCGTCGCCCTGGACGGCCTCTACGAGGCCTTCGCCGACCGCGGCCTGCGCTACGGCCCGACGTTCCGCGCGCTGCGCGCCGCGTGGCGCGACCACGAGCAGGTGTACGCGGAGATCACGCTCGACGAGCTTGTTCCGGTCGAGGGCTTCCCGCTGCACCCGGCGGTGCTCGACGCCGCCCTGCACGCCATCGGCGCCGCCGACCTGCTACCCGCCCACGCCGACGGGGCCAGCGTGCCGTTCAGTTGGTCCGGCGTCACCCTGCACGCGACCGGCGGCGCGGCGGTCCGGGCCCGCGTCCGCAGCCTCGACGCCGATTCCGTCCGGCTGGACCTGACCGACACCGCCGACCAGCCGGTACTCACCGTCGACCGCCTCGTCCTGCGTCCCCTCACCACTCCCACCACGGGCACCGGCGTCGACGCGCTGTTCCACCTCGGATGGCTCCCGCACACGCCGTCCGCCGCCCCCGTCACCGGCCCGGTCGTGATCCACCGAGTCGAACCCGCCGACGGCGACGTCGTCACCGGCACCCACCACCGCACCGCCGCCGTCCTGGAGACCCTCCAGTCCTGGCTGGCCGCCGGGCCGCAGGACGGTGAGCGGCTGGTCGTCGTCACCATCGGTGCGGTCGCCACGGCCGGCGAACCGGTCACCGACCCCGGGGCCGCCGCCGTCTGGGGACTCGTCCGGGCGGCCCAGTCCGAGCACCCCGACCGTTTCGTGCTGGTCGACGTCGACGGCACCGACGAGTCCGAGGCGGCGCTACCGAGCCTGCTCGCCAGCGGCGAGCCGCAGGCCGCGTTGCGCAACGGCGAACCGAGCACGCCACGGCTGACCCGGCCACCGGCCGGAACCCCGCCGCGCCCTCTCGGTCTGGCCGACGGCACGGTGCTGGTCACCGGCGCCACCGGTCAACTCGGCCGACTGGTGGCCCGCCATCTGGTCACCACCCACGGGGTACGCGACCTGCTGCTGCTGAGCCGCCGGGGCGCTGACGCGCCCGGCGCGGCGGACCTCCTGGCGGACCTCGCCGACCGGGGGGCGTCCGTGCGGATGGTCGCGGTGGACGTGGCCGACCGTGAGGCACTGGCCGCAGTGGTCGCCGGTGTTGCGGACCTGTCCGGAGTGGTGCACGCGGCCGGTGTGCTGGACGACGGGGTCCTCGCCGGGCTGAGCGCGGACCGTCTGTCGGCGGTGCTGCGGGCGAAGGTGGACGCGGGTTGGTATCTGCACGAGTTGACCCGGGATCGGCGGTTGTCGGCGTTCGTGGTGTTCTCGTCGGCGGCCGGGGTGTTCGGCAACGCCGGTCAGGGGGCGTACGCGGCGGGGAACGCGTTCCTGGACGCTCTGGCGCAGCACCGTCGGGGGCTCGGACTGCCGGCCGTCTCCCTGGCCTGGGGACCGTGGGCTGTCGGCATGGCCGCCGGCATCGACACCGCCGACCGGGAACGCCTCCTCCGGGGCGGCGCCCGCGAACTGACCGAGGACCAGGGTCTCGCGCTCTTCGACCGGGCAGCGGCCGAGGACGCCGCCGTCACCGTGCCCGTACGGCTCGACCTGCGCGCTGTCCGGGCGGCCGGGAGCGTCCCGGCGGTCCTGACACATCTGGTACGCGTCCGCCGTACCGCCGCCTCGGCTCCGCTGCGGGACCGACTCGCGAACCTCGGCCACGAGGCACGCCGCGCCGCCCTTCTCGACCTGGTGTCGTCGCGGGTGGCTGTGGTGCTGGGTCATCCGCAGGGGTGGTCGGTAGACGGTGCGCAGGCGTTCGGTGAGTTGGGGTTCGACTCGTTGACGGCTGTGGAGTTCCGCAACGGGCTGTCGGCGGCGACCGGGTTGCGGTTGTCGGCGACGACGGTGTTCGACTACCCGACCCCGGACGCGCTGGTCGAGCACCTGGTGGCCGAGCTGTCCGGGATGGTTGCGGCGGACACGGTGGTCGCGGCGGCCCACGCGGACGAGCCGATCGCCATCGTCGGCATGGCCTGCCGGTTCCCGGGTGGCGTGGACTCACCCGAAAGCCTCTGGCGGTTGATCGAGTCCGATGGTGAGGGGACAGGCGATTTCCCGACCGACCGCGGTTGGGACCTGGAGGCGCTGGCGCAGACGTCCCTGACCAGCCGGGGCGGTTTCCTGACCGAGGCCGCGGATTTCGACGCCGAGTTCTTCGGGATCTCCCCGCGTGAGGCCCTGGCCATGGACCCGCAACAGCGGTTGTTGTTGGAGACGAGTTGGGAGGCCCTGGAACGAGCCGGAATCGACCCACAATCGCTACGCGGTTCCGACACCGGTGTGTTCTCGGGATTGATGTACCACGACTACGCCGGCCTGGCCCAGCAGAGCCCCGACGGTCTTGCGGGTTTTTTGGGTACGGGTAATTCGGGGAGTGTGGTGTCGGGTCGGGTTTCGTATTCGTTTGGGTTTGAGGGTCCGGCGGTGACGGTGGATACGGCGTGTTCGTCGTCGTTGGTGGCGTTGCATTTGGCGGGTCAGGCGTTGCGGCGTGGTGAGTGTTCGTTGGCGTTGGCGGGTGGGGTGACGGTGATGGCGACGCCGTCGGCTTTTGTGGAGTTTTCGCGGCAGCGGGGGTTGTCGGTTGATGGTCGGTGTCGGTCGTTCGCGGAGTCTGCGGAGGGGACTGGTTGGTCTGAGGGTGTGGGTGTGGTGTTGGTGGAGCGGTTGTCGGATGCGGTGCGTAATGGGCATCGGGTTCTTGCGGTGGTGGCGGGGAGTGCGGTTAATCAGGATGGTGCGTCGAATGGTTTGACGGCGCCGAATGGTCCGTCGCAGCAGCGGGTGATTCGGTCGGCGTTGGCTGATGCCGGGCTCACGGGCGTTGACGTGGACGTGGTGGAGGCGCACGGCACGGCGACGGTGTTGGGTGATCCGATCGAGGCGCAGGCGCTCCTCGCCACCTATGGGCAGGATCGCCCTGGTCGGCCGTTGTGGTTGGGGTCGGTGAAATCCAACCTCGGGCACACGCAGGCCGCCGCCGGTGTCGCGGGGATCATCAAGATGGTGCAGGCGATGCGGCACGAGATCCTGCCGCGCACGTTGCATGTGGATGCGCCGACGTCGCAGGTGGACTGGTCGGCCGGTGAGGTGCGGTTGTTGACCGAGGCGCAGCCGTGGCTGGTGAACGGTCGCCCGCGCCGGGCTGGGGTGTCCTCGTTCGGCATCTCCGGCACCAACGCCCACGTCATCATCGAAGAACCACCGACCGTGCACACCCCCGCCGACGACAGGCCGGACGCCGCCGAGGTCGTGCCGTGGGTGTTGTCCGCCCGCTCACCGGAGGCGCTACGCGGGCAGGCCGCCCGACTGGCGTCGGTGGACGCCGACCCGCGCGACGTCGGCTTCTCGTTGACGTCGTCGCGGTCGACGCACGCCCACCGGGCAGTGGTGTTCGGGCACGACGAACTGGCGGCGCTCGCGGCCGGCGAACCCGGTCCCGTGGTCGGGTCGGTGGTGCGCGGCAAGACCGCGTTCGTGTTCTCCGGCCAGGGCTCGCAACGACCGGGCATGGGCCTGGACCTCCACGACACGTTCCCGGTGTACGCGCAGGCGTTCGACGCGGTCTGTGCCGAGCTGGACCGGCATCTGGACCGGCCGATCCGCGACGTCATCGCCCAGGGCGACGACCTCGACCAGACCGTCTACACCCAGGCGGCGTTGTTCGCCGTCGAGGTCGCGTTGTTCCGCCTGGTGGAGTCGTTCGGCGTCAGGCCCGATTTCCTGGTCGGGCACTCGATCGGTGAGATCGCCGCCGCGCACGTCGCCGGGGTGCTCTCCCTGCCCGATGCGGCGACGCTGGTCACCGCCCGGGGTCGGCTGATGCAGGCGCTCCCGGCCGGCGGGGTCATGA